>CAUUSH010000047.1:0-2667 GCA_963547785.1 uncultured Treponema sp. | reverse complement strand
TTGCGGAAACCTTTTCATGGTTTAATAAGTATATAATTATTTCGAGAATCCGTTCAAGTTTCATTTTCTAAATATGCAAACTACCCTTTCAAAAAAGTCAAACGGCTATCTACCTCATTCCTTCCAAATAACCTTTTAATTTTTCGATACGCCTTAAAAACTCGGCGGCTGAAAAATCATCAAGCCTGTCGGCTTGTTCTGTAAGGTAATAGATGCATCGTATCCGCTAAAGCGGATTGCCGATCAAATTTTGAAACTGCCGAATTACTGCATTCCTTCAAATACGGTTTCCTGTACGCAGGCGTCTAAACGTATGGACTTAAGGCGTATGTACGGCTGCGCGTTTTCCGCCCTCCTTTCTTCCAAAAAGGCCGCCAGTTCGGCTTCGTTTTTAAACGGCTTTTTGCCGTAGGAAATATGCAAAACGATTTCGGCAATTTTACTCATTATGCTTCTGTTTTCTCCGAATACGGTATAGGCCGAAAACCCCGCGTAGGCAAGTGCTATGGCTGCTATCGTAATACAAAGGGCGTTTATTTTTCGGTATTGGCTTTTTCGGTATCGAAAGCCGCCTTTTTGTACATCGGTCATTATTTCGAACTTTGGAAAAAAGAATTAACACATCGGTATGTGATAAATCGAAAAAGCGCCTTCCAAGCCCTTGAATTCCGTGTTTTGCCTTTGCACCCGGTCGGTTACGGCGGAAATCTGCTGCCTGATTTGAGGATCGTCAAACAGGGTTTGGGAAATAACGACCTCGTTCGGCAGGGCCTTGTCCTGAATGCGGGCGGCCGTGTTTACCGTCGAACCGAAATAGTCCAAGCGGTTGTTCAAGGTAACCACCAAGGCGGGGCCGCTGTGCAGGCCTATTTTTACCTCGATCCGTTCGTTTGCGGGTTTTGACTCGTAATGCGCAATTAGGGCCTTTTGCGCTTCCAAAGCGGCCTGAACCGCAGAAACCGAGTTTACGAACACACCCATAACCGCATCGCCGATGGTTTTAACCGGAACCCCGTCGAATTTCTTAATTGTATCGAATAATATCCTAAAATGTTCCCGCACAAGTCCGAAGGCCTTAGCATCGCCGAGGTCGGAATACATCTGGGTTGAGCCTTTTATGTCGGTAAACAAAATGGCTATTTTCATAATTTGCAAGGACTGATCAGAGATAAGTACGTCCGATCCCAGCAGTTCCCGATACAGGTTGTTTTGAATAAGATCGATGCCGCGTACCGCCTCAGGTGTTTTCCAGATACAGTAATTCCCTGCAAGTGAGGCGTCGTCTATTTCTTTTATGTAATCTTGTTTGAAAGTTTCGGGGAGCTTTTTTATACCGGGATGAACGGTAAAAAAGACTTCGATACTGTCGTCCAAAATATTCGGCACGTTCTTATCGCAGATGCCGCAGAAATTTTCGGACGAGGCATGCTGAATGGAAAGGGTTTCGTGTGTTATGCCGCCGCAGCCGGGGCAATGGAATATCCAGTCGATAAGAAAAACGCCGTCGTAAACACCTTGAATAAAGATGTTCAAAACGGTACTTCTTTGCAGCCCCAGTTTTTCGGCCAAAGTGTAGACGTTGATATGAAAAAGCTCCTTATCGGAAAGCTTCTCGACTTCGGCTGCAACGGCATCGGCAGCCTTCTGATCCGGTGAGTATTGTAATTTGATTTCCACTTTTTTTCTCCTTGTATATATTATACACGAAATTAAATAATTTTAATATATAAAAGTTTCTGCCGGTCTATGGAAATTCGCAAAAAAACCGTTACGAAGCAAGGGGCGGTGATGCGGGGCCGGAGCCGGGGTCGAATTGGGGAAAATCGGAGTATTTTTGCAGCATCAGTATTTTGGAAACGGCAGCAGGCAGGCTTTTTCTGATCGGCCGTGCCGTAAAATTACCGTCCGACATAAAACACAAAATGCGTGCCGTAAAATCGCTCATAACGGGCGGTAAGCTGCCGAAGGATCGCAGTAAATCGGCCTGTCCATATTGTTTTTGTACGCCGGCAGCCCCGTTTTTTGAAACCGTAAACCGGCACGGCCTCCAACGGACAGAGCGGTCCTTTCCCCGATCGCCTGAGTACCCGAACAGCCGGCAAATAAGGCAGCGGCCGCCATACACGGTGCAGTGATGCGGGTTATCAATGTCGAAAAGAAGGCAGCCGTTTTGTTTGTCGGGCGTATTCGCAGAAAAATCGCCGTTCAGTATGCGTAAGGCCCGCTTTCTTTGATGGTATAAAAGCCATGCTGCAAGATACAGTGCCTCGATCTCGTAAATTTCGGGTTCAAAATGAATGCAGCAGGCTCCGCACCCGTCGATACAGCGGACAGGACAGGCCTTTTTCCATTCGCTTTCAGCCTCATCTATTTCTTTGTAGACGGCGTCCAGGTTCAAAATCATTTCCGCCGTTTTTGTGTGTGCAAATCGTTCCGTTTCTTGTTTCATATTATTTTGTAAGGGAAGCTTGCGCCCTCCTTAAATCCCCTGCTGAAAATGTACGCCGTACAGGATGTACGGTGGTTTAATCGTGCGATGTTTTAGGCGGTAAGCCTAAAACTCGCCGTCCAAAGTCTGCATTGCAGACTTTGGACATGCCCCTAAGGACATCTCTTCATTAGCGTGAAGAACACCTCTTCATTAGCGTGAAGAACACCTCTTCATTA
>CAUUSH010000046.1:0-3581 GCA_963547785.1 uncultured Treponema sp. | reverse complement strand
GCTCGTCCATCAGTACAACGCGCGTGTCCAACATTAAAACCGAAGCGATTGCAATCTTTTGTTTTTCACCTCCTGAGAGTTCCGAAAGCTTTCTGTTCAAAAGCGGTTCCAGCGATAGCAGTTTTGTAACACCGTTCAGCCGCTCTTGTATTTCTTTTTTTTCTATACCGTAATTTTCGCACGGATATACAAGGTCGGAAAGTACATCGGTTGTAAAAAACTGGCTTTCAGGATTTTGAAAGACGGACGCTACAATGTTTGATATATCGCATATACGCATCGACGAAAGATCAGTGCCGTTTAATGTAAGACTTCCGTTTATTTCTCCTTCATAAAAATAAGGACACAGCCCGTTCATACAGCGGAATACCGTTGTTTTTCCGCAGCCGCTTTTTCCGGTAATAACAACCAGTTCTCCTTTTTTTACGGACAGAGATATATGGTGAACTGCCTGTGCCGCAGTATCGTTATATTTGTAGTTTACATCATTCAGATTGATCATACGCGAGGCTCTCATTCAAAATAATTTTGCGTACATACTTGCCGTCAACACTATGATTGCAGCAAGCGAAAACACGGCATCTATCGGACGAAATTTGACATCAAAGTACGATGTTTTTTTATCGGTGTTTTCAATGCCCTTAACCAACGCCGCACAGGAAAGTTCTTCCACAGTCTTTAGGCTTTTAAACAACATCGGCACGATTATAAATTCCATCGTCCTTATCGGATGGAGAATAGCCGCACATTTTGAAGTGTATAGACCTTTCAGTTTCATCGCATCGATGATAATCAGAAAATCATCTTTTATTGCAGGAAAATAACGAAACATTACCGCTATGCTAAGAATAACGCCTCGCGGAAGCCGCATACGGTCGAGCGCCATTGTAATTTCCGAAATATTTTTTTGTTTTTGAATTACCGTTCCCAGCAGCATAAAGGGAATAATCCGCTGCACGATAAAAGCAACTATTCCTATAACGGAAAAAACCGCGGATTGAAACACCGGAAAATGCAAATGCAAAATCAGTTGATAATAAGAAAAAAGCACTGCAAACAAAACAGTGTAACACAATAAGACACCGTATAATCCCGTTATGACCGGTACCGCCGCCGCAACGATAAAAGAGCAGAGCGTTACCTCCGCCTTTCCGGAAATCAGCATAAAAACCATAATCACTATGTCTAAAAAAAGAAGCGTTCTAACATCAACGGCGGTTTTAATCTCTTGCATATAGTAAAACTTTCCCCTATTTGTGTGAAGATTTTACAACAGCAATAGATTTTTGTCTTAAAAACAGCTAAAAGATTGGCTAAGATTGACGGCTTTTGGCTTGAATTTTCATCGTTTCTTATACAAAAGTTTCTGCTTATAAAAACATTTCCGCCTTACCGAAAAAATATGTTGTGATTATACAGCGGATCTAAGCCGCCGTAAATTTTTCTCCCCTATATCGAAAACTTTTTTTTCATTTGGCTGAAGATATCGGCAATGCGTTCTTCTTCGGCTTGGGCATCGGGCTCGTGGTATTCGACAAGGTCTGCAGGAATCTCATCCAAAAAAGGAGATGGAGCACATTCGGTTATGCCGCCCTGTTTCCGTCTTTGCCTGCAGCTTGTGATAAAAAGTTTTTGCTGGGCTCTGGTGATGGCCACATAGAAAAGGCGGCGCTCTTCTTCGACATCTCCGTCATTTTCTTCGACACTCCTTGCATGGGGAATAAGGCCGTCTTCCGCTCCCGCAATAAAGACCACGGGAAACTCCAAGCCCTTTGAAGAATGAATGGTCATAATATTTACTTCGCCTTTTTCTTCTTCAGTATCATCGCGGGTTAAAAGAGTAATGCGGTTAAGATAATCGTAGAGACTTCCGTCCCAATTGTCGGGATTGTTTTCCCAATCGTCCATCGAGTGCAAAAAACTTTCGATATTCATCATTTTAAATTGAGCAGCCTTTTCACTTTTTTGGTATTCGGCGATAAGGTATTCGTTATAGGCGATGTCGTCCAAAAGTTTTCTAACCTTTTGAGCAAGACCCTTCCCCGAAAGAAGCTGAGTGCGGTGTGCGCTTACAAGCTCGGCAAATTCTTTTAAATCTTCAATGCTTTTTCCCCTCATATCCTCAGGCGGGTTTTCAAGAAGAAGGCGGATTGCAGCCCGCATTGAACAAGAATTTTCCGTTGCAAGAGCGGAAAGGGTTTCAAGAGTTTTTTTGCCTATGCCCCGCCTCGGTGTGTTGATAATGCGCAAGAGGTTTACATCATCGTCGGGGTTTGCAACAACTCGCAGATAGCTTATAAGGTCCTTTATTTCCTTACGCTGAAAAAAACTTGTACCCCCCGACATTCTATATGGAATGTTTACTTCCAAAAAGGATTCTTCCAATGGGCGGCTTAAACTGTTGGCACGGATTAAAACTCCGAAGTCGGAATACTTAAAACCTTCCCTTTGCTTTAAGCTTAAAATCATGTCCGAAATAAAATCGGCTTCCGCCGCCTCGTTTTCGGGAATAAAAATTTCGATGGGACGCCCCGAGTCTTTTTCTGACCAAAGAGCTTTTACCTTGCGGTTTACATTATGAGAAATTACGCCGTTTGCAGCAGCCAAAATTGTCCCTGTGGAACGGTAGTTTTGCTCAAGTTTTATTTCGATCATTTCGGGAAAGTCTTTTTCAAAGTTGCGGATATTTTCAAAACTGGCACCCCGCCAAGAATAAATAGATTGATCGTCATCGCCTACTACGCAGATATTTTTGTCGGCGATGAGCTTCATAAAATTATATTGTTGTGTGCTGGTATCCTGAAATTCATCAACCATTATATATCGGTATCTTTCGCGGTACTCCGCCAAGACTTCGGGGTGTTCTTTAAATATTTTTATTGGAAGCATTATAAGGTCGTCAAAGTCTACTGCATTATAAAGTTTAAGCCCATCCTGATATTCTTTATAAAGAGCCTTGTACGAATCATGCTCGTTTGTCCAATCCTTTCTTCCCATTTTGATATTGGAAAAAAGAATACCTACCTTGTAAACGTCCAAGGCATCTGCCGAGAATTTAAGTTCTCTTCCGCATTCTTTAATCAACTGATTGCGGTCAGTTTCATCATAAATACTAAAATTACTTCTCCAGCCTATTTTGTCGATGTGGGAACGCAGAACCTTAACTCCAAAAGCGTGAAAGGTGCTGACAGTCAGGTTTTGAAGTTTTTTGCCGGTAAGCTCTTTTATCCGATCCGCCATTTCCTTGGCAGCCTTGTTGGTAAAGGTAAGAGCCAAAATCTGAGACTGAGGAATTCCCTTGTCGAGCATGTGTGCAATTCTAAAAGTGATAACGCGTGTTTTCCCCGAACCGGCTCCCGCTATTATAAGCACGGGCCCATTAATCGTAGTAACGGCTTTAAACTGTTCTGGATTAAGACCTTCAGTAAATTCATTCATAGGAGAGGTGAGTATACCAAAAAACGGAAAATTTGGCAAGAAGCAATAGAGTTTTAAATGAGTAAATTCAGTCTTAATTTTTATACATACTATCCTCCATAGGCGGAATAGATTTTCATTCCCCTTTTCCATACTATTGTACA
>CAUUSH010000045.1:0-3698 GCA_963547785.1 uncultured Treponema sp. | reverse complement strand
GAAACGGCAGCTACTGTCGAAGAAATTATCCGTACTATAAAGCAGCTCAACGGTAGTATCGAAAATCAAGCTGCTAGTGTAGCTGAATCTTCTTCCGCTATCGAGCAGATGGTATCGAATATAGCCTCAATCACACAGACTCTCGACAAAACAAATGATGCAGTTAAAACCCTAGCAAATGCTACCGCAGACGGCAAGGAAACCGTAAGCGGGGCAAACAACGTCACTCAACGCATTGCCGAAGAATCAGGCGGTTTACTTGAGGCCTCAAGCGTTATCCAGCACATTGCCAGCCAGACAAACCTTTTGGCAATGAACGCCGCAATCGAAGCCGCCCATGCAGGCGAAGCAGGCAAAGGTTTTGCCGTCGTTGCTGACGAAATCCGTAAGCTCGCCGAAGAGTCCAGTACTCAGGGCAAGACCATTACCGAAACACTTAAAGTACTATCGGCTGAGATTGAAACCCTTTCAGCTTCTGCGAAAACTGCTGAAGAAAAGTTCAACATTATTTTCAGTTTGTCCGATCAGGTCAAAACGATGAGCCAAAATCTAATGGACGCTATGCGTGAACAGGAAAACGGCAGTAAAGAAGTATTGTCGGCTATCCGCGATATAAACATGGTAACCAATCAGGTAAACGACGGCTCTGCAGAAATGCTTCACGGAGGCGAAAATGTCGCGCAAGAGATGCAAAAGCTCGATGAACTTACCCGCGTCATCACCGACAGCATGAACGAGATGGCCTCCGGTGCCGTGCAAATCAGCAATGCCGTACAGGAAGTAAACACAATAAGCCAAAAAAATAAAGAGAGCATTGAAAACCTCTCTAAGGAGGTCGGAAAGTTTAAGGTGTAATTTTTTGAAAATAGGCGGACATCGGAGTGCTGAGGTTCCATACTTCGCTAAAAAATGTACATTCCGTACATTTTTTAGCAGTCTGCGCTTCGCTTTTGCTAAACTCCTTGTACTTACCTCGTCTCTTGCCGTATTATGCTGTATTCACGTATCAGAATGGACATACTTGTCCGATTTTGAGAAGATGAAGCCGAAGGCGAATCTGAACTCTATAAAATCTTTTCTATTCCCGCCCTAAGCATCCCCTACATCGAAAACTTTTTTTTCATTTGGCTGAAGATATCGGCGATGCGTTCTTCTTCGGCTTGAGCATCTGGCTCGTGGTATTCGACGAGGTCGGCAGGAATCTCATCCAAAAAAGGAGATGGCGCACATTCGGTTATGCCGCCCTGCTTCCGTCTTTGCCTGCAGCTTGTGATAAAAAGTTTTTGCTGGGCTCTGGTGATGGCCACATAGAAAAGGCGGCGCTCTTCTTCGACATCTCCGTCATTTTCTTCGACACTCCTTGCATGGGGAATAAGGCCGTCTTCCGCTCCCGCAATAAAGACCACGGGAAACTCCAAGCCCTTTGAAGAATGAATGGTCATAATATTTACTTCGCCTTTTTCTTCTTCAGTATCATCGCGGGTTAAAAGAGTAATGCGGTTAAGATAATCGTAGAGACTTCCGTCCCAATTGTCGGGATTGTTTTCCCAATCGTCCATCGAGTGCAAAAAACTTTCGATATTCATCATTTTAAATTGAGCAGCCTTTTCACTTTTTTGGTATTCGGCGATAAGGTATTCGTTATAGGCGATGTCGTCCAAAAGTTTTCTAACCTTTTGAGCAAGACCCTTCCCCGAAAGAAGCTGAGTGCGGTGTGCGCTTACAAGCTCGGCAAATTCTTTTAAATCTTCAATGCTTTTTCCCCTCATATCCTCAGGCGGGTTTTCAAGAAGAAGGCGGATTGCAGCCCGCATTGAACAAGAATTTTCCGTTGCAAGAGCGGAAAGGGTTTCAAGAGTTTTTTTGCCTATGCCCCGCCTCGGCGTGTTGATAATGCGCAGGAGGTTTACATCATCGTCGGGGTTTGCGACAACGCGCAGATAGCTTATAAGGTCCTTTATTTCCTTCCGCTGAAAAAAACTTGTCCCACCCGACATTCTATACGGAATGTTTACTTCCAAGAAGGATTCTTCCAATGGGCGGCTTAAACTATTGGCACGGATTAAAACTCCGAAGTCGGAATACTTAAAACCTTCTCTTTGCTTTAAGCTTAAAATCATGTCCGAAATAAAATCGGCTTCCGCTGCCTCATTTTCGGGAATAAAAATTTCGATGGGGCGCCCCGAGTCTTTTTCTGACCAAAGAGCTTTTACCTTGCGGTTTACATTATGAGAAATTACGCCGTTTGCAGCAGCCAAAATTGTCCCTGTGGAACGGTAGTTTTGCTCAAGTTTTATTTCGATCATTTCGGGAAAGTCTTTTTCAAAGTTGCGGATATTTTCAAAACTGGCACCCCGCCAAGAATAAATAGATTGATCGTCATCGCCTACTACGCAGATATTTTTGTCGGCGATGAGCTTCATAAAATTATATTGTTGTGTGCTGGTATCCTGAAATTCATCAACCATTATATATCGGTATCTTTCGCGGTACTCCGCCAAGACTTCGGGGTGTTCTTTAAATATTTTTATTGGAAGCATTATAAGGTCGTCAAAGTCTACTGCATTATAAAGTTTAAGCCCATCCTGATATTCTTTATAAAGAGCCTTGTACGAATCATGCTCGTTTGTCCAATCCTTTCTTCCCATTTTGATATTGGAAAAAAGAATACCTACCTTGTAAACGTCCAAGGCATCTGCCGAGAATTTAAGTTCTCTTCCGCATTCTTTAATCAACTGATTGCGGTCAGTTTCATCATAAATACTAAAATTACTTCTCCAGCCTATTTTGTCGATGTGGGAACGCAGAACCTTAACTCCAAAAGCGTGAAAGGTGCTGACAGTCAGGTTTTGAAGTTTTTTGCCGGTAAGCTCTTTTATCCGATCCGCCATTTCCTTGGCAGCCTTGTTGGTAAAGGTAAGAGCCAAAATCTGAGACTGAGGAATTCCCTTGTCGAGCATGTGTGCAATTCTAAAAGTGATAACGCGTGTTTTCCCCGAACCGGCTCCCGCTATTATAAGCACGGGACCATTAATCGCAGTAACGGCTTTAAACTGTTCGGGATTAAGACCTTCAGTAAATTCATTCATAGGAAGGGTGAGTATACCAAAAAACAGAAAATTTGGCAAGAAGCGGTAGGTTAAACAGCTTGTTACAAAAGTTTTTCAGCATTGACATGTCCGAGGCTTTAAAGTATTATTATAAAGAAAAAGAAACTTATATAAAGGAGTTTTTATGAATAAAGTCAAGCTAATCGGTATTGTAAAAGCTGCCGTGATAACGGCTCTTTTGGTTATTTGTATCGGCTGCCAATCTTTTTCCGGTTCGGACAAAGTCATTAAAGGAAACGGAAAGATAGAAACTAAATCATTCCCTGAAAGCGATTTTAATGCTGTTTGCATCAAGGGCGGTTGGACTGCCGATATAAGGTATAGCGAAACCTTTTCCATTCAAATTGAAACGGATGAAAATATTTTCCCCTATTTGGATGTATCCCTTACAGGTACCACTCTTAACATCGGTTTTAAGTCTGGATACAGATACGGCATATCACCGACTCGCCGTAAAGTCTTTATCACAATGCCTGCTTTAATAAAGTTGCAGACAGTCGGTTCACTTACCAGTACCATTTCATCATTCAATATGCCTAAAGATTCAATGTCGATAGATATCTCAGGCAGCGGTAATATTACCGCACG
>CAUUSH010000044.1:0-4228 GCA_963547785.1 uncultured Treponema sp. | reverse complement strand
ATGTTACGGTTGCAAAAAACTACTTAAGCGAGACAGAACTTTCGCAGTTAAACCGGATGGTAACTTCATACCTCGACTTTGCAGAAAATATGGCGTTGCGGAAAATTCCTCTTACCATGCAAGATTGGGAAACGCGGCTTACCGGTTTTATCGAAATGTTCGAATACGGACTTTTAAAAGATGCAGGAAAGGTATCTGCAGAAATTGCAAAACTTCATGCCGAATCCGAATTTGAAAAATACCGCATTATTCAAGATAAGAACTTTGTTTCCGATTTTGATAAGTACATAGCGGAATTGGAAGATCATGTGAGCGGGTAATGAGTAATCAGGGGATGGAAACAACCCTTTGCTCTGAAAGGGGGCACTTCCCCTAACATGGAGGCATCAAGTTCTAAATCGCACAAATAGCACGATGCGTGAACATTGCATTTCAAGGTAACCTGTTCAGAATCGGAAGTTTCCGAACAGATTTACTAAACATTACAAATTATTTTTAAGGGAGTTATATATGACTAAACTACAAAAATGGTTCGGGGTAACCGAATCGGGGGCAAAAGGGATTGTTACAGCGTCAGTGTGGTCGATGCTTGCTGATGTTGCATTTATTTTACCGATGTTTTTAATGATGTTCTTTTTGCAAAGTTATTTTGACGGGACGCTGCGGTCGGCAGGATTTTATGTCGGTATTATTGCTGCTCTTGCGGTTGTGATGTATGTGCTTGTGCATATCAATTACAATACGCTCTACACCGCGACGTTCAAAGAATGTAAAGAACTGCGCGTGAATATTGCCGACCGGCTCAAGGCGCTGCCGCTTGCGTATTTTTCCAAACACGATGTTTCCGACTTATCGCAAACGGTGATGGCCGATGTCGCTACAATCGAACACGCGCTGAGCCACGCAATTCCGCAAACAATCGGTCTTGTGTTCTATTTGATTATAATCGGCGCAATGATGATTACTGCGCATCCGGGATTAGGCTTATGCGTATTTGTTCCGATTATTATCAGCTTTATTTTATTAATCCTGTCGAAAAAAATTCAAATACGGGAAACAACGCGGGACTTTCATAAACAGCGTGAGCGCACGGAATTTTTTCAAGAAACGATAGAACTGCAACAGGAAATTAAAAGTTATGGTCTTACGGATGACACGGCGGAAAAACTGAACCGCAATGTCGATGAAGCGGAAAAATTGCACTTGACTGTGGAAGCACATCAAGCGATTCCTCTCAACATCGCACTGCTGTTTTTAAAGTTTTCTATCGGCGTTACCGTATTTTTCGGACTAAAAATGTATCTGGCTGGTACGGCGCCGCTTTTGTATCTTATCGGCTATATTATTGCCGCTTCCCGTGTTGTAGATGCCGTTGCAGGTGTTGAAGCAAACCTTGCGGAGCTGATGTATATCGATGCACGGGTCAAGCGCATAAACGAGCTGCGCGAAACAAAAACGCAGGAAGGCGAACCTGCTTCTTTGCAGCATTACGGTATTCAATTTAAAGATGTTGAGTTTTCGTATAACGACGGACAAAAGATTATCGACGGTATTTCGTTTACGGCGGAACAAAATAAAGTTACCGCGCTTGTCGGGCCTTCCGGCTGCGGAAAAACAACCGTACTCCGGCTTGCGTCCCGTCTTTATGATTACGGCAAGGGACAAATTCTCATCGACGGCAAAGACATTGCAACAATTGATACCGACAGCCTTTTCGATAAAATTTCGATTGTCTTTCAGGATGTCGGGCTTTTTAATACCTCGATTATGGAAAATATCCGCGTCGGAAATAAAAATGCAAGCGATGATGAGGTAAAAGAAGCTGCCCGTCTTGCCAACTGCGCCGAGTTTATCGAAGCGCTGCCGGACGGCTACAATACGGTCATCGGCGAAAACGGCAGCAGGCTTTCCGGTGGAGAGCGGCAGCGTCTTTCCATTGCGCGCGCCCTTTTGAAAAACGCGCCGATTATCATCCTTGACGAAATCAGCGCCTCGCTCGATGTAGAAAACGAAATGAAAATACAGGAAAGTCTGAACACACTCATAAAAGGCAAAACGGTGATCATCATTTCGCACCGCTTAAAGTCAATCGAGAACGCCGATAAAATCATCATAATGAATCAGGGCAAAGTTGATGCGGAAGGTACACACGCAGAGCTGTTGCAAAAATCGGCACTGTATAAGAGTATGATTGAGAAGTCGGGGTTGACTGAAAGTTATACCTATTGATCTTTTGAAAATATGCACGCCGTCTACGGCGTTGCTCGTTCAGCGAAGTACGTCCGTGTACTTCGCTGAACACAAGTTTGATCCTGCAAACTTGTAGCCCAAAAATGAACAAGGATGTTCAGTTTTGGGCGTGCCTGCGGTTAATTTGTGCTCGCGTCTTGTATCCGGCGCCACTATTTTCAAAAGGCTTACGGCAAAAAGGCTGTTCAGAACGGACAAGGATGTCCGTGGTTTTTCGTCAGAAAACTTGCCGTTGAAAAGCGTACACGGAAGGACGCTTTTCAACAACGCCATGGACGGCGGTGGTGTGAAGCAGAAACGAGTTTAGATGTAAGGCTAAACTCGTAGCCCACGAATGGACACGGATGTTTATTCGTGGGCGTGGATGTCCGTGGTTATAAGCAGTATCGAGTTTTTTTGAAGCATATTTAATGCAATGCTTCCGTATATAATAGATACATTGTTTGTAATATTTTGGCCAAACAAGGTTTTTAGAGGCGCCCGCTTATTATTTTAATATCTTCCCCGAAAAATCTATTTCAAATCCTTGACCGCAGGAATATGCTTTTATGGTAGTATCGGGATGCTCAAGGTCTTTTATGTAGTAATATTTACAAGGAACGATTTCTTTCCCTTCCGCAGACAAAACGCCCCATTTATTGTTGTAACGCACAAAGATAAGGTCACAGAACAAGAATCTTTTTACGGCTTCGTACTTACACGGCGCTACGAGGTTTCCTTGATCGTCCATAATGCCCCACTTGCCGTTTTCGCGTACTTCAGCTAACCCGCCCCGAAAATCTTCGGCTTTTTCATAACGGGGCAGACTTAATATCTTCCCTTTGTTGTCTATATATCCCGTAAGCCCGTTGAGCACCACCGTATAAACCCGTTCTTTATCTTTTAAAGAATGAACGGCATCGTATTCCAGAGGCACTATTATTTCGTTTTCCCCGCTTACAACCCCTGTTTTGCTCTCTTTTTTTGCTATGTATTGATTATTTCGGCAACATGTTAAGCGATCGTATATTATAGGCACGGTGAGTTTACCATCTTTATTGACGGCACCCCATTTATTATCTTTTTTAACTTCAGTGTAGTCCATAACAGGATAGCTGCTAAAAAACGCATTGGCATCATCATATATAAACGGTACTATCGTTTTATTATCCTTATCAACAAAGCCCCATCTGCCCTTGCTTTCTACCGCATACAAACGCGTAGGAAAATGCAATGATGAGTGAGGCCGCTTTATGCTGTCATACACAAAGGGGATAGCCGTTTTTCCTTTATAGTTGAGAGCTCCCCATTTGCCGTTTTCTTTTGCCCATATAATCTTGTCAGGATAGGTAAAATAATCCATCTCATCATATTGTAACGGAGTAATCGATGTGTTTTTTTCATCAACCAAGCCGTATTTATTTCCATCTTTACTGACAATAAAGATTCCCTGCAAATAGCGATAGTATACTTCTTTATAATTATGTTTCCATGTAAGATGCTCCGTCATATCAGGATGAGTTGCACTCATAAAAGAAAAGTCCTGATACCATGGCCCCTCACTATCTTGTACAAAAATATTAAAATCTTCCGGTTCTTGTGCCGTCATACCCATACCTAATAAAAGTATTAATAATAAAATAATCCGTTTTAGATTATCTTTTATCTTCCGCTCTTTAATTGCTTCCATTCATCATACCGTTTGTTTATGCCTCTCTTTTAGCGACGCTTTTTTTATTTTTATTTAAACACACTATAGACAAAAATTCCGCCGACAACAGCAAAGAAAATGCCGCCTACAAAACCTATTATGCGGGCAACAGGACGGCCCAAATAACGGCTTATCTGTCCCATTCCCCATTTACTTTGATAGTGTGCGTCCGGCGCATACAGCCAATCCCAATCTCTGACGGCACCTATAATGAGGCAAACTCCGAAAACAAAAACCACAACCGCTATTATTTTTTTGAAAATAGTAGGATTATTTTTTATCCATTGC
>CAUUSH010000043.1:0-5069 GCA_963547785.1 uncultured Treponema sp. | reverse complement strand
CAAAGCCCGTTGCAGCAGCCGCTGCCGAAGAAGTAAAGGCTCCGCCTAAGAAAACTGTTGATGCCGGTATTCCCGGAATCGATGTTATCGAAATCGAAGATGCCTGCAAAGCCTTGTGGAAAGGAGGCCTTTACGCCGAAAGCGGTATGGGCTGCACCGGCCCGGTCATTATGGTTGCCTCAAGCGACCTTGTTACGGCCAAGGGCATACTGGAAAAGGCCGGCTTTATTTAACCCTGTTCCGCACATGCGTGCATTATCCATACAATAGCCGATCGGCCGGAATACGCAAACAGTGCTACCCGGCCGGATCACAGCCTCGGTTTCAACGCCGAGGCCTTTTTATCAAACCTGTTTTAAAAACTTCGGTTTCTAAAACAGGCTACCTTGAAATGCGATATTCAAAATCGTGCTATTCTTGTACGATTTTGAACTCGTAAGCCAAGTTCGGCAACGAAATTATTGAACTTGGGCTATCATAAGGGAACATCATTATGAATGAAATTACGAATCTTGCCCCGCCGAATCTGCATGCGGTGTATGTGTGGGGAATCGAAGTTATACGGGCGGTTCAAATGCTTTTACCGTCAAGCCTCGACCTTGTTATCCGAATTTTAAGCGACGCCCTCGTCTACGGGTTTGCGCTTGTTCCGCTGACGTATATGTGGTGCGACGACTACAAAAAGGGCTTGCATCTTTTTTATCTTTTTGTTTTCGGTTTGGGGCTGAATGAGGGCCTAAAACTATTTTTGCAGGTACCCCGCCCGTATACTCAAGCCCCAGATATACTGAAGGTCAGGGCATCCGGCTTTTCCACGCCGTCGGGCCATTCACTTACAGGTGCGATGATGTATCCTGCGGCCTTGTTCTACGGTCAAAAAGACAGACGCTTTTTCGCAGTTAAGGTTCTCCTTTCTCTCTTTTTTGCACTTTTTATCGGCTTTACGCGCATTTATTTGGGCGTCCATTATCCTACCGACGTTTTGGCGGGCTGGGCGTTCGGCCTTTTTTTGGCGGTTTGTTTTATCTTTTTGACACCGATTATCGAAAAAAAAGTGCACGGGTTTGCAGAGGCGGGAGCCGGTATTTCGGGAAAAAACATAAAATCGCTTAAATTTGCCGCAGCCGCCGTTTTCGCCTTTATCATAACCGTTCTGTGCAGGGAAAAAACGCGGTACGGCGGAGCCCTGCTCGGACTTGCTTTCGGCAACATCTATCTTTTTGATTCTTTTTGCGCCGATTTCGATGCAAGGGCCGGTTCTGTTTTCCAAAAAATCCTGCGCCTCGCTGTAGGCGGTGTTTTAGCGGGCCTGCCGGTTTTGATTTTTTATAAATCGGGCATCGAAAAAACGCATTCACAATATAGGCTTATCTCGTTTGCAGCCTTTTTTGTATCAGGTGCAATTATTTCCGGAGCGGCGCCCGTCCTTTTTTCCAAATTACGATTGGGCGGCAGGCGTGCGTAAATACGGAACCGATGACGCTATCGCCGCCGTTGCAACGGCCTTAAGTCCCGCGGCCCTCGGAATCGTGAGGACTTCGGGCACGGACTGTATCAAACTTGCCGCACATATTTTCTCCAAAAAAGAAGCGCTCCTCGCTGCGCCGCCTAACAGCATTTTGCACGGCTGGGCCGTCGATCCCGTTTCAAAAAAAAAGATTGACGAGGTTACGGTCTGCGTTTTTAAGGCGCCGAAAAGTTTTACGGGCGAGGATTCGGTCGAATTTATCTGCCACGGCGGGCCTGCCGTGGTCTTGACCGTGTACCGCCTTTTAATCGGCTCCGGCTTCCGTGCTGCTGAGGGCGGCGAATTTACCTTTCGATCATTTATAAACGGTAAAACGGACTTGACCCGTGCGGAAGCCGTCCGAGAAATCATAGAAGCGGGTACGGGCAGCGCAGCGGAACTCGCAGCGGGGCGGCTTTCAGGCGGACTTTTTTCGGAAATCCGCACAATAAAAGAAGAATTACTCACGCTCATCGCTTCGATCGATGTTCAAATCGAATATCCCGAAGACGAAGAAACTACAGAAAACGCATTTTCGTCTGAAGCGCTAAAAACCGTATGCGGCAGGCTGCAAACCCTGTGCGCTTCATGGGCCGCCGAAAGGATTTTTAAAGAAGGCTGTACGGTCGTGCTTGCAGGCAGGACGAATGCGGGGAAGTCTTCCCTTTTTAATGCACTTTTAAAAGAGGACAGGGCCATCGTTTCGGACATACACGGAACAACGCGGGACTGGCTTGAAGCACCGCTCGATTTCGGCGGGATACCCGTACGCCTGTACGATACGGCGGGCATACGGTACACCGGCGATAAAATAGAGGCGATAGGCGTTGAGCGCAGTTTAAAACTAAGCGGCGAGGCTGACATGGTTTTGTATCTTATCGATTCGGCCGAAACCGCAAAAAACGGAAAACTCTGCGCCGACGATATGCGGTTGATCCGCGGCTTTTCCGCACCGATTATTACGGTTTTTACCAAAAGCGATCTGCCGGTCGAAAAAAGCAGGCTTTTAAACATTGCAAAAGCGGCGGACTTAAAAGAAATGGTTTTGCTTTCCGCAAAGACCGCCGACGGCATTAAGGATTTAACGGAAACGGCTCGAAAAATTCTTTTAAAAAACACAAAAACTGGTACGGGCGGTGCCGCGCTCGGAAACGAACGGCAAAAAGATGCGGCATTTAGGGCACTGCAAGCCGTAAAACGGACTGAAGAAAACGCTGCGGCGGGTTTCCCATTGGACCTTTTAATCGAAGACCTCGAAGAAGCCCTGTCCTGTTTGGGCGAAATTACAGGAGACGTAACCTCGGACGATATTCTCGAAAAGGTTTTTTCAGGCTTTTGTGTCGGGAAATAATGGCCTGCCCGAAAACCGGAGTCCGAGCTAGTCCTCGCCCTTGTTCGCCAGTGCACTTATCGCCGACATATCTTCGCTTATATTTTCCGATCCGGTTAAAATAACCAAACGGTCGCCGGCCGAAAGAACGGTTTTTCCGTTCGGGATAATCTCTTCTTCACCCCGGCTTAAGCCCACAATCAGGCAGTTATACGGCCACTGTACCGCGCTTATCGGTTTACCGTCCAAAAAAGATTCCGGCCCTATGCAGATTTCGAACAGCTCTTTATCATAGCGATCACTGCGGCCGCCCCCTGCCCTGCTGCCGGCGCCTTGCGAATTACCGTCCGGCTGTACAGAAAACGCTGTATCGCTTAAAATCTGCCGCAGCAAAACCTCGTCGTTGGCAGGCGAATGTATCAGCTCCGCCGTTATATACGAAACGAGCACTGTTATCAAAAGGCCGCCCAGATGAAAAAGGTTTCCGCTTATTTCCAAAAGGAGGACGGCAGCAGTAAGCGGCGCCTTTATTACTGTCGTAAAAAAACCGGCCATCGCGAAAATCATCAAATTAACCGCATATTCGGCTTCGATCAAACCGAAATAAACGAGAAATTTCGAAAAGAGTATTCCCGTCAAGGCACCGCAGGACAAGAGCGGCACAAAAATACCGCCGATAGCCCCGGAACCGGCCGACAGCCCCGTAAAAACAACCTTTGCCGCAAGTAACATTAAAAGAAAACGAGCCGTAAACCCGTGATCAGCAAGCAGCTCGATCAAACCGTCGCCCCCGCTTGCAGCAAGCGGCAAAAAAAGGCACACTGGCACCGACAGCAAAAAGGGAATGACGGGGCGTATCCGTGCAGGTATTTTCAGTTTTGTGTACAGTCCCTGCGACTGATAAATCGACTTTTTAAAAAGATGGCCGATCAGCGCAGTAATTATGCCGAGAAAAATAAGGCAGCCGAAGTATTTTAAAGGAAACAAACGGATATTTTTAAAATCGAAAACCGCACCGGGCTTAAAAAAAACGGAGGTTACAAAGTCGCCAGCAAAGGCACCGGTCATAACGCAGGTCAAAAGAAGCGGACTCAGGTATTGGTGCAAGTCCTCAATCGCGAACACGACACCTGCAAAAGGAGCCCCGAAGGTGGCGGAAAGCCCCGCCGCGACGCCGCTCGTTATCAAACACAACTTTTCGATGTGAGAGCGCTTCCCGATGCGCTCCACCGCCGACCCCACATACGCCCCGATCTGCACCGAAGGCCCCTCCCGCCCAACCGAAAGCCCAGCAGCGATATCCAACACACCGCCGAAAAATTTTAAAGGAAGCTCAGGCCACGGCGAAAGGTTCAGCTTTTTCATAAAATTTCCCTTGATCTGGGAAATACCGCTCCCCTTTATCATCGGATACTTTTTTATAAGATACCCCATCAAAAGCCCCAAAACGGCAGCTCCTGCGAAAACGGGCAATAGCGAAACCCTGTTTGAAATGGTTATTGACGCGTAAAAATTTTCCCGCAGATGCGAAAAAAAATCGATCGATTTTCTAAATGCGGTAATAACAAAACCCGTAAGAACACCGGTAACAAGACTTTCGGTCATCAATACGATGTGATTATTATGCAGTCCTTGTAAAACCGATTTTACTGTCTGAGGTTCTTTCATACGGTTACCCCGTGCAGGAAGCGGACTTTACGGTTGTCGATCACCGCAAGTCCCTTCGGGCCGCAGCAAAACCGCCGGCTCCGCCCTGCAAACTCCTTATGTAGATGGCATACCCGCGCACCGTGCACGAGCGTTCCGATTATAGTGCGTTTTTGCGAATTTTACAAGAGAGAAATCAGGGGCTATCCAAAAATCGCTTTTACTCTTTCAGCATTAAAAAATCGATAACCCCGACGCAGAGCGTAGCCGAGAAACGGCAGGTATTAAACTATCCGCACGAATAAAATGAAAGCGCGTCAGGAAGAATTGAGAAGAAAGCGATCTAAGCGTTCAAAGCCCTATCGACCGAATGTGATTTTTCTTTGCTCCGTTTAGTGAAGATAGGCCTAAACTGCCTATTACTGATTTATCCGGCAAACATTATGGTAGAAAAACTTAATTTTTTGTTTGTGTCATCTTAGGTTGAAAACGAGCCGTTTTTATGATATTATTAGGAAGGATCGAAAGGGTGTTAGAGCGACAGGCAAAGCCTGCTGTTATATCATAAAAAATATCCTATGTTAT
>CAUUSH010000042.1:0-5763 GCA_963547785.1 uncultured Treponema sp. | reverse complement strand
AGAGAGGCGGTTCCGGCTAAGTACATTTTTAAACCGAAAAAGACCGTTATCCCGACAGAAAACTTTAGTGCTGCAAGTGCGATATTGAGCGGAATCGCTTGATGGGCTTCAACCGATAGGTGAAGTTTTTCAGCCTCATCGACATTGCGGTTTAATTTTTCTGCAACCGTATCCGTGCGGCCGTAGCTTTTAATTTCCTGTTGAAGCTCAATCGCTTCCTGAAAAAATTCTGAACGTTGTCTTTGTTTGTGGAAGTCTCTTGTGGTTTCCCGCACTTGAATCTTCTTTGATAAAATAAGCAGGATAAAACTGACTACTATCGGTGCAAAGACACAAAGTCCTAAGGCCGGATGGGCTATAATCATCATTGTGCCGATAATTACAAGATAAATTACCAGTCCTATTGTTTGCGGAATGGCGTGGCTCAATGCGTGTTCAAGAGTTGCGACATCCGCCATAACGGCTTGCGACAAATCTGAAATATCGTGTTTGGAAAAATATGCAAGTGGCAATGCTTTTAAGCGGTTTGCAATTTCGATTCGCAGCTCCTTACATTCTTTAAAAGTTACCGTGTACAGCGTGTTATAATTTACATGTAAAAGAATGTACATTACCACCGCAATGGCCGCAATAAGGCCTGTATAAAAGTAAGCACTTTTGAGCGAGCCTTCAAAGTAGCCCTGCAAAAAAAACATAATCAAAAACATCGGCAGGATATAGGCGATGTTAGAAAACACCGACCATACCGATGCTGTAACCAAATCCCGAGCACCATGTTCGGTAACTGCAAATAATTTTTGTAATTTCTTTTTCATTTTACACTCTCCACTCGTTTGCCTTAGAATACAGTTTCTGCAGCTTGCTGTACTTTCCGCCTTTTTCCATAAGCTCTTTGTCGCTGCCGCGTTCGATTATGTTTCCGTCTTCGACAACCAAAATTTCATCGACATTTTTAATCGAGCTTAAGCGATGAGCAATCATGATTACCGTTTTGTTTTTCATCAGATTGGAAAAGGCCTGCTGAATCTCGTATTCGTTTTCGGGGTCGGCGGCGGCTGAAGCTTCGTCCAAGATGATGATGTCGGCATTTTTTAAAATGGCTCTGGCGATTGCAACACGTTGAATTTCTCCGCCGGATAAGTGGACGCCTTTAGAACCGATTAAAGTGTGTTCTCTATCTTTAAACTTATCCAAGATGTCTTCACATCTGGCAAGACGGAGTGCGTTCATCACTTCTTCATCGCTTGCGTTTTTATTTCCCATTTTAACGTTTTCAAAAATACTTGTTTTAAAAAGTTTAGATGTTTGAAAAACAAAAGCTATGTTTTTCATTAAGGCGTTTTTGGAGTACGAGGCAATATTTTTTCCGCCGATTAGAATTTCGCCTTCATTTATTCTATAAAAACCTGAGATAAGTTTTGCTATTGTACTCTTTCCTCCGCCCGATGATCCTACGAGTGCATAGGTTTTATTCGGTTCAAGTTTAAAGCTCACGTTTTTCAAAATCTTTTCTTCATTGTAACCGAACGAAACATTTTTAAATTCAATACCGAAGTTGTCGAATTTTTCTTCAGTTCCGTGGGTTATGTTATCCTTGCTCATTTCGGTAAAAAGATTTTCCAGTTTGTCTACAACGCTCTTTGCCTGAAAGTTGTACATGCCGACATACATAACACGCATAAAAGAAGCAAAGAGAATTCCTGTAAAACATACATAAAATACTATTTTTGCGATGATGAGATTTCCGTCCGCACCCTTATTCATATAATAAATTGCTGCAGGAATTGTGAAGGCGGCAAACAAATTGAACAGCACTTGAAACATAACATAAGGGCTTCGGCAGCTGAGCGTGTACTTGTATGCCAAATCGGAATAGTCGATAATTGCCGTGTAAAACGATTTGAAGGATTCTACCGTGCTATTAAAGATTTTTACAACCTGCATACCGCGTACGTACTCCACCGCTTCGCTGTTCATCCTTTCCAAGGCTGCCATGTATTTCTGCATAAAGTTCTTATTGCCCATCATAAACATCATCTGCACACCGCCGATTATCGCGATAATGCTAAGCAAGATACCTAGTTTTATGTCTACCATAAAAACAATGACGAACATTAAAATCGGAGTAAGAAGGGCGGCTACGTTGTCGGGAATAAGGTGAGCGACAATCATGTGCGTTTCTTGCGCGTTGTCGTCGATGATTTTGCGAATCTTTCCCGAATTGTTTATATCGAAAAAAGCAAAGGATGCATTCATCAAATGTTTGATTGCCTCTTTTCGTAAATTCGATTCAAGACGGAAACCCAGCACATGCGATGCCCATAGGGACGCGAAATACACAACCGAGTAGCCGAGCATAAGAGCGACAATCACCGTTGCATAAAACGATCCGTCCGTAACGCTTTTTGTAACCAAAAAGGCGTACAAAAACTTCCATAAGTACCAAAATGCTCCCATTTGGCAAGCAACGCCTAAAGCGGAGCAAATAATGGAAATATACACGCAGTGTTTTTTTTCCGGCGTATATTTCAATAATCTTTTGTATGTGTCCACAGTGACACCTCCTTTATTTTTTGAAAATATGCGGGCATCTGCTCCACCTATTTTCAAAAATGTTTATTCCATTTATCATAAGCAGCCTCTATGACGTTGCTAAAATATACATAATCACCGTATCAGAACCGCCACGGATGGCGGTAGTGCCAAGCAGTAGCAAGTTTTTCGTTAGAAAAACTCGTCGTTGAAAAGTGTACACGGAGGTACGCTTTTCAACACACCTGCGGGTAATTTTTGCTCATGCATCGTATCTGCACCGTCTATTTGCAAAAGGCTTATTCACGGAATTAATCGTCGGAATAATAGTTTCATTACCAACTACAAATTATCCATTACCCTTTACTTGTTCCATCCAATATTGTTTCCAGCCGGCGCAATGGTATACGTTAAAATCGAGCACATAATCCACTGCTTCTGTTTTTTTTAAGTTATGATAAAAAATCTCTTTTAAATTTTCAAAGCTGATCGTTACCATGACGTGAATAAAAAACCGTATGCGACGCGACAGTTTAACGCCGTCTTGTTTCAGCCATTGAAGTGTTTTACGGTCGATTAAATCGATTGCTTTATCAAAAATGCGCTCATAGGAGCTTCCCTTCGAACAACAGACAATCAGTTTCATCGCATCCCAATTATCGTAAAAAAAATCCACCATTTTTAAGAACCGGCGTTGCGATAGTTCGATAATTGCTGAAAGATCGCTTGTTTTCATACCGAAATTTTCAGTGTCGAATACATCGCGATGCGCTACTATGTCTAAGAATTCGTCGAACACGCCGCTCACAAGAGCTTCGAATATGCCGTCTTTGTTATCAAAAAGGTTATATAGCGCCCCTGTCGTAACCCCTGCCTTTTCGGCGATGGTGCGCACGTTAGTATCTGCAAACTCCTTGTTCAAAAATTCCTGCTTTGCCGCATGCAAAATTTTTGTCCGTGTGTTTAGCTCATCCTTATCGGCGAATATCTTTTCCGTATTGTTATCCATATTTTTCATAACCCTTCTACTAATCAATAACAATGTTACTAAAAAGATCTGAAAATGTCAAGCAGGGGTAATTATCATAATGCAAAATTCGGATATGAAAAGGAAACATCGAGCAGTGTTATTATTCCGATAACTGTTCCAAAATGAAATCTAAATATGTTTTACTCGATGCCGTAATTACTGTAATATCAGGCCAAACTTTTACCATCAATCAGTTTTCTTCAGTTCATGAATTTGACATACAAAAAATCCTACAAAATAGATAACGGAAAAATACCAATCTTGATTAAATCCTTTAAAGTCGATACGTTTCCTTGTAGTCCTTGTTTAATCTTGGTATTTTGTGTAAAATTATGTGGTTACAAATATTGATTGCCATATTAAGATATTATTTTTATGGAAGATAAGGAGAAATATATGAGTGTTACAAAAGATATTGAAAGCTTAATCCCCCACAGAAAGCCTTTTTTGTTTGTAGACGAGATTATCAGCGCTGACGAAAACGGTAGTGTGAGCGAACACGTCTTTACCCAAGACGAATTCTTTTTTAAGGGTCACTTCCCCGAATACCCTGTTGTGCCGGGGGTTATCCTTGTAGAAACAATGGCACAGGCCGGAGGAGCTGCTTTGAGTTTTCAAAAAATTTTTGAAGAAGGCTCTTTATTCTTTTTGGCTACAGTCGATAAGGTTAAATTCCGATCTCAGGTTAAGCCCGGCGACAAGGTTAGAATGGAGGTTACAAATTTACGTGTATCTCCCCGAATGATTAAACAGGCAGGAAAGGCTTATGTAGGAGACACCCTTGCCGCCGAAGCTGAATGGATGTGCCTCGTCGGCAAAGAAGCTTAAAGCCTATTTTGAAACATAGCCCCCTGCAAAGTCCATAACGCTTACGGCACCGTAGGGGGCTTTGCCCTCATCGTTATAACCGATACCTACCTTCTTAAATATCGGGTTGAGAATATGTTTGCGGTGTCCACGGTTCATAACTCCATCGTCGATTAAAAGCTGTGCTACAATTTCTTTCCCCGTTTTAGTGCCGTATGCACAGTTTTCACCTGCCTTTATAAGCCACTTTCCATAACGGTTCATACGGTCAAACGGAGAAGACCCATCGCTGCCGTTATGACCTATTTTTCCCGTATTAGCCTGGTCATCGGCAAGCCACTGGGCAGAAAGACACAGGCCGTTTTCAAGCGCTAAAGTTTCCATGGGGTTTGTCTTCATCAGAACATCAATACATTCTTGTACTGCCGGTGCCCCCTCATTTGTTTGTAAAGGAATTTGTCCCGGAACTTTATAGAGTTTTCCGTCAAAATATTTCAGTCGGGGCTTAAGCTCCTCTTCTGCATATTTTTTAGGGTCACTTCTCACTCTGTTAAGTTCAGTTAGAATTTCATTTACAATATGTACATTTTTGGGTTTACCTAAAAAAAGATTTTCACATGAACTTAACAAAATAAAGATTGCAAAGAGCCAAAGTGCAAATAACTTGTTTTTCATATCTTTACCTCCGCAAAATTAAATGTATAATTACCATAATTGAATAAAACAAATTAAACGGATAATTATAGCATGAATTATGTCTTATATCAATATTACTTGATAATTTTTATTTTATCAATTATACTTTTTGATATGGAATACACAAAATCGATTGCAGAATGCATCAAAGTTATTGAAGTTGTAAATTGTTTTGGAAACGATAAATCTCTTATCAATTCTGTAGAGTATGATTCACGTAAGGTTAGGGCTTACAGTTATGACGATAAGACGGGCTTAAAAAAAGGAGCCGCCTTTTTTGCTCTTCCCGGGATTCATACCGACGGAAAAAAATTTATAAATTCTGCAATCGAAAACGGAGCCGTCTGTATTTTTTATGAGGGAGATTTAAATAATCATTCTTGTGATGAAATTTGTTTTGTTCAGGTGAACGATGTGCGCAAAACCATGTCCAAGGTTTCTGCCCTTCTTTATGATGAACCGTCAAGGACACTAGGCGTAATAGGTGTTACCGGAACCGAAGGGAAGAGCAGCACTGTTTCTTTTATCTTTCAGCTTTTAAACCTTTGCGGGAAAAAAGCCGGCTTTTTTTCTACCGTCGAATATTCCATAGACGGAAATGTAATTCCGAACCCGGAACATCAGACTACTCCCGAATCTAATGTCGTTCAGCTGCGTCTGGCTCAAATGAGGGATTCAGGCTGCAGCTATGCCGTAGT
>CAUUSH010000041.1:0-5805 GCA_963547785.1 uncultured Treponema sp. | reverse complement strand
ATTCCCATTGTAGAGTCTATAAATATAATAAAATAGATTAATTATGAATATACAAGCACTTACTTTTTGGTATATTCTTTTTCTCTGTTTTTCTCCCAAAAACATCAATAGTGTTGCAATACATAATGGTACTGCCAGTATATTATAATAACAATAGCTCTTTATATCGTGTTTTAATAAACTGAGTATTGCCCGTGTAACACCGCATGTTGGACAGGGGCAATGAAATAATTCTCTTATTATGCACGTCATATTTACAAGGCCGGCCATTTAAGGCCAGCCTGATATGTTTATAATATTTGCATTAATGCATTATAGTTATATTCTTTGGTTTTTCCGCTAATTTGTATTATATCTATTAACCAAAGAATTCCGCAAAGTCCTGCCGTAAGTAATTTTAAAATACCCATTCCCGTATTACCAAGCATAAATCTATCAACTCCAAGCTCTCCAAGGAAAATGCTTATAAGCAACATAGTTATCGGATCTTTCATTTCGACTGAAGATATTGTAGCATACCTTGAATCATCTATCGTTGCCATTTTTTCCCGAATAATTGTAGCTTTTTCACTAGGCAATTTCTTACCATTTGCTACAAAAAACATATCAATTTTATTTGCGTCCATTTTAGACCTCCTATAAATTTATTTTAAAAATCGAATACATACTCAGACCGGTTCCGCACAATGCTTGCTCTTTGAAAAAGCGAGTTTGTCGGTCTGATATTTTTTCGATTATAAAATACGTTATTTAGAATAAATATAAATAAATATTTAAAATAAAAACCCCTGCTGCAAAATAAACTTATGAAAAGAGTTTCCGTAGGTACCATTTGAGCGAGAATGCTTAATTTTAATAAAGAGAAAAACCGAGAAATAAAAAAATTATTTATTTTTTCGAGGGGGGGGGTAAAATTTTATCGATACTTTCTTCTTTAATTAAAGAAGTGCGATTGCTTGCATTTGAGAAAATATTCTTATTTACAAGACATAATAATTTACCCATAGCACCATTATAGACAACCGGAAAAAATTGTCAATGGGTTAAAAAGTATAGTTTTTTTATTTTGCATAAATACCTGCCTGTATCTGTTTTTACCTATTGTTATCGGCGTTTTATTTTCCGTACGGCGTCTGCCGTTTTTTTAAAGGCAATGACTGCAATTAAAACGCCGACAGAAACGAGCGCCGTAAACCCGCCTGGAGCAACGTTTAAATGATACGACAAAATAAGCCCCAGCATAATGTCTGTAATGCTGAAAATAATCGAAAAAATAACGGTTTTTTTAAAACCGGTTTTTAATTGCAGAGCGGTCGCCGCAGGCAAAGCAATCATCGAACTTAAAACCAGCATTCCGACAATTTTAAGCGAAACCGAAATTGCCGCCGCCGCCAAAATCGAAAACAAGTAATTTATCAGTTTTACGCGTACACCTATAATCTTGGAAATATCTTCGTCAAGCGCAATGTATACCATTTTGTCGTACAGCAAAAACAGGCAGACGAGCGACAAAAGACTTAACACGATAACCGTAATAACGTCGGTTTCGGACACCGTCAAAATACTGCCGAACAAATATGTTTCCGCATTGGCCCTGACTGCACCCGAACTGATAAGCGTTATCGCGATACCGACGCTCAAAGACAGCACAATCGAAAGAATAAGATCGCTGTATTCTTTAAACCAATTCCGCAGGGCTTCTATCAGTGCGCCGGCTGCTGCCGTAAAAACAAAGGCGCCCAAGATGGGGTTTATGCCAGATACAAGTGCGAGCGTAATACCGGCAAGGGCACCGTGCGAAAGGGAGTCTCCGATAAGCGAATACCGCCTTAGTACTAAAAAAATACCGATTGACGGACATAAAACGGCGATAAAAAACGAAACGATAAGGGCATTTTGCATAAAGGCGTATTGAAACATATTATTTTTTCTCCGTAAATTTTATAAAATTCGGGTTTAAAAATTCGGAAGAATATTGTGCCGGATTACACAGGTGCCCTTCTCCGTTTTTTATATGAAATATTTTTGTAGAATTGAAAATGGCGGCGTCCAAATTGTGATCGACCGAAATTACGGTTAGTCCGTTTTGAGTGTTCAATTTTTTTATAAAAGAATAAATTTCGCGCTGCCCGTTTACGTCAATTCCCGTAGACGGCTCGTCCAAAATTAACAGGGGCGGATTTCCTATTAAAGCCCGTGCGATGTACAATTTTTGCAGCTGCCCGCCCGAAAGTTCTCCGACCCGCGCTTTTTTAAATTCCGAAAGATTGACGCTTTTTAATGCATTGTCCGTGCAGTTTTTATCTTTTACTTTTACAATTTTGCGGTAGGATTCCAAGGCCTCAAATACGGTTATGGGAAAGTCGTTCAGGTTTTCTTTTTTTTGCGGCAAGTACCCTATTTTTTCGGTATTGATGCGTATACTTCCTTTCAGCGGCTTTAACAATTTTAAGATGAGTTTTATAAGGGTACTTTTGCCGCAGCCGTTTTCTCCGACTACGGAAATATATTCGCCTGAGTTTACTTTTAAATTGATGTTTTTTAAAACGTATTTTTCCGAATTTGCATATTTAAATTCGAGCGAATGTATGTCCAACATGTAAAGCCTAATATTTAAAAGTTTTGATTATCGAGGAAAAAGTGTCCGCATAATCGCCGTATTGTTCGGCGCCGGCCGTAAAGGTAAGCACGTACGCTTTTTTGCTTTTTATGTAAACACGGATAAGCTGTTTTATGGCCGCCCCGTTATGGGGCCGTTCAATAAGTAGAGAGCCATCCGCGTTTTCCAATACGGTTAGATCGCTGTAAAGGTTTTTTAAGGATTGTAAAGCAATGCCGATGTATTCGGCGGGCGTCATGGTACGAGGCAGGGGTTCGATTACCAAATTTGCATTTGTGCGGAACGCAGAACCGTCGACCGGTGCATATAGGATAAACACAATCGGGGTTTGTCTGTATTCGGCAGCCCAGCCCACCGGTACCTTGATACCGACGTTTTCGGGAAAAGATACCTGCATAAGGTCTTCCGCAAACAGGGCGGTAAACCCGAGCAGGAGCCACACGGCAAAGTACTTTTTTATTGCGAGCATAAGACTCTCCTCTTTTGAAAGGATACCACATAAACCGAAAAAAAACAATAGTGCGCAAACGGGTGCAGTAGCCGGCGTGAATTAAGAGTGTAACCGATTTTAACAATTAAAAAGCCGCGCAGGTTAAACCCGCTCGGCTTTTTACGGAAAACGTAATTCCGCTTTTTCTGTTTTTCGGTAAACGGCCGGCTTTATTTGTCTTTTATAAAATCGGGCAAGGTTCCCGTTGCGGCAAATTGACCTGCGATATAACCGTTTGCACAGCAGTCGGCTACGGCGTTTGAACCGAGTCGGTTTGTACCGTGAATGCCGCCCGTAATTTCGCCGGCGGCAAGCAGGCCGGGTATAACGTTTCCGTAGATGTCGCGCACCTCGGTGTTGGGTGTTATATTCAATCCGCCCATAGTATGATGTACCGAAGGCCACTGCGGAATAGCATAATAAGGCCCCTTTTCCATTGTCATCATAATTCCCTTGTCTATACGTTTACCGAAATCAGGGTCGGAGCCAGCTTTGACATAGCCGTTATGTTTTTGTACCGTTGCAGCAAGGCTTCCGCCCTTAATGGAAACGGTCTGTCCGTCATACTGCCTCTTATTGATTTCAGCAGCAAGGGCTTCAAGAGAATCGGCTTTAAAAATCCGGTCTGCTTTCATACCGCTTTCAAGCTGCTCCTGCGTAACAAAGCCGCCTTTTTTTATGATGTCTTCATTCATTATGCAGAAGGTCGGAAAGCCGCCGGAATTTTTGGCCGCGTTAGAGCAGACGTCCCGCCTTTCGCCTTCGTTTACATACCGTTCGCCCTTATAATCGACATAGACGACACCGGAGCTGGGACCGGAAAACGGAATGACGGCCCATGCATCGATAATGCCTCTGTTGGGGTTTGCAAAGGGATAAAGCTGAATGTAAGACATATGCATAATTTCGGCGCCGATAGCCTGGGCCTGCGTAATGCTTTCTCCCGTCGCTCCGACATGGTTAGTCGTCGGCAATTCTTCCGTCAAAAACGGAACATAGCGCGAACGCATTGCAATGTCTGCGCTGAAGCCTCCGGCTGCAAGAATGACGGCCTTAGTTGCTTTCATAGTTTTAAATCCGTTTTCGGTTTCTACTCCTACTCCGAGTACCCGTCCGGAAAGGGGGTGTTCGCGGTAAATCGTTACCATTTTTGTGTTTACCATAATGGTAACACCGGCTTGTTCTACCATCTTCTTTTGAACCTGCACGATGTCCGAGCCCTGCCCGCTTTTTGTTGTGTAGGTTCTGTACCCATAATGTCCGCCGGGACGCGTTAGGCTTTTTCTGACTTCCAAGCCGTTATCCAAAAGCATATCAAGATAAAAGGGAGAACCGTATACCATGTTTTTTACGAGGGCTTCATTTCCCATATAATCGCCGCCTTTGAGGGTATCGGCGATGTGTTTTTCGGCCGTATCGGGAGGAAGGTTCATTTCTTTTTGAAATTCGGGGGCGAGTTTACTTGTATAAGACGCGTATACGCCTCCATTTATCTGCGAGTTTCCGCCGACAAAGGGCATTTTTTCGATAAGAATAACGTCCTTAGACCCGTTAATCTTTGCGCTGTGAGCTGCCGCCAAACCTGCAAAACCACCGCCTACAACAATAATTTCATGGGTTTCGTTCCATGTTTTAGGCGGAGTGCTGCCGTATTTGGTTTCGGAAGAATGTGTGCCGTGTACCGTACCTTCTGCCTGTTTAAATTCGGCGGGTTTTCCGCCGGCTTTTTCAATAGCAAGTTCAACGGCTTTTAGAATTCCGCTGCTGGTCATGGTGGCGCCGGCAACCGTATCTACCGTAAGACTTTGCTGTTTTATAATTTCGGCCGGTAGTGTGTTAATTGCCGCATCCGAAATACCAGGTGTTTCTTGATGCTCTTTTACCGTAATCGCTTCAATCTTATCCTTTGAAAGCGTTACATCCACAACCAAACCTTCGCTTATACCTGTAACGGTTTCAGTATAAACGCCGGCCTGCATTTCCGTTATAACGCGTGCAGGTTTTTTGCTTACCTCTTTTTCCGTACAAGCTCCAAGTACAATCGCGGCTGCTGCAATTACGGCAAGCAATAGTTTTTTTGTACTCCTCATTTTAACTCCTCTCCATAATCCTTTTATTTTAGGGATATAATATAGAAAAATAACGGAAATTTTTAAAATTAAGAATTAAAAACTTCCGCTCCGTTCGCAGTATCTATAAATAAGGCTACTATAAATTATTTCTTTTGTCAAGTTAGACACAAGATATAAACAATTTGGTTTAAAGCGTAACCGGCTTTTGAGCCATCCCTTTTTCCTTAAAGCACTGTATCCGTATTTACTCGCGTAAAAAGCTAACCATAGCACTCTATGACCAAGGCCTAGCCATAGAGATAAGTTTACTCTGCAAGTATTGCGTTGCCTCAAGCAGCTGTTGTAGATCCAAGCTGTTCTTCCTGCGGCACAGCTCAGCTTTTACCGCCTCGTTTACACCAGAGTTTTCCATCAGCCTCTGGTAGGCAGTTTTAGCCATATCATATTTTTTTATAAGCTTTGCGTCTATCCGTTGTTTTGAAATCAACAACCCCGACGCAGAGCATCGGGGTATAAATCCTCAGCTATTTTTGCCACACGGCAGGTCAATCTAACTTCCGCTTAACCTGCATTTGTGCCTTTGCCGATGCGAAGCGTAAGGCAAAGTTGGCGCGAAAGTTGCA
>CAUUSH010000040.1:0-8393 GCA_963547785.1 uncultured Treponema sp. | reverse complement strand
TACTTGCGGGACGGAATCCCTGAGTCGGAGTCGATATACGGTTTTACCGTGTAGGAATCCTTGAATGAAGCGCCTGTGCTGCCGAGTACTTTTTTTGCGGTAAAAAGGGCTTCGCGGAATTCTTCGATGGGCGGTATTTTTATTTCTTTATGGCGGGCTCTGATGTCTTCGCCTGCAAAAACGGCGGCCGTCAAAAGCAGCATAAGCTCACCGTCGGTTATATCGAGGTGTTCTGTATTGTTTAGGCTTTCGGCAGGCGGTTTAAAATCGACTACAATATCGGAGCCGGCTTCCATCGGCAGGGCTTCGTCCATGGGCAAAAGACTTATGACGGTTAGCTCCTCGTTTTTTTCGCTTTCGGAAATTAGGTAGCGGCCGCCGCCTTCGGGCATTCCGATGGATATGACGATACTGCTTTTAAATTCTTCGAGCGTTTCGGCTATGAGTCTTAAGCGGGGCTGACGGGTAGATTTGATGAATTCGGGGTAGGGTAAAAGCCGAACGGGAGCATTCTCTTCGCCTAAACCGTATTCTTCTTCCATATATTTTAAAATGCCGGGCCGGTTATAATAGTCTTTGCCGAGTATAATCAGTATTTTGTTTTTTATGGTACGCTTCGGTTTTGTATTCTCCTGAACGGGGGTGCTATCTGTTTGTCTTAAACCGCATGAGGCTATTAGCGCTCCTATAAAAAGCAGGGTATAAAAAGTAAAGCCGTAAAATTTATTCTTTTTCATAAGACCTTTATTATACTTTATTTTTCCGCTTTTGAAAAGCGCTTAAAAAATGAGGGGTACGAAGCCGTCCCCATATTCGATTAAACGGTGTTTTTCTGCCGTTTTCTTTTTTTTCGAATTATGTTATACTAAAAAGGTATGAACTATTATGCGATACAGGTTCGCGCCGGTACCGAAACGGTTTTCAAACAAGATATTTTAGAGCAGGATTTTACAGCCAAATATGCGTATTCCGTCATTTTACCGCAGCGGGTGTTAAAGATCCGTAAAAAGGGCCGCGTTTCCAATAGGCAGCTGCCCGTATTTCCCGGCTACGTATTTCTTGAAACGGAAAAAGCGGATATACCGCTTTTTAGCGATATAAGAGGCGTAAAAGGCTTTTACCGCTTTTTACCCAATAACCGCGAACCTAAGCCCCTTTTCGGCAGAGATTTGGATATTTTAAACCATTTTATGTCGTTCGGCAGTGCTGCAAAACTTTCGAAGGTTGCCTTTGACGAAAACGACAGAATTAAGGTTATAGACGGGCCGATGCAGGGACTGGAAGGGCAGATCGTACAAGTCGATAAGAGAAAGGGCAGGGCAAAGATAAAATTGGATATGTTTAGCGACTCGTTTTTAATCGATTTAGGATTTGAGGTAATAAATCCAGCCGTAAAAAAAGAAGAATCAAAGTAAGCCATACAAATACAATCTACGGTTGATGAATTTATAAGAAGAATAAAAAGAAGGTAAGGACAGAATGATAACAAGACATGGTAAACAAAGTCCTCTTATTTATATTATCGGGGCAGGGTTTGCGGGCGCCGCTATTGCAAACGAAATTTCTTCAAAAGGTGTTTTCGGGAAAGTTGCGGCCTTTTTGGACGATGATCCGCACAAGATCGGTACCAAAATCGATGCCGTTCCGGTTTTAGGCCCCATCGACGGCATAGCCCATCTGATTCGGGTAGATTCGAATGCGGAAGCCCTAATTGCCATTCCGAGTATCAGTTCGGAGCGGCTGCGCGCCATTTACGGCATTTTAAAGGCGGCCGGCTTTAATACGATAAAACTGCTGCCCGCCATTTCGCAGATTATCGACGGTTCTGCCCATCTGGTGCAGGCCCGAGAAATAGACCCGCAGGACCTTTTAAGCAGGACGCCGGTAAAAATCAGCTTAAAACAAAGCCTTGCCTACCTAAAAGGCAAGCGGGTACTGATAACGGGTGCAGGCGGTTCTATCGGAAGCGAACTGGCACGCCAGCTGTTGTCGGGCGGGGCCGAGAGGCTCTATCTTTTCGGGCACGGCGAAAATTCCATCTATCAGATTCATAAAGAATTAAAGCTCTTACAGGCCGGCGGCGTCGGTGATAAGGCCGTTATTGTTCCGGTCATAGGCGATTTAAAAGACAGAAATTATATGTTTTATATCATAAACAAGCTCAAATGCGACGCCGTTTTTCACACGGCAGCCTACAAGCATGTCCCCTTGTCCGAAGAAAACCCCGTCGCCGTCGTCGAAAACAATATCTTCGGTACCAAAAATCTTTTGGACGCCTGTCTGGAATCGGGCGTCAAACGCTTTGTCCTTATTTCGACCGACAAGGCCGTTGAACCGGTTTGCCTGTACGGTTTTTCCAAAATGATAAACGAAAAAACGGTGCTGCAAGCGGCGGCAAAGGCCGACAGCTCTTCCGCCTATATGTTTGTACGCTTCGGCAACGTACTCGGTTCGCGCGGTTCCATCTTTCCGCTCTTTGTCGAACAGATAAAAAACGGCGGCCCGGTAACGGTTACCGACAAAAAAATGATGCGCTATTTTATGACCATTCCCGAAGCCTGCTCCCTTGTATTGCAGACCGGCGGGGTCGGTAAATCGGGGGAATCCTATCTTCTCGACATGGGCGAGCCGGTAAACATCTACGAAACGGCACAGCAGCTTATCCGTGATATGGGTTTTGAGCCTGAAAAGGATGTAAAGATAGAAATAATCGGGCTTAGAAAGGGCGAGCGGCTCGATGAACCGCTGTGGTCTAAGAACGAATGCCTTGAAAAAACGGGGTACGAAAAAATTATGCGTTTAAAAGACCTAAACCCCTTTAACTTTTCCGAGCTGGATGCCATATTGCAAGGTCTGCATTCTTTTTGCTTTTATTCCGAAGAAAAAAAAGACGATTACCGCAACAAGGAAAAAATGAAAGAATATATTATTTCAAAAGGATTTAAAATATGGAACAAGTAAAAAAGACCGTGCCGTTTTTTTTGCCCTCGTTCTCTGACGAAGAAGAAAGGGCCGTTTGCAGCATTTTGCGTTCGGGCTGGCTTACGACGGGAAAAGAAACGCTTGAGTTCGAAAAAGAGTTTGCAGCATATACCGGTGCCCGCCACGCACTTGCCGTCAATTCCGCCTCAAGCGGCCTTATATTAGCGATGGACGCCTGCGGCATAACAAGCGGTACGAAAATTTTGACAAGCCCGTATACCTTTATTTCGACGGCAACTTCAGCCTTGCATTTAGGTGCGGAAATTGTCTATGCCGATATTGAAAAAGATTCGTACAGTATCGATGCGGAACAAATCGAGGCAAAATTAAAAAGCGATAAGGCCATACGGGCAGTTGTTCCCATTCACATTGCAGGAAACGTGTGCAATATGAAAGCAATAAATACGCTTGCACAAAAATACGGTGTTGCAGTTATCGAAGATGCAGCCCATGCCTTTCCTTCAAAAACGAAGGACGGTTATGCGGGAACGCTCGGTACCTGCGGCGTGTTTTCTTTTTATGCGACAAAAACGATTACGACCGGCGAGGGCGGTATGGTCTGCACCGATGATGAGCGTATTGCAGAGCGCATACGCCTAATGCGCTCTCACGGGATTAACCGCACGATCTGGGACCGGTATACCGATGCCAAGGCTTCGTGGAAATACGATGTAACCGAGGCAGGCTGGAAGTGTAACCTGCCCGATATTCTTTCGGCTGTCGGCAGGGTACAGCTGAAAAAGGCCGACGGCTTTTTTGACCGGCGCAAACGGATTGCCGAAAAGTACACCAAGGCTTTTTGCAAAAATCCGCTTTTTATCACGCCGCCTGACGGGGACGGAAATGCGTGGCATCTGTATATTTTGCGCTTAAATCTTGAAGCCTTGACCGCCGGCCGCGATGAATTCGGCACCGCCTTACAGGAAAGCGGGCTCGGTATTTCGATGCACTTTATTCCCCATTTTGAAATGACGTACATTAAAAACCGCTATGGGTTAAGCTCCCGCGATTTTCCCGAAAGCGCTGCAAAATATGCGCAAAGCATCAGCCTGCCGTTTTACCCGTCAATGAGCGAAGAAGATACGGATTACGTTATCGAAACAGTCATTAAAACGGGAGAAAGGTTTAAGCGGTAAGCGGTGCTGTAATCTAACGGCAGACCGATTAAACCGGCACGGATGCCGGTGGTTCAAAGCGCATGAGTTTGCAAAGCTTCCCCAATGTAATGGGGCGCACTGCCCCGCGGTAATGGGGGGGGGTAGAGCGCCGCAGCATAGTGCGGGTATGCCCCGAAACACGCGTATTGTCAACACTGCTATTGAAAAAAAACGCGGAATCTTATATAGTGTCTTATATGAAGACAGTCTTTTTTAGGCTGTCGTTATTTTTTTAAGGTATTATAAAACTGAATGCCTGTTTTAGGAGATATTTATGGGTAAGAAAATTGTTATTGCCTTAGGCGGTAATGCGCTTGGAAACAATTTGGAAGAACAAAGAAAAGCGGTTAAAATTACCGCGAAGGCGATTGCGGATTTGGTTCAAGAAGGGCACAGTGTTGTGGTTTCTCATGGAAACGGGCCTCAAGTCGGCATGATCCATCTTGCAATGTCGGAATATCATAAAATTGACCCCAAGACTTCCGAGCCTGAACTTGCAGTTTCGGTTGCGATGAGCCAAGGCTACATCGGTAACGATTTGGAAGCTGCTCTTAGGGAAGAGCTTTTAAACAGGGGCATCGATAAGCCCGTTGCAACATTGGTAACGCAGGTTGTAGTCGACCCTGCAGATCCCGCCTTTGCAAAACCGACAAAACCAATCGGCAGCTTTATGAGCAAGGAAGAAGCCGATATTTTAACCGCGCGCGGGGAGAACGTAGTCGAAGATGCGGGAAGGGGATATAGGCGGGTTGTCGCTTCGCCTAAGCCTACAGATATTGCGGAAATAGAAAGCGTAAGGACGCTCTGCGATGCAGGCCACATTGTTATTACTTGCGGCGGCGGCGGAATTCCTGTAGTAAAAAAAGGAAACTATCTGTGCGGTGTTCCCGCCGTTATCGACAAGGACTTTGCCAGCGCAAAATTAGCCCAGCTTTTAAAAGCCGACTGTCTTATCATCTTAACTGCAGTAGAAAAGGTCGCCGTTAATTTTAATAAGCCGGATCAAAAATGGCTTTCCGAAATGTCGGTGCAGGAAGCAAAAAAATATATGGAAGAAGGACACTTCGCTCCCGGTTCTATGCTGCCTAAGGTTCAAGCCGCCGTTCAATTTGCCGAATCGAATAAAAACGGCTATGCCCTTATCACCCTTTTGGAAAAAGCAAAAGAGGCCATTCAGGGAAAATCCGGAACAATAATTAAATAGGGATGCGTTTGCTGGAAGGCAAATTCGACAGCGTCTTACTGATAGGCTTACGGCAGTTTTGCCGCTTTTTGTAAGGATAGTTTGACGATGAACAAAATCTCTATTTTGTACCCGGAATAAGTTCGAGAATTTCTTTTATCGGCATACACAGCTTGTCGGCCTCCAAGGAACGTTCGTTTTGCAAAATAGTTTTTGCGGTGTTTACCATGGCAGGGTAGGATGCGCGCAGCATATGGTTTGCATAAATAACGATTTTAGCACCCCAGCGGTGTAATTCTTCTTCGGTAAATTGATTATATGTTGTCGGAACCAGCACAACGGGGATTTGTGCAAATTCTTTTTTAAAGCGTTCGCAAAATTCTTTTATATCGGATCCCGACTTTTCTTTGCTGTGAATCATAATGCCGTCGGTTCCCGCCTTGATATACGCCCGTGCTCTGGTCAAGGCTTCATCAATGGTTCCGCCAGCGATGAGGCTTTCCAGCCGGGAGATAATCATAAAATCCTTTGTAACCTGAGCCTTTTTTCCTTCGCTTATTTTGTGACAAAAATCTTCGATAGGGGCAAGCTCTTGTTTTACCGAAGTTCCGAACAAGGAATTCTTTTTTAATCCGACTTTATCTTCGATAATTATTGCCGAAACGCCGTTCCGCTCAAGTGTGCGCACCGTAAATACAAAGTGTTCTGCAATGCCGCCCGTATCTCCGTCATAGATAATCGGCTTGGTTGTGCATTCCAAAATATCGGTTAAACTTTGCAGTCTTGTCGTCAAATCAACCGCTTCGATATCCGGTTTTCCCTTTGAAGTCGAATCGGTAAGGCTTGAAGACCACATTCCGTCAAAAAAGCGAATCCCGTTTTCCGTTTCGATTTGGATGTTTTCTGCAATCAGTCCCGACAGTCCCGAATGTGCTTCCAAAATCCGCACAATTGGTTTTGCCGCAATCAATCGGCGCAGGGTACTCAATCGTACTTCTGGCGTAGTGCCGATGGCTTTTACGTTTTCGGCAAGGGCTGTCGAATTGATGCCGGTAGTGTAGGGGATTTCGATAACCTCGCCGCCTAGCACTTTCATTACCGCATATACTTCTTCGCGTACCTTGCTTAAAGGGCCTTGATGCCAGTCATCTCCGTGGATAATTGCATCGGGCTTATATTTTTTTAGGTTCGGCACGTAGCTCCATTCTTCCTGCGGAACGACGCGGGTAACGCCCTTTAAATTTTCAACGACTGTTTTCCGCTGTTCGTAATTTAAGGCCGGAATGCGTTTGTGCGAGGCAATAGCCGAATCGGTTAATAGCCCGACCGTTACCTCTCCGTGCTTTTGCGCTTCTTTTAAAATGTTGATAATGCCGGGATGAATAACGTCGCCGGTAATTCCAAGATAAATTGTTTTCATATCAGTACTCCATTTTTTAAAATATTATTTTTTTGGCGGTTCCATACTCCATGAATTAGGATCAAAAATAGAACCGGTTACATAATAAAGATTTTTTTTATTTTCTTTAATATCCGGTGCTATAAACAATCGTGTTCTATTTAGATTTTCTTCTTTTGTCATAAGACGCGGGTCTTTATCGGAGATAAAATCAAGACCTATGTCGGAAGAAAGCATAGCAGGAAGATCTGTCGAACTTATATATAACGGATCCGTTTTTAACTCTCCGCTTTGATTTTTTCCCTTTATAAGCATAAGAGTATTAGCTCGTGATATATTACCTTCGGCATCATTATATGTAATATGTTCTGATAAGGGTATTTTATTATCTATATAAGGGTTACCGTGATCAGAAAAAATATAAATGATAGTGTTATCATAAATTCCGTTTTGTTTTAGCCAATAGATATATTTTAAAATAAGGTCTATAGTTTTTTTTGCTGAATAATATGCCAAATCTTTATTTGTTGGAATATTTATTATATCTTCAGCTGAAGACATCATTGTGCCGTCTTTTTTTATACCATAAGGCATGTGCGGCAACATTGAATGTAAAAACAAAAAATAATTTTTATTATCATTTGTTACAGATGAAATTGATGATAATGTATCAAGTTGTGCAACATTATTTACTGATAATACCAGCTGGTTATTTAATCTTGCTTTATTTTTAAAGAGAAGCCAGTCATTATCATCATATAATATTATTTTTAAATAGTATGGAATTGATTGAAAAATACTTAATAATATGTATCGTTGTGGATCAAAAGAATTACTTGTTATATCTATGTAATTATTTTTTAATTTCCAGTAATTTGTATATTCATTATATTTTTCTACATTAATTTGAGACATATCTGCATATTGTAAATCGTTATTATTGGATATTGTTATGTTATATTTATGATCTTTAAGCTCATTAAAAAAACGGGTTCCTGCAATTCCTATTGCATCTTTATAATCTTGCTCTATCATATCATAATTGTAGTTTATAGTTTTTATATTTTCCTTCTCGCCGCCTAAGAGACCTGGCATAGACATAAGTGTTTCATATGCAGCCGATAAACAATCAGGATACCATACAAAACCATCTAATTTTACTCTATACTCCGGCTCTTCATCAAGAATTCTTTGCATATAATTTCCATTGAACATATCCGCTAATATATAAATTACATTTGTTCCTGTTTGTGATAGTATATGATTTTTATATGAATTGGAATTTAGAATTTCCGTTTTTTTATTTATATTCCTATATAGACCTTTTGTATGCTGTATATTGATAATTAATGTTCCGCTTAATAATAATACAATAAATGAAGATATGTACATTATGACTTTTATTTTTTTTACAAATAGATATCTCGTTAGAAGCATTAATATTGTTAAAATTACAGCATCAAGCATATAAAAAAATATTGACATTGTATATAAATTCTTTTCTTTATTAAATTCAAGGAAATCCAATTGACCTACATCTAATTTTAATAATAAAGAATATGTAATTATTACAAATATTAGGAAAACAGTGAATATATTGTAATAGTTTTTATATGTAGATGGTAGAAGAAGATAAGACGTAGATAGAATCACTAATAATATAATATAATAT
>CAUUSH010000039.1:0-9396 GCA_963547785.1 uncultured Treponema sp. | reverse complement strand
AAGCCGGTAAACCTGACTTATTTGAAGAAAACAAAAAACAAGTGCCTGATATTGGTTTTAAAGTTTTTGATAGTGTCGAAGCTCCAAAATTGGAACTCGACGAAAGCGGACAGATTTCAATTCTTTTTAACGACAATGACACATTAAGCCGTATCTACAATATGATTTTCACTGTCGGTTTAGATGAGCCGACTCAAATTCCTGAAGAAGTAGTAAAAGATTGCATTTACAAAATCGGCAATCACTATTACATTACCAACAGTGAGAAAGTAAAAAAGGATGACTTTGCTGATGCCGTCAAAAACGGTAAAGTTTTTATCGACGGCTGGACGGCAAGTCTAAATGGAACTTTGCAAAACTATAAAGAAGACGTTAAGATTGTGTTTTGATACAATCACTTATGAATGTCTATTCTGTGAAGATTGCCCAAAGATATTATTGAAAAAGAAGATAGACCTAACATCAAATTAAAACGTAAAAGCCGGAAGCGTCTCCGGTGATTGCCAAAATACCGGCAATGTTGTGTTACGCTTTATCAACAACGGCTACCATTTCACTTGAACAAAAACCGGATCATGGTCGGAAACGGCCGTTTCGGGAAATTCCGCGTTAATGTTCAGTATATCCGCATAGCTTATGCCGGCATTTAAAACGAAAACATTATCCAGCGTTTGGGAATGCCCCGCATACACATACGTATACCGTTCGTTTTCGGGCAGAGTTTCTACGGCATTTTTCATTCCGGCGGCCTTGAATTTTGCAGCCGTTTGCGAAAACCAAAAATCGTTGTAATCGCCTGCCGAAATAACGACGGCATCACTTCTTTTTTCTTTAATGGAATCGATAAAGGCAATGACCTCATCGGCCTGAAGATGACGCCGCTCCTCCGAACTGCGTTTTGCAGGCTGGCGGCTTCCCCAGACCGGATCGTCCCCCCGTTTCGACGAAAAGTGATTGCCGATAACGAAAAAATCTTTTCCGCCGTTAATACCGTCCTTGAATTTAAAATGAGCTGCGAGGGATTTGCGCGTGCGGGTAAAATACTCCTTGCCCGTACCGATGCGGCCGGGGTTATGCTTAAGCCGTTTTCCGTCTTTTTCGATAACGGCAGGAAGCTCATCAGCCGGCCCGTTTTTGCCGCTGTGTTTTTGTACTTTTCCGCCGGCGGCAGGTACCACTTCTATTCTGTCCGTGCGGTACAAAAAGCAGCACCGTATGTTCCCGTTCGGAATACCGCCGTCCTTATTTTTTTCAGGGTCGATATTCACGTAGTTATATGTTTTTGAACTGTCATGCTTTTTTACCGATTCGATTAAAAGCTCCAATGTTTTTGCTGCGGACGTTTCGGTTTTGCCGCCGCTTCCGTCATCATCTTGAATTTCGATAAGACAGATAATGTCGGGACTTTTCAATAAGCCGGTAAAATGGCGGGCAAATATTTCCGCTCTTTTTTCGTCCCCCGAATTCCCGAAAGAAAAGTTCCGTACGTTATAACTTGCAATGTTCAAGCTGTTTTTATCGAATGCGATTTTAGAAGATTCAGGAGAAAAATCGGCCTTTACCAGCTGGGGAAGTTCTTCAGAAACTTCAATTTGATACTGTGAATACGCATAACTTACAATACCCGTTACCCGGCCCTTAAAACGATCGCCTATGGAAATATGTTTTACGTAATCGGGTGCAGGATAGAGACATTTTCCCGTATGCATTACCAGCAGGGGCGTGCCCTCGTATCCGTTGTAAATAATTCCGCCGCGGCCGGTAAAAAACCGTTCGGGGGTATCGCGGGGCGTAATGTAGTTCGTGCCCCTGTAATACGGTGCAACGGAAACGGGGTTTATGACCGACACGCGCATTCCTTCAAGGCTTTCGTAAAAGTCGATAGCCTCGCCTTCAGGGTTTAAGGACTGTAAGCTGCCGGTAAAAACGGGCTTTGCCAAATCCGCATATCCGATTTCGATCGGTGCAGGTAGCGGCAGGTTTTGTTTTACGGTTTTTATACCGCCAGCATCATCGACAAAAATTTGCGTGCGGCTTAAATCGGCTGAAGGCAAAAAGTTTCCTTTCGCGTCCTTTTTTTTATATGCGTACTCCTGCACGGTTCCGCTTACACACACAAGATCGCCCTTTTGTAATGCAGGCGGAAAGCAGGCCGGACAGTGGACGTAAATACCGTCAGATGTCTTCTTGTTTCCATCACCTTCAGGATCCTGCATATAAAAGCCCTCTTCTCTTCCTTTGGAAAAAACGGCTGCGGTTACGACTCCGTATACGTTTTTTACAAGTTTATCCTGAAAGGCTGAAACGTGCCCCTCTCCCTGTATCGTATAAATCCTGAGCGCACCGGCAGGTATTACCAAAGACGCTGCCGTCAAAAATTGAAGAACAAGACCCGCACACAAAAAAACGAATACGCCGAGAATACCCCGTCTCTTTTTTGATTTCATAAAACCGCCTTTTTCCATAAATTATTGGGAGCCTCTAAAAACATCAGTTTTTAGAGGGTTTCCTTAAATTTAATTTGCGATGTTTTTCATAAGTCATTAATATATAAAGACTTATGAAAAACTCGTCGGGCATCTCTAAAAATCCAACAAGGTTTTTAGAGATGCCCTATTATTCTGCACTGTCGAACACATACAATAGACCTTGAATACCCGCTCTGATAAACGAAAGCCAATACGGTATGGCCTTTTCCGAAACCGTATTTTCCGCCGTTTTAAGCGTTGCAAGTTTTCGTTTTAATTCGGGTTCTATACCGCAGGCGGTTTTCAGTGCCGAAAAAAGGGACAGCCCGTGCACGCCGAATACCGACTCCGCATAGGGGAGAAAACAGGACGGCAGAACAAGCCCGTCTTTTTCCGTCAGGGCCGAAGATCGAAGCCGGTCTGCAAAGCTGCCGGCACAAAACGGCGGCGGGAATAAAAAAGCGTTCGGCGGATAGGCGCCCTGGGTGCGGATGTCCGCATTCATTTCCTGCAAAAAGGCATCGGTGCGGGCATTATTCGGCTCCAGCCGTATGACGATTTTTTGAACGGCCTCCGTTGCGGAGCGAACCGCTTCGCCGTAAGAAGGAGCTGCGCTTAAAACGTTTCCGCATTTTTCCACATTGTTGCGGGGAAAACAAACTTCGTCCCCTGCAAAACTTTTTGCAATAACGTCTTTTACGTATTCCGTCTTTTGTGCTTCATCCAAACCGTATATCTTTTTTATGGTGCCGGGAACGGAAATCCACGCCCGCTCTGCAGAAAATCCGGTATCAGGGCCGATCGATCGGATGGTTTCCTTAACGGGTACGGTTAAAAAAGGAGAGGGCTCTTTTAGTTCTTCAGGGAATTCTCCAAGGGCTATTTTTACGGCAGCCTTTGTAACGTCGAAGCGGGAAGAATACGGCACCGTCCAGCCGGACATATAACCGCCTGAAAGCCGCGCGGCAATTTCGCCGACACAGGCACGCCGTTTACCCGAAGCGTCGGCCGTGCGCAAAAAAATATCGCCCTTTGCAGCCCCGTCCGAAAGCCCGAGCGCCTCAATACCGTGTTTAAAAACCCGTATTAGCTCGTCCGTCTCATCCCTGCCGAAAGCCGACGGAATGGTATGCCCCATTTCGATAAAATACGGCGGGAAAAAAATATGCCGGTCTGCAACGGCCGTAACAAAGACCTGCTTTTTAATAACCAGCGCTTCAAGCGAAAATTCGTTTCCATCGATAAATTCTTCGACTATCGCATTGCCGCTGCGGGAATAAAAAACGGCATTTTCAAGGGCCTCGGCAAGACCGTCTTCCGCGTACACCAGTTTGCAGCCGCGCGCGCCCATATTATCGGCAGGTTTTACAACCACGGGAAAACGCACATCCCTTTCTTTTAAAATCTTAAGACCGTCCTTAATTTCGGCCGCGCCTATGCGGGTAAAATTGGGAGAAGGGACGCCGTGCTTTAAAAAACATTCGCGCATACGGATCTTATCGCTTGCACAAAGTGCCGCCTCGAGCCTATGCCCCGAAAGACCGCAAGTCTGTGCTGCGGCTGCAACCGGAACCGAAAAATCCGTTGCCGCGGTAAAAACCCCGTCAAGCCCGCCTTCCGCCTGTAAGTTTTTTGCAAGAGTAACAATCGCAGGCGTATCTTTTAAATCGATATTGAAAAACTCATCGGCTTCTTCGGCGCATACGGCCGCACTATTGCCGTCTGCCGCAGCAACACGGCAGCCGAGTTCCTTCGCCGCCCGTATTGCAGGCCCCTGCATAAGGCCCGCTCCTAAAATCAAAATTCGTTTACCATCGTTGTGCATATCAAACCTCTAAGAATAGACCTGTTCGATAACTGTGTCTTCGAACAGGCCGACGAGTTCTAAATCGTACAAATAGCACGATCTTCAGGACCTTAAAAACCGGTCGGGGCCTCGATAAAACAGGTTTCAATCCCCGTATCATACTCGAATTTTATTGCGGCTCGTTTTACGCCGACCGTTTCGGTTTGATAATGCCCGCCTGCAATAACGTTTATCCCGTTTTCAAGCGCCGTATGATAGGTAATGTGTTCGATTTCTCCCGTTATAAAAAGGTCCAAGTGTAAGGCAATCGCTTCCCCTATTTCCCCTGCCCCGCCGCCTGAGATAATTCCCGCCGTTTTAATTTCGTTTTTGCCGAAGGGTAAAACGTTACAAGGTTTTTCTCCGTCGGGGAAAAGGCGTTTTAGTATCTGTTCTATCGTAAAGCCTGCTCCGCCGTTTAGCGGAAGGGTTCCGTACAGCCCCGCTTTTACGCCGCGCCATGTTCCAAACGGAGCCGCGTTTTCAAGCCCCAGCCGTTCGGCAAGCCCTGCATTGTTTCCATACACCGGATGGACATCGAGCGGTAAATGCACGGCGTACAAGGCCATATCCGATTCAAGCAGGGCCTTAATCCGCCGGTAATGGGAGCCTGAAAGAAGCAGGGATTTGTTCCAAAAAAAACCGTGATGCACAAAAAGCACGTCAGCTCCCTGTTCCGCTGCCGCCGAAATGGTCTGCATACAAGCGTCGACCGCAAAGGCCGCTTTTTGTATCGGCTTACCGCTGTTTTCGACCTGAAGCCCGTTTTGAGAAATATCCGAAGCGGCAAAATCGCCGATTTTTAAAAGCTGTTGAAAATAAGCGTCAAATTCAAAGATATTCATATCCCAGCTCCGTCCTTTCTGCTGAATAGACCTATTCGATAACTCCGTTATCGAATAGGTCAACGAGTTCTAAATCGCGCAAATAGCAGGTTTATTTTAAGCGGTACAAATGGTACCGCTTAAAAACACGGCGAGTTTGCTTCGCAAACATCGCTTATTAACGTATGCGCGTTCCGCGCATAAATGCAGCAGTTTCCAAAGTTCACACTTTGTTCAACTGTTGCATTTTAAGGTGCGATTTAGAACATCGCTTTTTAAGGTAACCTGTTCTGAAACTGAAGTTTCCGAACAGGTTTAATATTTACTGTGTCATTATGCTTAACATTCACTCCGATATTACCGTATCGCACTGTCCGATATTACCGTATCGGACACACCGATATTACCGTATCGCACTGTCCCCCTTTATAATGGGGGGCTATCTACCATTACCGTGGTAGACCGGCTACCATTATGCTGGTAGGGTGCACACCATTATAATGGGGGACTGTCTACCATTACGCTGGGGGAGTGCGCCCCATTATGCTTCCGTACTGTGTGGAGCTATCCCTCCGTACTGTGTGGGCCTATGCGCCCATCGTTTTGCAGCATCCGATTAAAAAAAGCGTATACAAAAGCAATGTGCCGGGCATCTTGTAAAAAGCCTTGTCTGATTTCCTTACAGAACAAGCCGATAGGCTTGCAGTTTTTAGAGGTTCCCTGCTAATTTTACCAAAATCCGCAATCCTGCCCGAGCACGATCTTAATCTCATTATAACTTTTTTAGGGTAAATTGCAAGCCGAAAGCCGAATGTCCCGCAAGCGTTTACATTTTATGCCATTCTGCGGCGGCGTAAAAATACTGCGGATTCGGCAGTGCATTGCAGTTTTCCCCGATTCTGCAAGAACCGAGCCGGATATTATACCGGTTTTCTCCGGTTTTACGGACAGACAGGCTTGCAAAAACGGTAAAAAGCGTATATCATTCACCCGTTATGAAAAAAACGGTTTTTATTACAGGCGCTTCAGGCGTAATGGGTTCGGCGGTCTTGCGTAGGATAGCGGAAACGCAAAACTATAATCTTATCATTTTGTTGCGGGAAAAAGAGAGAAACAAAAAACAAGCCAAACGCTTAAGCAAAAAGTACGGCGGAAACATAAAAATAGTTTTCGGCGATTTGTCGATTCCGGCCGATTGTGAGCGCTGCGTGCAAACGGCGGATTACATCATTCACTGTGCCGCAATTATTCCGCCGCGTTCTGACTACAATTCGGAAGATACGTATAAGTCCAATTACTGTGCAACCTTTAATCTGGTTACGGCAGCACAAAAACGGCAGGATACAAGACCGGTCAAATTCATTCATATAGGCACCGTCGCCGAATACGGGAACAGGACGTTTAAACATCCGTGGATACGCACCGGCGATCCGCTGCTTCCTTCAGCCTTCGATTATTATGCGGCAACCAAGGTGATGGGAGAACGTGAGGTTATAGAGTCAGGGCTTTCGTACTGGGTTTCGCTTAGGCAGTCGGGCGTTTTGTATCAGGACGTTATGTTAAAAAATATGCACGATGGGCTTATGTTTCACACCTGCTGGAACACGCCGATCGAATGGGCGACTGCGGAAACGTCAGGCCTTTTACTGAAAAACCTGCTGGAAAAAGAAGAGGCGGGAACCTTGCCGTACGGGTTTTGGCGGCGCGTGTATAACATCGGTAATGGGGCTGCCGCACGTGTTACCGGATACGAAACCCTCGACCGGGGGATGCGTCTTATGGGACGGAGCGCCAAGGAGATTTTCAAGCCCCATTGGCACGCCGCGCGGAATTTCCATTGCGGCTGGTTTTACGATTCGCATATTTTAAACGACTATTTCGACTTTCAGCATGAAGGTTTTGAAGCCTTTTTTAAACAGTGCGGCAAAAAATTTTGGTATTTTAAGTTGGGAAAACCCTTTCCGCGTCTTATAAGTAAATTTGCAATCCGCCCCCTTTTAAAAACGCAAAACGCCCCGCTTTTTTGGGTAACACATAATTTGCAGGGGAGAATAAAGGCCTTTTTCGGTTCAAAAGAACAATTCGATTCTATTCCGAAAGAATGGAGCGGCTATCATCTTTTATGCGAAGACAAAAATCCCGAAACGGGTGCCGCACTGAATTATGCAGATTTAAAAGACGAAAAAAAGGCAGCCGCCTTTCTTTTGGATCACGGGTACGACGAAACAAAGCCCCAAGAAGACCTCGATATCGAAGATATGAAAGGAGCTGCGGCGTTCCGGGGCGGCTCGTGCGTAAGCGGGACTATGATGAGGGGCGATTTGTACACGCCGCTTGAATGGGAATGCGCCTTGGGACACAAATTCCGGGCAACACCGTACCTCGTGTTAAAAACGGGACATTGGTGCCCGCAATGCAGTGTTCCGCCGTGGAACTTCGATGCGCTTGCACGGAATAACGCGTTTTACGCACAGGTGTGGTACGACGACCATCAAAAGGACGAGAACGCCTTTTACGAAAAAGACTGTTTTAAAGACATTTCCGTCTTTGGCAAAAACCCGCGTCTTAAAGACTAAAACGGGCACGCAGCGGCGCAGATAGAGCGGTCTACATCCGGAACTTTTATTACATCTAAACAAATCCGCCGGCGCTATAATAGCCCCGCGCAGAGCGTGTGGGGCATAATGACAGCGTATTAAAAAAATTCAAAAACCGTCCTCCGCTATATATTTAGAAAAAAAATTATCTTTTTAACCATTTGTTAAAGAAAAGTTACTTGACAATTCCGTTTGTATAATGTTATAATTTTCAAACAAGACCGGCTTTTCCTGCCGAAAGAAGCAGACGGCCGGCAGGAGGTTTTTATGAAGAACAAGATACTTATGATTTTCGGCCTGATTTTTGCAGGTTGTATGTTATTTGCGTCCGGTAACAAAGAGGGCGGCAAAATGGACGGCAAAACACGTGAAATGTACGGTTACCCGGTACCCGCCTCCGTTCCGCAGCGGACGGCCGTAGGGCAGATCGTTCTGTTACAGATGCTTGACATATTGGACGTCGATATTATTGCAAGACCGTCTACACAGCGGGAAATCAGCGCGCGGTATAAGGATAAAACAGAAATCGGTATGCCGATGCGTGTTGATCTTGAAAAACTTAAAGAAGTAAACCCAGACTTCTATTTGGCGAGCGGCGGTAAGGGTTCGCCTCTCGAAGATCAGCTAAAAGCCTTAGGTGTTCCTGCCGCATTTTTGCAGACAACAACCTATACACAGCTTTTAAATTCGATGAAGTACTTAGGCGAGGTATACCAAAAACAGGCAAAGGCGGCCGCTTATGTAAAAGAAGTCGAAGATACGGTTGCAAAGGTTAAAGCCGCCAATAAAAACAAAAAGCCGCTTAAGGTCTTAATCATTGCAGGCTTTCCCAATAGTATGAACATACATACGGATAATTCCTTTGTCGGCAGTTTGATAAAGGTTTTGGGAGCGGAAAATGTATGGACTGACAATAGGGTTGAAAACACAACCGTTCCGATGAATTTGGAACTGGTAAAGGATGCCAATCCTGATGTTATTTTGCTGACTAGCCACGGTAAGGCGGAAGATACTGCTAAAATGTATGAAAAAGAATTTCAAAATAATGCTTTTTGGCAAAAAATTGATGCGGTTAAAAACAAGCGATTTTACAGCTTGGATACCCGCATATTTTTTATTGCAGGTTCCCCGTATATACCGGAAGCTCTGGAGACTTTAGGAACTTATTTTTACGGAAATAAATAAGGAAGGGATACATTAGGGACGCTCAAATTTTGTGTTTATGCATATTTGGGCGATCCCGCCCGCCAAGGCCGGCCGATTATCGATATTCTCTTCGGTTTACGGCTGTACCGCAGGTTTTTACCTGCTCTTACATTATGCAGAAGGTTTAATACCCGAACATCTTATATAGAAATGATGGGAATTGAATTCGGCTGCAACACCTTTTTCAAAAACATACGGTGCGAAATGTTAAACTTTAGCACACCGTACGCTTCTGAAGCAAAATTCTTGATTATCGGCAAGATAACACCGCTTAAAAACACGGGCGAGTTTGCAATTATTTTTCTCAATCCGTAACATCCGTTACCGACTTCTATTCATAAAATACTTATAATTTACTCAAACCTTTGATGAATGGGAGAATACTATGGACAATATGTTCTGTTTTCAATGTCAGGAGACATTTAAAAATTCAGGCTGCGTAAGGGTCGGAGTAT
>CAUUSH010000038.1:0-10475 GCA_963547785.1 uncultured Treponema sp. | reverse complement strand
TTTCCAAGATTATTTTTTTTATCTTTTTTAACGAAATAATTTGCGATAAAGAAAGGTCAAGCCTGTTTTCAAACTCTTCATTATCAAAAAATGAACTTTCCGAATTTACTTCATATTGTTCCACAAGGTCAAAATAGTTTTTTATTTTACGATAGTAAAAAATAAATTTTAATATAAAAAAGATAATCAAAATGGAAATACTTAATAAGCTTATATAAGATACGAGCCCCCTTTCGGCATTACTTAAATATAATATAAGCACTTGTAAGAAGATTAAAAGAAACGGAACAAATATAAATAAAAAATTATCTTTAAAAAAACTTTTTATAATTATGCTTAATTTTAACTTACCTGTTTCCGTGATGTTCATTTAGTTTATACCCCAAACCTTTTTTGTTTTCGATAAAATTAAAAAGACCGGCATTTTCCAGCTTTTTGCGTAAGCGGGTTATATTTACCGAAAGAGTATTATCGTCCACAAACTGATTATTTTGCCAGAGCACATCCATAATTTTTTCTCTCGAAACAAATTCGCCTTGAGCCAAGTAAAGGCATTTTAAAATTTTAATTTCATTTGCAGTCAGCAAGGTTGTCTTATTATTATACACAAGAGTGAGCGTGCTCAAATTTAAAACAGTCCCCGCAAAACCGACTTCATTCATCGAAGCGGTAAATTGGTATGTCCGCCTGATAACGGCCTGTATCTTTGCAATGGTTATATCCATATCAAAGGGTTTTTCGATATAATCATCGCCTCCCATTTGCATAGCCATTACAATATCCATCTTATCGTTACGGGAAGATAAAAATATAATAGGGACTTGAGACTTATTCCTGATTTCGGAACACCAATGATAACCGTTAAATGCCGGAAGCCCTATGTCCATTAAGACCAGAGAGGGTTTATAGTCTTCAAACTCCTCTAAGATATTGCTGAAATTTTTTGCACAGCGTACATTAAAGTCCCATTGCTCCAAATTCTTTTTTAAGACCGAGGCTATTGTTTTATCATCTTCTACAATCAAAATTTTTATAAGTTGTTTCATTTTTTTATCCTAAATTATAGCATTTTAAGGGGAATATAAAAAGACACGAACGGCAGTGTGCGTGTACACCTTAAGGCGGCATCAGGCATCTCAAACTTATGGGATATCCTAAAAATAACCAGCTCATAGGATTAATTTTATAAGGAAATAGTTTAATATGGCTGGCGATATACCTGTCAGCTGTATTAAACGCTTCAATGCACCGTTAAAAACTTTTTGATGTTTTTGGAGTTTTGCGCAATAAAATACTTGAAAAAATAAAATTTTTATAGTAAGCTATAGGATATGGTAGTAGAAGACAGAAAAATTTCAGAATTGATTATGAAGCTAAGCAGGCACTATAAGGAGAATATCTCAACCCAGTTTTTGCGGCCCCTTTTTACGGGGATACTATCTGATACCATTATGGCGCGCCGCATATCCGAACTGACGGAGCATTCCGAAAGTTTTATCCTGCAAGGCTTTATCTTGAACGATTTGTATGACGATATTTTGGCTTTAGCTCAATTTATCTTTCTGGTCCGCCGCGATATTTTGCCGAATATATTGAATCTAATGGAAGAAAATACGAAAACGGCCACTACCGACAAGGTGTATCGGGCAATGGCGTTTAACAATCTGGCTGCAAATATCAGAATCTTGGTCGATTATCTGAACGATCTGTACGTTCTTACCGTTGCCTATGACAGAAAGTTGTTCAAAAACAAAACCGTCGCTTCTACCATACCGGATTTAAGGATGATAGGCAACCTGCTGGTCGAAAAGACGTAACCGGAGAAGCAATATGGACGCATACGAAACTCTGCTGCATTGTTTTAAAAATATAGAAAAAAAGCTGCCCTTTAAACCAAAAGTTGCCCTTGTGTTGGGCTCAGGGCTCGGCGGCTTTGCCGAGAAAACAGCAATACGGGCAGAAATTCCCTACGGCCAAATCGAAGGTTTTCCCGTTTCCACAGCGCCCGGGCATAAGGGCAGATTCGTTTTTTCGGAGATAGAAGGGGTGCCTGCGGTTATCATGCAGGGGCGCATTCACTATTATGAAGGCTACCCGATTCAGGACGTGGTGCTGCCGATCCGGCTTATGGGCTTGATGGGCGCTGAGGTTCTGTTTTTAACCAATGCCGCAGGCGGCGTCAACAAGTCGTTTGCCGCAGGCGATTTTATGCTGATCGAAGACCATATTACCCTTGCCGTTCCCTCGCCCCTTATCGGAAAAAATATAGATGAATTGGGCGTCCGCTTTCCCGATATGTCGGAGGTGTATAACGGCCGGTTACGGGAAATTATTTTAAAAACGGCTCGGGAAAACGGTATTCACCTGCAAAAGGGTGTGTATATGCAGTTTACGGGCCCCGCATACGAAACGCCGCAGGAGGTACGGGCAGCCGGTATTTTAGGAGCCGATGCAGTGGGAATGAGTACGGCGGTGGAAGCTACGGCGGCAAACCATATGGGGCTTAAGGTCTGCGGTATTTCGTGCATTTCCAATATGGCAGCGGGCATTACCGAAAACCGCCTTACGGCCGAAGAGGTACTGGAAACGGCGAATTCCGTAGCTTACGCATTCGAAAAACTGGTTGCAAAAAGCATTGCAGCAATAGGAAAAACGATAAAATGAAAAAAATCCTGAAACGTGCCGTCTACCTTCTGTCTGTGTTGATACTGATAAACCCTGCTTTTTCACAAGAGAAGCAAAGCCCGTCAGACAGTACACAAACGGAAATCATCGAAAAAAAGCCCGCCGCCGAAAACGGTACGCAAACGGAAAGCGTCAAAAAGAAACCGTCGCCGTTCGGGTTTTATCTTGGAACAGGCGTTGTTGTTTCCCGATCGGATAAGGAAGAAGACCCGCCTGCCGGAGCCGCCTTTAATTTAGGCGGCGAATACGAATACCGCTTTGCAAAATACGGTGCGATAAATCCGTCCGTTGATTTTTCGTTTTTTCATTACGGCTGGACGGGAAAAAAGGCGGCTATAACCGAAATCGAAAACAGAACAGCCCTCACATTCAATCTTTTGACGGAGCTTCCGCTTATGATGGTGATAGATATTAAACAATGGACCGTCAGTTTCGGTGGCGGCATCGGTTTTTTAATACGTTTCGGTGTTTTGGAACCGGGTGTAAAACCTAAAGAGAGAACGCCGGGATCAAGCCTTACGGCAGCCGAAGAGCTCGGTGCGATAAACCGCTATTTTTGGCAAAACGGCCGCTTTTTTTACCCGACGCTAAGATTTAAAACCGAATATACCTTTACTTCAGGCTGGAAGACAGGGCTTCAAATAAAAGCAGCTCTACCCATTTTTAACGCATGGGATAAGGCTGTTCCGAAACCGCCCTTTGCGGACGGAATGCTTATTCAAATAGGCGTTATTCTACATCCTGCGCAAAGGTATTAACCTTGTTTTGCAAAAATTCGGCAAATTCGTTTACGCTCATCGTTTTTTGACCGCCCTTTCTCATTCTGACTGCGACGGAATGTCCGTCCGCCTCCGTTTGACCGACTATGAGCTGGTACAGAGCCTTTTCTTCCTGATGTTTGCGTATCTTGGCGTTCATTCGGTCGGTACCGATGTCCGCGATAACCCGAAAGCCCCATTGATCCAGCTCTTTTTGAACCGTTTCCGCATATCCGTTAAAGGCAGGCGCGACGGGAATGACAACTGCCTGCACGGGACTAAGCCACGGCGGTAAGACGCCTGCGCAGTTTTCGATTAACATTCCGATAAAGCGTTCAAGAGAACCTAATACTGCCCGATGCAGCATAACGGGATTATGCTTGGCGTTATCCTCGCCGATGTATTCGGCATTCAGCCGCTCCTTTGAGGGGAGCTGATAATCGAGCTGAATCGTTCCGCACTGCCACTCCCTTCCGAGCGCGTCGATAAGGGTAAATTCGAGTTTCGGCCCGTAAAAAGCCCCTTCACCTTCGGCAACTTCATAATCCAAACCTGCGGCAGTACACGCCTCGGCCAAGGCTTTTTCCGCCTTATCCCATGTTTCGTCGTTTCCGACTCGCGCTTCGGGCCTCGTCGAAAATTTGACTAAAATGCTCTGTTCTTCAAACCCGAAATCCTTGTACATCTTTTTAAGAAGGCTGCAAAATTTCATAACCTCGGAAGGTACTTGATCCTCCGTACAGAAAATATGCGCGTCATCTTGCACAAAGCCGCGGATACGCATTATCCCGTGCAGGGAGCCGGACGGTTCGTTTCTCGTACAGGAGCCGAATTCCGCAATGCGCAGGGGCAGATCACGGTAACTTTTAGTGCCCTGTTTGAAAATTTCGACATGGCCGGGGCAGTTCATCGGTTTTAACGCAAAAATACGCTTTTCGCTTTCGGTTATAAACATATTTTCTTTATATTTAGCCCAGTGACCCGAACGCTCCCACAGAGTACGCGGCATAACAAAGGGCGTGTGCACCTCTACATACCCGTCTTCCTTTAAGCGTGCCCGTATGTAATTTTGAATAGTCAGATACAAGGTCCAACCCTTAGGATGCCAAAAGATCTGACCCGGATTTTCTTCTTCGATATGAAAAAGGCCCATAGCTTTTCCGATTTTGCGGTGATCGCGCTTTTCGGCCTCGGAGAGCATTACAAGATATTCTTTTAAATCGTTCGGCTTTTCCCAAACGGTGCCGTAAATGCGGGTAAGCATGGGCCGGTCCTTATCGCCGCGCCAATACGCTCCTGCCGTCTTCATAAGTTTAAAACTTTGTGCATTTATTTCCGCCATAGACTGCACATGCGGGCCGCGGCACAGATCGGTAAACTCACCTGAACGGTAAATGCTGATTTCTTCGTTTTCGGAAAGCCCGTTTATCAGTTCGATCTTATAGGGCTGGTCTTGAAACATTTTTAAGGCTTCCTCGCGGGTAACGACCTCTTTTTCGAATTTCGACCGGGTGTTTAAAATTTTCCGCATTTCCTTTTCGATAGAAGGAAGATCGGTTTCGGTAATGGGGCGCGGAAGTTCAAAATCATAATAGAACCCGTAGTCGATGGAAGGCCCGATCGCAACCTTCGTGCCGGGAAAAAGTTTGATGACGGCCTCGGCCATCACATGAGCGGTACTGTGCCGTAAGGTACCTAATTTTTTCGATTTTTCCTGCAATAGAGGCATAAGTTTTTCCTTAAAATATGATATGGCTCGATTATACGGGTTGGCGGTAAAACAGTCAAGATACGGGAATTCTTTTTGAAGAGTTCTACCGAGTAAGAGAAAAAAAGCCCTGCCAGCCTTTAGGAAGACGGGGGCTTAGTTTTCAACAAATGTTTCTTTAGGGGGTTTACCGCCTGCTGTTTTTAATACGGCACTCCAAGCGGGTATCGATTTACGGCAACCGGATAGCCGTTTAATCGTTTGATCCAGCCGGCACAGGATTAAACGGTGAGCTCATTCCGTTTAAAAAGGCTCTAAAAATAACCGAAGAAACGGCCGTTTTAAAGCTCCATGTTTGAACTTTGTAAGTCCGCAGGAATACCTAAGTTGTTTTCCGGTTCCGTTTTTTCGTTTAAGTTTAAGACATCAAGGCTGTTTTCGGCGGCAATTATCGTTTCGAATTCTTCCGACTCTATCGTTTCCTTTTCCAAAAGACGTTTTGCGATATAATCCAAAAGGTCTTTTTTAGCCGTAAGCAGATTGACCACAGCCTCGTACCGTCCGTCGATAATTTTTGCAATTTCTTCATCAATATACTGCTGGGTCGTTTCGGCATATTCCCGCACCAGCTGAGGGTCATTGCCCAAATAGCCTGAGCCGCGCTTACTTAAAGCGACGTTTTTAAACTTCGCGCTCATACCGTAATCGACTATTATGCTTCGGGCTATGTCCGTTGCGCGCATCAAATCGTTTGCAGCCCCCGTGGAAACCATATTGAATGCGACCTGTTCCGCGGCGCGGCCTCCGAGCAGCACATCGACCTCGGCTAAAAGCTGTTTTTCCGTAACGATGTGTTTATCGTCTTCGGGGATATGAAAGGTATAGCCGAGTGCCGAGGTACCGCGCGGTACAATCGTTATTTTGTGAACCTGATCGGCTCCTTCCGTAAACTTACTTACAAGTGCATGCCCCGTTTCGTGAAAGGCGATGACCTTCCGTTCTTCTTCCCGAATCACCTTCGATTTTTTTTGCAGCCCGATGGTCGCCTTTTCGACAGCCTCGCTTAAATCGGCCATAACGACTTTTTTGCGTCCGCCGCGCACCGCCAAAAGGGCAGCCTCGTTTATGATATTCGCAAGATCCGCCCCCGAACAGCCGCTAGTTATTCTGGCTATCTCCGAAAGGTCTGCCGACTCGTCCAGTTTTACGCTGGCTGCATGCAGGGTCAAAATCATCTCGCGGCCTTTTAAATCGGGACGGTCAACGACGACCTGCCGATCGAAGCGGCCGGGCCTAAGCAAGGCGGGGTCCAAAACGTCGGGCCGGTTCGTCGCGCCCAAAAGGATAAGCCCCGTTGTATTATCGAAACCGTCCATTTCGACCAAAAGCTGGTTTAAGGTTTGTTCCCGCTCGTCATTGGAATTAACCGAATTAAGACGCGACTTTCCGATAGCGTCCAATTCGTCTATAAAAATGATACAAGGCGCCTTTTCCCGCGCCTGTCTGAACAAGTCGCGCACACGCGAAGCTCCGACGCCCACAAACATTTCGACAAAATCCGAACCGCTTATTCTGAAAAACGGAACATTCGCCTCGCCTGCAACGGCTCGTGCAAGCAGGGTTTTGCCCGTTCCCGGCGGGCCGACTAACAGAACACCGCGCGGAATTTTGCCGCCTATTTCGGTATATTTTTTCGGATATTTTAAAAAGTCAACGACTTCCATCAGTTCTTCTTTGGCCTCGTCTACACCTGCGACGTCCTTAAAACGGGTTTCGACCTTGCCTTCTTCCACCGCGGCGCTTCTGGCCTGTCCCGGCGAAAAAAAGCTCCCGCCGAGCCCGCCGAAATTCTTTGTCATCCGCTTGAAAAAGGCGCGCCAAAACAAAAAGACGATAAGGAAAAACAAGCCCCATTGAACCAAAATATCCCTCAGGTAATTGCCTTCCTTGGGTTTTATGTTGTACGTTACGCGTTTTTCGTCCAAAAGTTTAAAAAAATCTTCGGTATAAATGCCGACGGCCGTATATTCGGAACCGCTTCCGGCGGTGGAAAAGAAGGGTAGTTTTAAACCCTGCGTTTCCGTTTCGCGGCTCGCATATCCGGTAAAATAAACAGGGCCTAAAACGACCTTTTTTATCTGTCCTGACGAGATTCTGTCCTTAAATTCGGAAAACGGAATTAAATTCGTACTTTCCATCGAAAAAAGCTGATTAATCAAAAGAAGCACTATAATGACAAGGGGCATTAAAAACCAAATTGAAAAAAAAGGCTTTTTCGGCGGCTTTTTATCGCGCCATCCGCCCCGCTCATCATCAGAATTGAAAAAATCGAAAGGATTTTTCGGTTCTTTATCTTTTTTATCGTTATTTTCACTGCCGCTGCCCATATTCACTCCTATGAAAAGTTAACAAAAGGCCTAAAAAACCTTGTTAACGTTTAAGCACAGCCGTTTTGGAACAAGACTGCGCCTTGTATATTTTATTTTTTGATGAAAGCCGCCGATGCTTTTGCAAGGCTTCTATCTTATGCTCCTCATTGGTGTTTTTGGATATGATTATAATACACAAAAACCGACAAAAAGTCGATAGATTTTAGCGGGATAAGTTGACAAATTTTTGCCCGCCCGTATACTTTGCGGTATGAAGTTGATTTTGGCACCGATGGCGGCGCTTAGCCATTCGGGTTTGCGCAGACTGATTGCAATCTTCGGCGAGCCCAACGAGTATTTTTCCGAAATGATTCACGCGCCGTCGGCCGTTTCAGGCGGCGGCTTTGAAAAATGGTATTTTAGAACAGCCCCTTCGCCTGAAAAACTGGTCTGGCAGATAACGAGCCCCGCCGCAGAGCCTGCCGCAAAGGCCGTTCCCGTGCTGCTGAAACACGGCGGAATAGGAATCGATTTGAATATGGGCTGTGCGGCCCCGCAGATCGTTTCGACGGGGGCGGGGTTTGCTTGGATGAAAAAGCCCTTGACGGAAACTGCGGAATTGGTGCGGCTCGTAAAAAAGGCCGTTTCGGAATATGAAAAAACGAAAGAAGCCCCGCGGCTGCAACCGATACGCTTAAGCGTAAAGCTGCGGCTAGGCGAAACAGACGACTATGCGTTTTTGCTTCGGTTTTGCAAAATGCTTACGGACGAGGGGGCGGAACTGATAACCTTGCATCCTAGAACCCGCAAACAAAGCTATTCGCGCTCCTGCCGGCACGAATACACGGCGCGCCTTGCTGCGGATTTACCCGTGCCCGTTTACGGCAGCGGCGACATCGGTTCTGCCGAGGCGGCACTGGGGTTTAATACAAAATACAAATGTGCAGGCTGGATGATCGGGCGCGCTGCGGTTCAAAAGCCATGGATTTTTTACGCGGTACGGGCTGCGGAAAATGCTGCTCAGCCGTTTACCTCCGATCTGCCGCACATTGATCTTTTAAAAACGGCTGCGGATTTTTTGCACTTTTTAAAAGAAGAACAGCCGCCCGAATTTCATCTGACGAGGGCAAAACGATTCTTTAATTTTTACTGCGATAACTGTACCTTCGCCCATCATATAAAAACGAAAATCCTTAACTGTGCGTCTTCCGATACCATGTATGCACGGCTGGAAGAATATTTCACCGAGATGCCCGAAGACCGCTTTACTGCAACGCTTGCATAACCTCCGCTTCCGGAAAAACGAGAGATTTTTCGGAATAGACCGCTTATCATTATCATGATAAAGTGCCCATCATTACCGTGATAAAGTGATTATCATTATAATGATAAAGTGTTCATCATTACCGTGATAAACTGATTATCATTATAACAATAGACTTACCCGCCATTATCCCGCCGTATGGTGCAAAGATGCAGCTTCGGCCCGAAGACTTCGGTACAAAACAAAGAGTTTATCTCCTCTCCCTTTTTTAGTTTTCAAAATCCCCGCCGAATATCCAACCCTCATAAATCTGTGCTTCATCTACATAATAACAGTAATACCAAAAGTCTTTTTTACCGCCGCGTTCTTGTTTTTGCGTCGTCCGTTTGGAGACATAAACGTCCGTGCCGTTTTTAAACCAATGAAAAATTTTTCCGATGCGCGGCGCATTCCGTAAGCCGACAGCGGTATTTTCTTTGCATCGGATTTTTGCCGTATACCCCGAAGTAAAAACGTAGATACTTCCGTAAATGCTTCCTGCCAAATCCATTAAAAAATCGTCGATTGCTTCAAAGGATGCATAAGGAGGAACGCCGCCGCAAAAAACCGAATATACTCGATTATGTTTATCTGTCCATCGGACTAGGCCGATACCGCCGCCGATCGGATTTTCTTTTAGTTTATACAATAATTTCGACTCGATGACATTCTCATCGGAAAAAAAGCCGCAGGTGTTCGTATAGTCCCATTCATAATACAGTCCCGAAATATCGGGAAAGGCAATATCAAATGTGCTAACATCACAGCCGCGGGCCGTACAAGGGACGTCTTTATAAACGAAGTCCATTTGCGCAACGGGCGGCGTACCGTTAATGATGAAATATTTCACCCCGCTTGCTGCTTCGGGAATATGAAACCGTATGTTTAGCTTTGCATAAATTTCTTCGGCACTCGATTCTTTAATCGGATTTGTAATCGATACCTGCTTTTTCATAGTATCGGAAGGCCGTGTATGTTCGGCTTCCCTCAGCCGTATTCCAAAAAAGCATACTGTAAGAAGCAACCCAAGACAACCGACACAAGTCATTATTTTTATACGTTTATTTTTCATTATAGTCCTATAAAAATCGTTAACACAAGTATATATATTTGCGGTATTTTGTCTATTGTAATATAAATTATTGGGAACCTCGAAAAGCTTGAAGTTTTTAGACGTCTCCCTATATAAATTTTAAGCGGGAAGCACAATAAAAACTGCTTTTAAACGGTAATCTCCCGCTCTTTTATAAATCCTTAGGATTTTATTGGCCGTTCTTGATAAATATTGATTTTTCTGTATTGACAAAGACGGATATTTTAGAGTATTATGACGTCTGCCATTTTCGGAGCGATGGCCGAGCGGTTGAAGGCGGCGGTCTTGAAAACCGTTGTGCTGAAAGGTACCGGGGGTTCGAATCCCTCTCGCTCCGTAGCAAAAATGCTTAAAAAAGTACACAAGTTCCCACTTGGGGCTTGCATAAAACTTCTGGAGCGGTGCGAGAGAGGCCGAATCGGGCTCCCTGCTAAGGAGTTGTACCCTTACGGGTACCGGGGGTTCGAATCCCCCCTGCTCCGTAACACACAGTTTTGTGTTTTGTTTGAGGCTATAGCTCAGCTGGATAGAGCGTCAGATTGCGGATCTGAAGGTCGGC
>CAUUSH010000037.1:0-10843 GCA_963547785.1 uncultured Treponema sp. | reverse complement strand
CCATGCCGGCAACCGAAACGTCTTTCGGAATTTCAGGCACGGACAAAACCGGAACAGTAGGCATTTCGTAGTCGATAAGGCGCCGTATCAAAAGACGGCCTTCTTCGGGAACAAGAATTACTGCGACACCCGTAAACTGGGAGTTAAAATTGGTATAAGCCGCTTGGAGTGTTTTAAGCCACGCTTTTTTCAGTTCCGTATCGATAGCTGGCATCGGACCGTTTAGAGTATCGATGCGGCTTGCCAAAACCACCTGCATAAATTCGGGATCGACCATAAAGGCACGCAGAGTATTGTCCGTACCGATATACTGAAGCACAATTTGCCGCCCGAGTTTTTGGCGCACCTTTTCGACAATAACGTAGATATCGCCTGTTATACGCCTGTAGTCTGAAACGGTTTCCAAAATAGCGGCTGTGTTTCTGATGGAAACACCCTCTTCCAAAAGGCATTGCAGTATTTTTTGCAGTTCGCCAAGCGTAAAGCTTTGGTTCGACTGCACTTCTTCGACAACAACCGGATTGGTCTTTTTGACCGCCTCTAGTATGTCGCTTACCATCTGCCTAGTTAATATGTCGGCAGCGTGGGTTTTGATGATATGGGTAAGATGCGTTGCAATGATGGACGGCGGATCTATAACTGTGTACCCCGCCCTTTCGGCTGCCGTCCTGTTGTCCTCCGAAATCCAAATGGCAGGAAGACCGAAAGCTGGGTCGACGGTCGTTTCGCCTGGAATTTCATCCTGCACATTCCCCGGATTAACCGCAAGATAGGCACCTATTCTGATTTTTGCCCGTGCAATTTCCGCCCCCTGAATCGTAAAGCAGTACTCATCGGGGTCAAGTTTCATATTATCGATAATTCGGATAATGGGCATAACGAGCCCGATATCGACGGCAATTTCCTGCCGTATCCGTTTTATTCTAGCTAAAAGTTCCGCGCCTTTTTTTTCATCAACCAAAGGCACAAGCCCGTATCCGAATTGCAGCGAAATATCATCGGGAGGAGCAACGGTTTTAGAATCCTCCCCTTGCGATTTTTGCGAGCTTGAGGCGCTTTTCGCCTGCTTTGCTTCCTGCTCTGCGATGGCCTTAATAGTCTGTGTACGCTGAAGCCGCCAGCCCAAAAAGCCTAAAGCCAAGGCTAATAGGATTAAGATGACAGTCGGAAAACCCGGCAAAACAGCCATCAATAAAAGGGTTCCTGCACTGATATAATAGATTCGCGCATTTTGCGAAAACTGATTTTTTACGTCGTTGCCGAAGGAGCCTGCAGACGCCGAACGGGTAACAACCAAGCCTGTCGCAACCGAAATAAAAAGCGAAGGCAGCTGTGCCAAAAGACCGTCGCCGATCGTAAAGCGCGTGTACATTTGCAGAGCCTTTGAAAATTCCTCTGTCCTAAACACGACACCGATTATCAGCCCCGCGACTATATTCAAAACAGTGATAAAAATACCGATTTTTACGTTTCCGGAAACGAATTTACTCGCACCGTCCATTGCCCCATAAAAATCCGTCGCCCGCTGCAATTCTTCTTTTTTCTTTTTTGCCTCCGCATCGGTTATAATGCCGGCATTATATTCCGCCTCGATAGACATACTGCGGGTATTATTAAAATCGAGGGCAAAACGTGCCGCGACCTCGGCAATACGGGTAGCGCCTTTCGTGATGACAAAGGCCTGTACCGCAATTAAAATGATAAACACAACAAAACCGACAACCAGCCCCTGATTTCCGCCTGAACCGATAACAAAAGAACTGAAGGCTTTTATCATATTTCCGTCGAATTTTTCGCCTAAGGTAAGAATAAGCCGCGTGGACGAAACGTTCAGCGCCAAGCCGAATATGGTCGAAATTAAAAGGAGAGAAGGAAAAACGGAAAATTCCGTAGGCTTATCCACAAACAAGACTATAAGCAAAATAATAAGGCTGAATATCAAATTAAGTGCCATAAATAGGTCGAGCAGTGCCGTCGGCAGCGGAATTATAATCATAAAAACAATGAGTAATGCTCCTATTGCGGTAAGCGAATTAGGAATTTCTTTTATAATCCTGTTTTCTTCCATTTGTTATTTAAACCTCCATTCTTTCCCTTTCAGTTCTTTTCCCTTCATTGCGTAGACTTTCATAAATATAATTGAAAGTGTTTGATAATATTCTGCAGGAACAATCTGTCCTAAGTCCACAGAGGCATAAAGCGCACGGGCCAAGGCTACATTTTCCTCGACGGGAATTTCGTATTCCCGTGCAACCCGTTTTATGTTTTGAGCAGATACATCAACCCCCTTGGCTATAACCATTGGGGCAGGCATCATACCCGGCTTCCACTGAAGAGCAACGGCATAGTGAGTCGGGTTTGTAATGACGACATCGGCGTCCGGTACGTTTTTTATACCGGTTTTTTGCAAAATACTTTGCATCTGCCTGTTTATCTGCGCCTTTATCATCGGATCGCCTTCCAATTCCTTGTATTCGTCAGTTAATTCCGTTTTTGACATTTTAAGCGATTCGGTAAACTGTCTTCGCTGAAAAACATAATCGGGAATGCTTAAAGCGACCAACGCAAGAGAAGCGAATGTTAAAATCTTTGCAGCCGTCCTCGCAATAAAAAAAATCGCATTTGCAAAATCCGCCTGCAATATCGAAATAAGCTTCGGTATATTGTTTTTGATGACAATATACCCGATAAAACCAATAATGACAACCTTAAAAAGCGATTTTGCCAAGTTAAAAAGGCCTTCGGCCGAAAACAGCGCCCGTTTAAAAAAGCGGGCAAAATTAGGCGTTATTCTGGTAAAATCCGGCCTTATAGGTTTTACGGAAAACAAAAAGCCCCGGTTTTGTATGATGTTTCCCAATACCCCTGAAAGCATGGCGATAGCCGTTATCGGCAAAACGGTTTTTAAAAAATATATTGTAAAGGCTCCGAACCATGTTCCGTTAATAACTGGCTCCGTCGTACACCGCTCATAAAAAAAAGTAATAACCTGCATTAAATTCTTAAAAATATACGGCCCCATTATTATAAGCGCCAGTACCGGAAGAAAAACGACTAAAGCGGCATTTAAATCCTGACTTTTAGCGACGCGCCCTTCTTCGCGGGCCTTACGTATTTTATATTCTGTTGGGTCTTCGGTACGGCCTTCATCCTCTGCGGCAAACCACTGCAGTCCTAAAAGAGAGTTTAAGAGTCTGTTTTGGGGTGTAAAATATTTTTCGCTAAGAAAATTTTTATAATAAAAAGAATACGTGTTCTCGCTCATATCAGCCCCCCAAATCCGTCAAAAGTTTCCAAAAAGAAACCATACCGTTTTCTAAAATAATCTCAAATGTATTTATAAAAAAAGGAAGTGCTACGGTCAAAATAAAAAAGGCCGTTAAAATCGTTAAAGGAAAGCCTTCGGATAAAAGATTCATTTGAGGGGCAGCCTTCGTTAAAAGACCCATCGTTATATGAATTAAAATAAGGGTGCCCATAACCGGCAGGGCAATTATCATTGCATTTAAAAAAAGAGAGCCGATTGAACCCATAAGAAAGGAAGAAAGCTCCTGCTGTTTTTTTAAAAATAATAGGCAATTTACATTTTCTATACTCTTCATCACACCGCCTAAAAACAATTTTTGAAACCCGTTTATTCTTAGAAAAACAAGAACCGCTATAAAATTAAAATATTGACCTAAAAGCGGATTTTCCACCTGCGCCAGAGCGTCAAAAACGCCTGAAGCGCCGAAGCCCATTTGAAAGGAAAAAAACTGGCCGGCCGTGCTGAAAACCGAAAATAAAATGCTGAGGAAAAAACCGGTTAAAATACCGATTAAGCCTTCGCCGATTAACAACATAAAGTAATCAAAACTGAAAGCGGAAATATCCGTAAGATGCGGATATGCATACGGGCTTACGATAAAGGCGGTTAAGCCTGCAAGCCCGATTTTTGCCGTTCGGGGAACATTGCGCATGGAAATAAGGGGCGAGGTTACCAGCATCGCAAAGATACGGACCGCCGCCAATAAAAAAGCTGGTTCCTTATTAAGCAAAAAGTCGAAAGGCTGCATTCAGAATAACGGCTCCCTATCGCACCAGCTGCGGAATTAAATCCATTAAATTGATAAAATATCCGCGCAAAACCGTGAATATCCAGCTTGCTAAAAGGGCAAGCATTCCCAAAATGGTCAAAATTTTAGGGACAAAGGTGAGGGTTTGCTCCTGTATAGATGTTGTTGCCTGAAAAACGGCTACAATTAAACCGACAAGAAGAGCCGCGATTAAAATAGGCGCCGAAATTATAAAGATAACGCCTATTCCTTCTCGCATTAATGTAACGATAGTACCTGTAGTCACTTAAAACCTCCCTCTAAATTCGCTGTTTCGTAAAGCCTTTGCTTGAGAAACAGCATACTATTTGCGATGTTTGCTAAGCAAACTCGCCGTTTAATTTAAGCGCTGCCGCTCTTAGACGCTTAAATTAAACAGCCCTCTAAATTCGCTGTTTCGTAAAGCCTTTGCTTGAGAAACAGCATACTATTTGCGATGTTTGCTAAGCAAACTCGCCGTTTAATTTAAGCGCTGCCGCTCTTAGACGCTTAAATTAAACAGCCCTCTAAATTCGCCGTTTCGTAAAGCCTTTGCTTGAAAAACGGCATACTATTTGCAACATTTTGAGCCTTAAGGTGAAAAAAACAGTGCAAATTCAGATGCAATGATACTATAAATTGAAAGCTTTTTCAATAACCAAAATAAAAATTATCAAGGATTCCGGCTCTGTTCTATCATGAGGCGGTTTATCGTATCCGCTAACACGGACATGCGAATCAACTTCTGAAAATTGTTGAATATGAGCCGTTTTGTAAAACTTAAGGCGGTTAACAAGACTTCGTTATTTTTAGCGGTTGAAGTCAAGCCTTCTCTTTACAAAGTCGTAAAATAAAGATATAGTAACGTTGTTGCAAAATTAAATTGTTCTTTGCTCCAAGCTAAAAATATGACCGAAAACGAAAACATAAAAAAACTTGAAAATCTTATAAAAAAACACCAAGACCTTTATTACAACGCGCAGCCTGAAATTTCCGATGAGGAATTCGATAAGCTGTGGGATACGCTAAAAGAGATAGACCCTGTAAACGAGCTTTTTTCTGCAGTACCCCTTGAATCGACCGACGGTTTTCCCAAGGCCGAGCACATCGTTCCTATGGGAAGTCAGGAGAAGGCGGGTAATCCTGAGGCCTTCCGTGCATGGGCGGAAAAAATGCCCTTCGGCGAATTTATCGTTCAGTATAAATTGGACGGAGCGAGCTTGGAACTTCAATATGAACGCGGTGTTTTTGTAAAAGCCGTTACACGCGGCAACGGAAAAATCGGCGACGATATAACCGCTAATGCAAAAAAAATGAAAGGCGTCATCTTTGAGTTAAAAGGGGATGCAGGGCCTAAAGGCGCTAACCCTTTTTCAGGCGGTATCCGCGGAGAGGTGATAATGACGCATCATATTCACAAAGCCTTTTACAGCGGTAAGGCAAACTGCCGCAATGCTGCAAACGGTTTAATGAAAAAAAAAGACGGAATCGGCGCGGAACATCTGGAAGTTATTTTATACGATGCCGTTCAAGGCCTGCCTGGAAAACCGTTTAGCGGAAAAGCGCCCTTTACCACGGAATTGGAAAAAATTGAATGGCTTAAAAGGTCGGGGTTTTTAACCGTCGAATTAAGGGTCTGTAAGAGCGTTCAGGAAGTAATCGATTACAGAGCCCGCGTTATGGAAATACGGGCGGAGCTTGATTTCGACATAGACGGCCTTGTGGTAAAAAACAATGAAATTGATCCTAACGATATGAGACGCAGCCGGCCCGAAAAACAAATTGCCTTTAAATTCAGTTTGGAAGAAGCCGTTACAACTCTTCTGGACGTCGAATGGAGCGAATCAGGTGCAACCTATACGCCCATTGCCTTAATCGAGCCGGTGCGCCTTGCAGGAACAACCGTAAAACGGGCAAGTCTCGTTAATCCGAACATAATTGAAGCGCTTAATTTAAAAATCGGCAGTAAGGTTACGGTAACAAAACGCGGAGAGATCATTCCTAAAATAGAAGCGCTCGCTGAAAACCCCGAAGGGACGAAGCCCATTTTATATCCTGAAAAATGCGATAGCTGCGGCGCCGATTTAAAAAATGAAGGCTCACGGCTTTTTTGCCCCAACATCGCCTGTCCCAAACTTATTCATCACCGTATTGAAAAATGGATAAGCGTTTTGGATATCCGCGATTTCGGCATCACTTTAATTAAACGCCTTTTCGATATGGGCAGAATTAAATCCATTCCTGACCTTTATACCCTTACCATAGAGGAGCTCTCTCAGCTGGACAGAATGGGCAGCTTATCGACAGCGAAGGTATATAATGCCTTGCATGCAAAAACCGAAATAAGCCTTACGCAATTTATTGCAGGCTTCGACATCGATGGAATCGGCGAAGTGATGATGGAAAAACTTGAACAAGCAGGCTTTGACACCTTGGAAAAATTGCTGAATGCTTGCGAAAAGGATTTTGAAGATGTATACCAATTCGGCTCGGTTTTATCGGCAACGCTTATTTCCGGTTTAAAGGCCTTAAAGCCTGAAATGCTTAAGCTGTTGGAAATGGGCTATATCAAAATAAAGACTTCCAAGCAGAGTGCCGGGTCACTACCGCTTAAAGGAGTAAGCTTTTGTTTTACCGGAGAACTCCATACAATGAAGCGTGCCGAAGCGGAATCAAGGGTTAAAGAAAGAGGCGGCAGCGTAAAATCGTCGGTGGGAAAGGGGCTTAGCTACCTTGTTACCAACACCCCCGATTCCGGTTCTTCAAAAAACAAAAAGGCGCAGGAACTGGGAACTGCAATTATAACGGAACAGGAGTTTTTAAAGCTGTTGCATTCATCGGAATTATGAAAAAGAAAATATTATCAAAGTAATTACCGATACCTTTGACGGTATTAAAGAATTTTAAAATGAAGCCAGCTGCCTTAATATGAGGGAACCTCTAAAAACCTCAGTTTTTAGAGGTTTACCTTAGATTTAACTTGCGATGTTTTTTGTAAGTCATTGATATATAAGGACTTACAAAAAACTCGTCGGGCATCTCTATTCCGAAGGACGCGAAGCAAATCTAACAAAGTTTTTAGAGATGCCCATGAATGTATTGATTTTCATTTATTAAAGTTAGAAACATTTTTTGATAAATAATACTTTCATTCATTTCTGATAAAACACTTCAAGCCGGCTTTAATAAGATTGCACCTTCAAGAAAGTAATGAGGTGTTCAAAGTCTGTGTATAAATAAATTCAGCTATATCCTTTAAGCCATTTTTTATTCCCATCTTTTTAATTCGCGCTTTAATCTTTTTTAATTCGTTGTCATCGGAAAGTATTTCTTTTGTTTTGCGTACAATGTTTTTTGCATCGGGTATGTACCAGCCGGCCTCATTATGCACAACATACAGCATATTACCAAGCTCCTGTCCGCGTACATACGTGGAAATGATTAATGGCTTACCTATGGAAAGAGCCTGCATAACCATTGCAGGGCCGCCCTTTGTTACCACACAATCGGCAATATTCATAAGCTCCGGCATACATGAGACAAAGCCTAAAATCTTACAATCTTTAAAAAAAGAAAGCTTTACCATATATTCCAGCCCCAGTTTAAGCGCCTTATTTTTACCGCAGACAACAATCAAATAAGCGCCGGTTTTTTCTTTTATAAAATACCGTACTATGGAAGCCGCCTGTTTTAAGCCTTCACCGCCGCCTGCTATTAAAACGATTTTTTTATCGCAGGGAATATGATGTAGGCGCTTTATTTCGACTTTTTCGGATTCGCAAGCTGGCTTGTCAAATTTCGGAGAAAGCAGTATGGGGAAAATATGAACCCTTGTGCTTTCAAAGCCGTATTTTTCTACAGCTTCATTGTATAACTTTTTAGAAAACACGATAAGTTCCGTATTTTTTTCATAAAACCAAATGGGATGCGCCGTAAATGGATCCATTAAAAGACTGATAAGCGGTATTTTGGGATTGACTCTATCAATAGCTTTACGAACTACGGGAATTAATATTTCGTGTAAGCAGACAACCTTTGTGATATTGTTTGTTTTTAAAAAACGTTTTATTTTAGGAACAAGAAAGGGACTTATTACTATATTTAAAAAGTCTAGTACAATCTTTAATTTTGTCCATTGATAAAAGGCGATATAACCTGATTCAAAATAATTTGTAGTGGCAAAATATCCTTTTTCAAAAAAAAGACGTAAAAAAGTAGAATCCTTTCCAAAACCATCCATTAAAACGCATTGGACATTATCTCCGTAAAGCTCGTTTAATTTATCGGACAATATTTTTGCACCGGATAAATGTCCCGCCCCTGTTTGAAGATATAAGAATCCTATTTTTTGCTTCATAATCCTGGTACTATACAACAAAAGTAACAAATTTACAAGGCACATATTAAAACTGTTACAAAAGTGAAGTTTTTAAAAGTTACCTAAATAAAAGTAAAGCCCCCCAAACACCCTAAAATATAATTTAAGCTGCAGTTTAAAAAAACTTGAGTGCATTCCATAAGAGCTCCTTGTCGGGTGTTTCCCGTTAGGGTCTTCCGCTCGAATGCTTGCGGTATCTACGTTTTTTTTGTTTGCCCGTAATATACGTTTTTGCCGTGTTTGCGCAAATAGTGTTTGTCTTGAAGGATTTGCGGGGCCTCGTCCGCCTTTGCATTAATCGCTTCGGTGCGGGCTGCCATTTTGGCAACCTCTTCCAGTACGACGGCGTGATAGACTGCCTCATGCGGGGTTTTACCCCACGTAAACGGGCCGTGATTTTTACACAGGGCGCACGGCACGGCAAGGTAGTGTTCGGTTTGGGCAAGGTTTTCAGAAACACCGGAACCCGATCTTTTCGTGTCTTTAAAATATTCGGCGATTATGCGGCCAGTGTTGTACTCGTAGTCTTCATCGATTTCGGCCTTTTCTTTTTGAAAATATACACGCCGTCTGCGGCGTCGCTTCAAAAAAATTAATCCTCAACGTATCAAAGATACGCCTGCGGTTAATTTTTTCTCTCTCCTTGCATCCAACATGTCTATTTTCAAAAGCCATTGTTTTTCCGCTTCCTACCGTAAGCGGAAAAACCTCCGATAAGTGGCAGCTTATAAAATTTAAAAGTTTAGCCCCCGATGTTTTGCCGAATGGCAAAACTCGAAGCTCAAAGGTGCGTGAGCAACTTTGAGCGGCGGACTGCTGCATTTTGTTTTTTAGCATTATAATATAAAGGAAAACAAATATCAGCTCCGCCACGGACGGCGGTGGTTTTAAACATATAAGTTTTGCGTATGCAAAACTTATTATCAAAAACTGTACAAGGATGTACAGTTTTTGATAGGGCACCGCGCTTTTCAGGGCTCCGCTATCGCTTCGGTATCTTTCCGCAGAAATTACTGCGGAAAGATGTACAGCAAAAGCAATTTTTATAAATTGCTTTTGCTCCCTTCCAATCGCTGTCCGAGGGGTGAGATAGTTGGGTTGTGAATAAATACAAGGTTTTAGTTTCATAGTTTTTCTATTTTAGTTTAACGGTTTTATCAATTAGATTTTCATTTTATCTCCGGTCTTTTTATATCATAAAGAAAATCTAATGCATTCTTCTATAGGATAGCTTTCATTCAAAATGTATTTTGAAATAACAAAATTATCAGGGGAATCTCTAAAGCCTTGCAAGTTTTTATATTTTGTAATGGTTGTCCTTGCAGCAGCTTTAGATGAATATATTCCTATTAATTTTATATCTGCTCTCGTATCTTCAAATTCATGTATATGAGTTAATATAAACACTTCGTTAATTTCTTTCATCTACAAGTTACCTCCAGTATTGTATAAGGCATAACTTAAATTTAAGTTTTTAATAATATCCTATAAAGTTACAGTTACATATCCATCTGACCAAAAGTCCATATTCAATTTCCACTTGCCAATATAAAATCTTTCCGAATAATCTTTAAACTTATCATATTTTTGATATTCCAATAATGCTTTTTCTGCATTTTCTAATGCTGAATATACACCTATTATTTTTACCTCGCTATCTTCTTCATTGATCGGTATCTCATAGGACAATAAAAATACATGTGTCATAATACACCTCCAATATCATTTTAAATATTTATAAAATATTCTAATCGAATCATCCATTACATTACTTAGAATAAGTCTTTCTTCTTTTGTCCATTTAGGAATATATATTTCCGGAGAGTCTTTTTTCAAAGCCGGCGGATTTGTTCCGTAAAACAATTTATTATATACGTCTAATATTACACAATCCACACCATCATCATCACCTATAAACGATTCTTTCAATGTATAGGCCATGTCAGATGCAATATTCCAAAAACGCAAAATAAGATTGCAATCTATGTCATTCAGACATGTTTTTTCTATAAATGCATCAATATCATACAATACAGCAGCATCCATCTGAATATCTAAATTATGAATTTTACAAAAAGCTCTCATTTCATCTTCACAATAAAACATAATTACTTTTTCATTTTCATCAATCAAAAATGCATCACGATTATCAGAAAACCATAAACAATAATATGTTTGATTAGACATCTTAAATTCTACTAAACAATATTCAATTTCCGTATTAAATTTCATTCAAAACCTCATAAAATCATTCTTATTTATTAATTCATATACTTTTTCCATAGACAAGTTATAATAAGCAATTACAAGATCTCCATTATCAAGAAACTTAGTTTTTTTCAAATCAAAAAGTAAATACTTAATTGCAGTGTTATCATAATTACGATTTATA
>CAUUSH010000036.1:0-13332 GCA_963547785.1 uncultured Treponema sp. | reverse complement strand
AAAACAGAAAAGGGTTTTTGCAAGTACTCTATGCACGAATTCTCATTCGGCATAAGTGAAAATCCGATCAGCGCCCCCGACGCAGAATATCGGGATATTAAATCTTCCGCACGAATAAAAATCATTGTTTTTTTATTACTTTTGTATTATATTAATAACAAGAGGCAAATATGAAAACAGCAGTTTTGCAGACACGAGTAGATGAAGCTCTAAAAAAAGATGCGGATGCTTTTTTTGAATCCATCGGGATGGATACAACAACAGCCATTCGAGTATTTTTAAAACAAACATTAATACAACGAAAAATTCCGTTTGAAATTGTTCAAGACAATTCTTTTTATTCGGAAAAAAATATGCAGGCTTTGGAACATTCTAGAACTCAAATGGAAAATGGGCAGCATTCAATCCGTGAACTCATTGAGGAGTAAAAGTGCACAAAGATTTTTCTGACGATGCATGGGAAGATTACAGTTATTGGGTAATGCAGGATAAGAAAATTCTCAAAAAAATAAATCAATTACTTACAGATATTGAACGAAACGGTAATGATGGAATAGGTCATCCTGAACCTTTAAGAGGAAACCTGAGCAGTTATTGGTCTCGGGCAATAAATGAGAAACATCGTCTTGTTTATAAAATTGAAGACGGGCTGATAAAAATTATTCAGTGTAAAAATCATTATAATGACAAATAATTGCGGAGAAAGCAAATGATTACCACGCTACGGACAGACATAACAATAAAAGATATTTGCGAAGGCTTTGTATACAACGAATACGAAGGCAAGGGACTTTTCGGTCTTTCAGGGAAATTGACGATACAGCCCGAATACCAGCGCAATTATATTTATGCGGATGGAAAAAAAGATATTGCCGTTATCGACTCAATCCTCAAGGGTTATCCGCTCGGCTTAATCTATTTTAACAAAACTCCGAACGGGAAACTTGAAGTCTTGGACGGACAGCAGCGCATTACCAGCTTCGGGCGATTCGTTACCGGAAAATTCGCCATAAAAGACACTCACGGTATGGAACAATATTTTAACGGATTAGCTTCCGATTTGCAAAATAAAATCCTGCAAACAAAATTATTGATTTATGAGTGCGAAGGAACAGAAAGTGAAATAAAAGAATGGTTTAAAACAATAAACATTGCAGGGATACCGCTCAATGAGCAGGAACTGTTGAATGCCATTCATTCAGGCGAATTTGTAACAAAGGCAAAAGAGGAATTCAGCAACAGTCAAAATGCTCATATTCAAAAATGGAACGCCTACATTTCGGGCAGTGTAAACCGGCAAGATTTTTTACACTGTGCACTTGATTGGGTTTCCCGCGGAAACATAAGTGAATATATGAGCCGGCATAGACACGATACGAACATCTTGGAATTAAAATCATATTTTAATTCCGTTATCGATTGGATTTCTACAGTATTTATCGATGTAGAAAAAGAAATGAAGGGTCTTGAATGGGGAGTTTTATATGAACGCTATCACAAAAACTCTTACAATCCTCAAGAGGTTTCCTATCGCTTAAAAGAACTCTATGCAGATTTTTTTGTTAAAAATAAAAAGGGAATTTACGAATACATTTTAGGCGGAGAACGAGATAAAAAACTCCTTGAGATAAGAATCTTTGACGAGCCGGCAAAACAAGCGGTGTATAAAGCACAATCTACCGAAGCGATAGCAAAGGGCTGTTCGAACTGTCCCCTCTGTGCCCTAGGAAACGATAACAATCAAAATAAAATTTGGAAACTTTCGGAAATGGAAGCCGACCACGTAACGGCATGGACTAACGGCGGCTCGACCGATATTTCAAACTGTCAAATGCTGTGCAAAACGCATAACCGAGCAAAGGGCAATAGATAAAATTCTAAAATTAAAAAAGCGGCCTTATCTTGAAAAACATACAATACTTATGGGTCTATTGACAAAGCTGTGGTATTTTGATATAGTCGGCTTATGTTTTGAAAGGGCCTATAGCTCAGTTGGTTAGAGCAGCGGACTCATAATCCGCGGGTCGCCGGTTCAAGTCCAGCTGGGCCCATAAACGGTAAGTTGTTTTTAAAATAACTTACCGTTTTTTTGTAAACACCAAGCATATTACACGATATTTAATAACCGGCTGGACAGCCGCCTATCGATTTTAACGGATTACGTTTTAATCTCGTCCCTTGCGGATAAAGGTAAAATATATTATAATGTATTCCCGTATTTGATCTTGGCCGGTTTCGGTTTTTGTTGAGGGAATATGAAATCTAAATTTATCTTTGTTACGGGCGGCGTTGTTTCGTCGTTGGGGAAGGGGCTTACCGCCGCTTCTATCGGAATGCTTTTAAAACGGCGCGGTTATTCCGTTGTAAATCAAAAATTCGACCCGTATTTGAATGTCGATCCGGGAACGATGAATCCGTATCAGCACGGTGAGGTGTTTGTAACGGAAGACGGCGGCGAAACCGATTTGGATTTAGGTCATTACGAGCGGTTTACCGATGTTTCTCTTCATAAATTTAACAGTACGACGGCGGGAAAGGTCTATCTTGCTATCTTAGACCGCGAAAGGTCGGGCGGCTACAACGGCGGTACCGTGCAAGTCGTCCCCCATGTTACGGACGAAATTCAGTCGCGCATTATCAATACGGCCAAGCAGACGGGGGCTGACTTTATCATTTCGGAAATAGGCGGCACCGTCGGAGACATCGAAGCGCTTCCTTTTATCGAAGCGATCCGCCAGATGCGCTATGTTGTCGGGAAAGAAAACTGTATGTTTGTGCACTTGGGGCTTTTGCCCTACCTAAAAGGGTGCGGAGAGATAAAAACCAAGCCGATGCAGCACAGCGTAAAAGAGCTTTTAGGTTTCGGTATTCAGCCCGATATTTTGGTCTGCCGCAGCGAAAAAAAACTTTCCAAATCCGTCCGCGACAAACTAAGCCTTTTTTCCAATATCCCGCAGGACGCTATAATCGAAAACCTTACAGCGAAATCGATTTACGATGTTCCTTTAATGCTTGAAGAGGCGGGGCTTGGAAAAGTTTTATGCAAGTTGTTCAATATTGAAGATAAAGAGCCCGACTTGGAAGAATGGAAAAAAATTGTCGAGGCTTACCATAATCCCGAAAAGGAAATTACGATAGCCCTTGTCGGAAAATACGTTGAACTCCAAGACGCATATTTAAGCGTTGTCGAAGCACTCACGGCGGCCTCTATTTACCATAAGGCTGGAGTCAAGCTCGTATGGGCCGATTCAAAAAAGATTCGATCGGAAGAAGATGCGGCAAAACTGTTAAACGGTGTCGATGGAATAATTGTCCCAGGCGGTTTTGGCTTGAACGGAGCGGAGGGTATGATTTTTGCCGCCAAATTTGCACGGGAAAACAAGGTGCCGTATTTCGGCATTTGTTTGGGTATGCAGATTGCTGTTATCGAATATGCCTTAAACGTTTTAGGTTTGGAAGACGCCAATTCTTCCGAATTCGATAAAAACTGCGCGCACCCTGTAATCGATTTGATGCCCGATCAAAAAGATGTGCAGCTCGGCGGCACCTTAAGGCTCGGCCTTTACCGCTGCGTTGTTGCGGAAAAAACGCTGGCAGAAAAGGCGTACAAATCGCACGAAATCGAAGAGCGGCACCGGCACCGGTACGAATTCAATAACTTGTACCGTGCTCAATTCGACAATACCGATTTGGTTTTTAGCGGAATTAATCCTGAGCGGAATTTGGTTGAAATTATCGAGCTTAAAAATCACCCGTGGTTTGTGGCGGTTCAGTTTCATCCCGAATTTACCTCGCGCCCGAATAAACCGCAGGCCTTGTTCAAGGACTTTATTGAAGCGGCAATTATAAAAAGCGGAAAATAAAACTTTATCTTTTTATGGAAACAATTATGAACCGTGTACTAAAATTTATATCCGTATTAACGGCAACCGTTATTTTAACCTCATGCTTGAGCGGCGGGAAGTATAAAAACGCAGTAATAGACTATCGAGAAGAAATGCGGCAGTTTGTTATTTCCATTTCGGCATACGGCAAAGAACATAACAGCGGCTTTATCGTAATTCCTCAAAATGGGTTGGAGCTGATAACAAAGAGCGGATCACCAGAAAGCCAACTGCACCGTCATTATCTTTCAGCAATTTCCGCCGTGGGACTTGAATCCCTTTTTTACGGCTACGAAGCCGATGATAAGGCAACACCTGCCGATGTAAGTGCATATACGCTCCAATTATGCCTTCTTTGCAAAAAGAACAATGTCATCCCCCTTGTTACCGATTATTGTTATACGGTAAGCAATATCGATAAATCGTACCGGCGCAACAGCGAAAACGGATTTCTTTCCTTTGCCGCCGACAAAAGAAATTTGACGTCCATTCCTAAATACCCGAACGAACCGTATAATGCCAACTCAAACGACATTACGGCGCTTTCCGATGCAAAGAACTTTCTATACCTTATTAACAGCGAAAAATTTGTTTCAAAAAGACAATTTATCGATACGGTAAAAAATACAAACTACGATGCGGTCATTATGGATTTGTTTCATTTTGAAACACCCTATACCGCCGCCGAAATAAAAGAACTTAAAACAAAACGCAATGGCGGAAAGCGCCTTGTTATCTGCTACATGAGCATAGGCGAAGCGGAAGATTACCGTTATTATTGGAACAAAAACTGGAAAACCCGCAAGCCCGATTGGCTTACGGAAGAAAACCGGAATTGGCCGGGAAATTATGTTGTTAAATATTGGAAAACCGATTGGCAAAACATAATTACCGGCAATGATAATTCTTATCAAAAGAAAATACTGGATGCAGGTTTTGACGGCGTATATCTCGATATAATCGATGCTTTCGAACATTTTGAAAGCAAACGCTAAAGCGAATGAGAGATAGCGGTGTTTAACTGAACATGGTAATCTGCTCTGCCTTTTTACAAAGCCGGTTTTTGCACCTAGAACTTTTTATATATTTACATTGATAATAAAAAGTTGCGTACGTATAATAATTCGGGGCGATATTCAAAATGCATATTATCCCAAAGGTCCCATTTTCCGCCCCAGATAAACCCCTCAGATTCAAAGGCTTCGATTACTGCAGGCGGCGGGCTCCATCGCCGGCTTGGCAAAACTTCCATCCACCTTTTATTATTTTGTGCCTCCCAAAGCCAATAAATCTTTTTTCCTTTATAGTTTTTGGGCAAAAGGTCTATGGCGCTCCCCCAGCTGTGATTACTCAGCTTTCCTGAATCCGCAATTGTCCGCCAATTAAAACCCCAGCAGGTTCCCAAATCTTTTAAAAACCGGCGCACGGCAGGATCTTTTTTTCTTGCGGCATAGATTTTTTTTTCAACCCTTTTTAACGGCCCTACAATTATCCCGTGAATCCAAATTTGTTTATTTAAAAATTTTACTTTTTTTAATTGTTTGCGAATTTGATTCTTTGTCGAGCCCTCATAGATAAGGTAATTAAAAGTATAATTCGGTGCAAGATCGGCTTTGCGGCGTTTTATGAGCCGGTCGGTATGCAAGGCTTCAAGAACGGGCACGGGATAGTCCTTGGGGTTCGGCACGGTTTCAGGATAAATATAGGAAACAAAGGGTTTCCAATTCTGCCATTGGCTTATATCTTTTTTTCTTAAAAGCCGTCCATACGCCCAATATATATTTTCTCCCCGTATCTGTATGCACCAATCATTTACTTCCGAATCGAAGAAAAAGTCCCCTGCAATACCGGGGTATGAAGCTTGAATCGCTTTTAAATAAAGCCACGGATTATCGAATTTTAATTGATTGTCTTCGATGCTTCTTAAATCGAACGAAAAAACGGCAGCCCATACCGTAAACGTAAACATCAGTAAAAGCAATACCGAATATTTTACTATTATGTGCCTGTTTACAACATCCGATTGGTTTGCTGTTTTGTTTTTACCGCAAAACCGTTTTTGTCCGAATTTCATATAAAAAGTATAAGAAAAAAAGTATTCTTTTACAAGAGGCGGCCTAAAAGATAAAACAGTATATAAATAACCGCTTCGGGGTTTGACAGGGTTTAAGTTTCTTCATATAATATGCTATTAGCATTTATAACAGGAGAAAAACATTCTAAAACAGTCAGATTTTGCGCCGCCGCCTATGGCGTTATCGATGTTGTAACGGCTATGCCGGATGACAGCCTGCTCATTATAACACTCGAACATAAAGAATGGGGCAATCCCAATAAGGAAGAATATTATAACCATATTCTCTCATACTCACCTTATGGTAATTAAAAATAACAGAGATTGAAAAATAAAGCCCTATTATAGAACGGGTTGATTTAAAAGAAACAGCATAAAAATAATAAAATAAAAGTTTAAAAAATTTAATAATGGAGATGATTAAAATGGATTTTAAACAATTGGAAATTTTTACAGCCTTGGCAGAGAATTTAAGTTTTTCGATTACGGCAGACGCCTTAAACGTTTCGCAGCCGACAGTTAGTTTAGTAATAAAGCATTTGGAAACAGAACTGGATACGCCTTTGTTTATCCGCTCTACACGGGAGCTTAAAATTACCGAAGCCGGAACACATCTTTACAATGAAGCGAAAAAGCTGTTAAAGCAAAGAGAAAAATTGGTTGAACGCTTTGCGTATCCGCAAAGGAAAATTCTTACCATAGGAGTTTCCACAATACCGGCAGGCTGCATTCTCCCTTCAATAATCAAGGAATTTAAAAAACGAAATCCCGACATCCTTGTAAGAGTTGAGAAAAAGAACAGCATGGAAACGATAAGAAAGGTGTCGTCCAACATTGTGGATATCGGAATTGTAGGCATGAAAACAAGTGATGAACATTGTGAATTTAAGTCTATCTATAAAGATGAGTTCGTTTTTATAACGGCAAATAATGCCTACTATCAAAAACTAAAAAAGAACACCCCTGATTTAAAAACCCTTGCCGGAGAACCTTTTATAGTCCGCGAAAACGGTTCTGCCGTAAAACAAACAATGGAAACGATTTTGCAGTCAAAAAATATCAACCCCAATACTTTAAACATAGCAGCCTCTATAAACGATACGGAGACCATAAAGCAGTTGGCGGCGCAGGGGTTGGGCACTTCGTTTATTTCCAAAATTGCAGTAGAAGACATGGTAAAAAGTAAAAAGCTTTTATCGTTCGAACTGGGCAACATTCCGCAAAAATACCGATACATTTATTTAGTGCGCAATAAGAAGGTTACGCCGTCAAGCTATATGCAAGATTTTTTAAAATGCGCCGCCGCATATAAACAAGAATAGAGCATCTTACAATTTACAAGAAAGAATTCAGTATTTTTACCCGCGCCTTCCAATCCGGTAAATATTTTGTCATATACCGTTTGAAGCGGTCGTTATGCAGCCTTTCTTTAAAATGAACAAACTCGTGCACAAGAACCATTTCGGCGCACTCGCAGGGAAAGGCTGCAAGTTTTATATTTAAGGTTATTATTCCGCTTTGCCTGTTGCACGAACCCCATTTACTTTTCATATCGCGGAATTTAATTTGAGCTGCTTTTTCTTTTATGGTATGTTCCCAAAAGGGTAGGATTTCGTTTATGTATATTTCCAATTCCGCCTTGTACAGTTTGTTTAAAACCAAGAGCCTTTTTTTCATACCGCTTTCGCAGCCCTCTTTTAAATAAATATATTCTTCGTCCGTGTAATAACTTGAATACTTTTTACCTTTAACAATTTTTATTTTATAAGCATTACCCCAAAGGCTTACCGTCTTTCCTTCTTCCAAAATGTCCTTTTGTTTTAAGGCATTTATTCTTTCATATATTTTAGTTTGGTATTTTTGTATCCATTCGGCATTATCCTTTACAAATTCAGCGGCCTTTGTTTCGCTGTAGTTTTTAGGCACATGAACGGAAACCTTTCCCGTTTTAGGCGAAATAGTAATCCGCAGTTTTTTACCCTTTGAAACTGCCCATGTAACTTTTATACCGTCGATGTTAAGCTCCATTTATTTTTATGCCTTTTAAATTTTGAATCTTGTTTTAAACGCCGAATGTGCCGTTGTGTTTTTTAAATACGGATATTATATTTTTTTATCAAACCGGGAAACGCCTTTAGCTTTAGTTCTTCTCCCTCGGCCGTAAGAAGAATTCCTTCAAAGGTTCCGTAAATGGTGGTGTATTCCGTTCTAAACACCAGCGCATTTACCTTTCTGTAATTTTGAGAAATCGGCGTAAAAACAAGATCGACCATACTTTCGGTGTCTTGAATAACCCACTTGCCGGTAATACCGTACGGGCGGGTCATTTTTACCGGCGGCAGCGGTGTCCGTTTTCCACAGTAAAGAATGATGTTTTCATTATGTCTGTTACTGTCCGGCGCGACGGAAGAGCCGAGCTGAAAAACCAAGGTCTTTCCGTCTATTTTTCCAAGCCCTGCAGCAAGGCTCCTTTTTGCCCGCACGCCCGTATAAAATTTTCTTATATCCAATAAGCCGACGGCTGTTTCTTTTTTTAAAAGAATCTCTTCGTTATATCCCAAACTGACCCAGCCTTTTACAACTCCGCTGTGCATATAAACAGCCATACACCTTCTGCTGACATAATGAGGCACAACACACGAAAAATCCAAGGCTTCCGCTCCGGAAGCATCAAGGTCAAGCCTTCCCTCGCAGGGCGGGCGGGCATCTCTTGTTAAAAAATCGAAGTCGGCATGAAGCTTGCCGTGCGAAAGCCTGGAAAAAATACGTGCATACCGCGTATATTTTCTGCAGGCGGTAACGCTGTACCCAAGGCGCTTTGGCATGTGAATAAACCGGTACGGCAGATACTGGCGGTAAGAATACTTTTGGTTTGTCTTACGGAGCCAAAAAGTTGTTTCCATTAAAGAAAAACTGAAGCATGAAAAAAAACCGATTTCCCCGATTATATCCTCGTCACAAAACATAAACCGCATACTGCCGGTGATTCTGGTGTTTGTAATTATCCGCGGAGCAGGCAAATTGCCGAAGGGACGAATGAGGCCCTTTATATCGAATTTTTTAAAAGCGCCGGAAAAAGAGCCGAAAACCGGCTTCCCGTTTTTTATAGGCTTATCCGGCGGCGGCGTAATCTCCCGTGTATACAAAGCATCATGAGCCATAGCGAAACTATATCATATTATAAAAAAAGAAAAAAGAGACGCGGTATAGCAGGAAAGTGTAATCCGCCTTAAAACTTGTATGACAAATGCCTTGGTGCGATATGATATTTTTTTGCGGTTTTTACAAGCGGCACACTTTAAGCAAATGCTTTCGGGCAAAAGCTTACCGATTCCCGCTGTGTATCTCTTTACAATTGTTTTTTCTTCTCGTCATTGCTTTGGCATTCTATACATTTTAAGGCATAGGGAATAGCCTTTAAACGGTCTTCCGGAATTTGCTTTCCGCAGCATATACACTTTCCGTATTTGCCTGTGTGAATTCTATCCAAGGCGGAATCTATCTGCTGAAGTTTTTTAACGTTTTTTTCACCTATAAATTCCAGCATTGTTCTATCGGTATTATAAGACGCAATGTCGGCAAAATCTTTCGGTATACTGTTAGTTATTGTTTCTTCATATTCTTCTGAATTCTTTTCAAGCGAGTCGAGTATTTCAAGTCTTTCATTTTGTAAAAATTCTTTCATTTCATCTATAAATTTCTTTTTCATTAACTTCTCCCAGTTGACAATTTTCTAAATAGTATTTAGAATTATACCCTTGAATTTAAAAAAAATCAAATACTTTTTTTAAATTTGTGTCATTTTTTTGGGAGGTATTGTGGCTAAAGAAGAGGCTATCGAGGTTGAGGGCACAGTAAAGGAATCTCTTCCTAATACGATGTTTAGGGTCGAATTAAAAAACGGGCATGTTATATTGGCCCATTTATCGGGAAAGATGCGCAAGCATTTTATTAAAATTGTTCCAGGCGATACAGTAAAGGTGGCTTTGTCGCCTTATGATTTGACGAGGGGCAGAATTGTGTTCCGCGAGCGGTAACGGAATCTTTGGACTTATTTAAAAACGGCGGAGTATGCTTTTTTAATCTTGCGTATGCCGTTTGAAATAACGGAAAAAGATAGAATTAAGCCGAAAATTCCAAGAAAGATAAAACTTCTTATTAAGACTATTCCTAAGACGGTATATAAAATCCCTGTTAAAAATTCGTGTAGCGCTTCTTTTCGGGAAAGCTTTTCTTCTTTTTTGTTCCTTGCCGAAGAACTCCAAGTGAAGGTTCCAAAATCAAAACCCGCGCCGTTAAAAATATCTTCTTCCGTAAAGACGTTTTCGCTGAACGGTCGGCTTGAAGCATTTCCTGCCCCATACGGATTATACTGCAATTTTAAGTCGTAGTCCCGCTTTTTTATCGGGTCGGACAGTACCGAATAAGCCTCGTTTACTTTTTTAAATTTTTCTTCGGCAATCTTATCTCCGGGATTTTTATCGGGATGATATTGCATTGCAAGAGTTCTAAATGCCTTTTTTATTTCTTCTTCACCGGCATTTTTAGGAATATTTAAAATATCGTAATAGTTTTCCACGTATTTTACTGCCGTCAGCCTATGATCGTTCCGTTAAATTCTTTTCCGTTTAAGATATTTTCAAGGTTTTCGATGTCCCTGCCCGCCGCGCAGATAACCCGTATTCCGGCTTTTTGCGCCCTTACGCTTGCAACCGGATCAAAGGGCGTATTTTTGCCCGGAATCCATTCGCTGCCGGTTATTTTGATAAAGTCTTCCCATGAAATGGAGTCGATCGGTTTTGCGCCGGGGTTTGTTTTCGGGTCATCGGTGTACACTTTGGCTATGTTTGAAAGATTAACCACAAGGCGGCCTGAAAATTTTTCGGCTAAAAGGACTGCGTCGTTGTCGGTAGAAAAACCCGGCTTCCAGCCCGCTGCTATTAAAACCTGCCCTGTAAAAAGTTCCGCAGCCGTAGGGTCGTACACAACAGGACTGGGGCAAAGATCGGAAAAAACCGCTTTTACGAATTGAGCATTTAAACGGGTTGCCGCAATGCCTATCCAATCGGCTTCATCATTTGATACGCCGGCACCGCTTTTTTTGCAAACATCCTTGTATGCGTTTTGATATGCGCGGGCAGGGCCGCCGCCGCCAATTACCATTATAAGCTTGCGTGAACCATCCTCTGCAAGCCACTTTCGTACCGTAACGGAAAACTTATGCAAAAATTCCGTGTCCGGTTTGTCGGGCGCAACAATAGAGCCCCCCACAGATAAAACCGTTACCATATTTCTCCCATAGAAGTAAAGTTTGCCGAAAGGCAAATTCTAAAAAATTCATTATCAGCTATGCTGACAAGATATCTTTATTCCTAAGTATGCGAAGCAAATCTATACCTGAGTTTTTAGAGATGCCCAGTATAATGTATTTTGCCGTTTGTTACAAGATAAGATGATTATCGTCATCGCCCATGCCGTACGGACGTCGTAGACTATGCCTTATAGCCGGCCTACCCTATGCAGTAAGTCTGAGTTACTACATTATACCGAGGTACCGCCTCGCTCGGATCAGAGGTATCCGCCCGTTCGAGCGGGGCAGACACACTCGCTTTAGTGAATGGTGCCGCCCAAGCGGGCGGCACCATCCGCATCACCTTATTCGAGAGGCTCGTATGCCGTTATGCGAGCGTCTCGTATCGCCCATTACGAGATGTTAGTACCGAACGATACGGCGTATCCGGTTTTTCTGAGGCTTTATAAAATCAATGCCGCACAATACACCTTCTTGTAAATATAATAAAAAAATGATAGAATACGCCGCATAATGATAGGGGGTTTTATATGACTAAATGGGGAGCATTTGCACTCGGTGTTGTTGCAGGCGGAGCTGCGGTTCTTTTGGCAAGAGATGCCGGTTTTAAAAAGGCTTGTGCCAAAATAATTGGGGCAGGTTTAAAATTAAAAGACGATGCTGCAGCCTTTGTCGAAACGGTAAAAGAAGACGCTCAAGATATAATGGCGGAAGCTGCTTATAACAAAGACGCCGCTTCGGCAGCAAACTAGCCTGATTTTTTTTAACCTTTATGAACTTTTATATTGCTCACCGCCTTCCGGGGCGTTTGCGTTTAAGATATAGCCGGAAATGTTTAAGCCGCAAACAAGCCGTTCTTGTAGAAACCCTTGTGTCTTTACAAGAAGGCATAAGGTCGATAAGTGTAAATCCTGTTTCAGGAAGTATCTTAATTGAATATTCGGGGATAAGCGAAGCCGAAACTCTTTCTTATATAAAAGCTCTAAATTCTTCTTACCTTGAAAACGAAGAACTATTAGAAAATGTAGAGGAGCCGATAGTAAGCGAAAGTTTAACGGTTTCTTTGGGAATGCTGCTTGCGGAATTCTTTATCCGAAGGCTCTTGCCTATTCCTGTCCGCAGAATATTGGCTCTCTTTTCAATTATGCCCCGCGTAAAAGGCGGAATGAAAGCCTTGAAAGGAGGCAGGCCCTTTTGTGCCGAAACCTTAGATGCAGCGGCTCTTTCTCTTTCTTATGCAACGGGAGACCTAAACACAGCCGGAACCATCGCAATGATGCTTGAAATGGGCGAAATCTTAGAAGAGTATACCCGCCGGAAGTCCTATGAAAATTTAACCCGCAGTTTTTTGAATACAAAGGAAACTGTTCATGTTCTAAAAGACGGAAATGAAACTGAAATTTCCGCCAATCTTCTTCAAGCCGGAGATACGGTTATTCTTAGGATTGGGTCGGTTATTCCTGCAGACGGAACAGTGGTATCGGGCGAGGCTTCCGTTAATCAGGCTTCAATGACGGGAGAAGGCCTTCCCGTGCACAAGGTTTCGGGAGATACTGTTTTTGCTTCTACCATTGTTGAAGAGGGGGAAATCCATGTATGCGTAAAGGCTTGCGGACGGGAGACCAGAGTGAGCAAGATAGCCGATATGATTGACCGCTCTCAATCGTTAAAGGCGGCTTCACAAATCAAGTCCGAAAGAACTGCAGATAAACTTGTTTTTTATAACTTTTTACTTGCAGGCTTGACCTACGCCTTTACAGGTAACTTTGCAAAGGCTGCCTCGACTCTTCTTGTCGACTATTCCTGTGCGATGAAGTTATCAGCTCCTGTCTGCGTGCTTTCAGCTATGAAAAACTGTGCAGAGCACGGTATCACCGTAAAGGGCGGAAAGTTTTTAGAAGACTTTGCCCTGGCCGATACAATCGTATTCGATAAGACGGGAACTCTTACGAAATCCCAGCCCTCTGTTAAAAAGATAATCACCTTCGGCGGCAGGCCGGAAAAAGCCGTATTAAAAATAGCGGCCTGTCTTGAAGAGCATTTTCCTCATTCGCTTGCAAGGG
>CAUUSH010000035.1:0-13981 GCA_963547785.1 uncultured Treponema sp. | reverse complement strand
GTTCTGTTCTGTTCTGTTCTGTTCTAAAAGATTGTGAGTTTTCCGCTATGTTTGTCAAGTGGTTCTCACCATTTTTTTCAACTTTTTCCGTAATTGTTGCATCTTTATCTTTAATTAATCCGTGAGGTTTTATTGGTACGGAACTATTGGTACGAATAGTATTTGCGTCAATAATTTCAAACTGTTCGGGATTGTGCTTGTCAAAGTAAGAAATAGGAACCGCCATATTTGAACGATAATCACTGGGGATTGCATCGGTAAACGGTACTTCTATTGCGTCATAATTATCATACTTTTGATAAGGTTTCCCTTTTAGTTTTTTATTGAATTTGATATTATCCGCCATAGTCATAAGTTGAAGCGGCTGATGCCGCCGCCCATGGTCAAGATTGGTAAACCAGCATGAATTTCCAAGCCGGGTATAATTTCCAATATATCCCAATCTTGCCGCCTTTTGTCTATCATGCTCTTTAACTTCTGCCCCTTCAGGAACTCCAAATACCATATCTGTTCCGCTACCCGTTGCTCCAAGCCACAATTTATTATCTTTAATGAGCGGGAACACTTCTTTGTAGGTAATGGCATTCATGTTTGCAATAATTAAAAACTTTTTATCGGCTTCTACAATCCACGCTAAAAATTCCCGAAAGAGAGAAAAGGGCGGATTTGTTATGATGATGTCCGCTTCGTCCCGTAGTTTTTTTACCTCCTTGCTTCTGAAATCGCCGTCGCTGTCCATGTACTGCCACTGAAGGTCGTTTATGTCGATTTTACCGTCCCGGTTTTCATCGGCGGTAAGGGTAAATATTTTTCCTTTGATTTTTGTTTTATCAACATCGAATAGAGGATTTTCAGTTTCAAAAAGGGTGGGCTGCCAATCCCATTTTATTCTTTTACTTTCCGCCGCATAACTGGTACTGATAAGTTTTTTTAGTCCGAAGTTGACAAAGTTCTGAGCAAAAAACTTTGTAAAGTTGCTCCATTCGGGATCATCGCAAGGAAGCAAAATCGTTTTATCTTTAAAAACATTTTTGTCATACTCCAAATAAGCGTTTATTTCCTTTTGAATATCAGGATACTGAGTATAAAATTCGTCATTTTTTGCCGTTTTTGCGTTATGTAGGTTTTCGTTTGCCATAGTTTATTCTTAAAGGTCATTTTACTCCTTTTAAAAGATTGCTGCAAGGCCGGCTTTTCCGTTTTTTATTGTGCGTACAGTATGCACCGCAGTGGTAAATTCTTTTGGATTATCGCCGAAAGCACTTTAAAGCCTAAAAAAAGAGCTAAACGCTTACGGTTTTTTGCCGATAAAAGGCTTATGGACACCATAACCTATTTCAGGCAAGATATTAACATTTATAAACCTAAAAAGCAAAGCAAAGCAATGCAGTTTTTTAAATCCGTTAAAAATAAACCCGTTCGGCAAACCTCTTCCACAAAGGCCTTTTCCGCCTGTTTTTTGCCGGAACAAGACTTATTAAACAAATATATTTACGGCTTTGTAAAGCCTGCAGCGCCGAAAAGAAAGCCGTACCGAATCACATTAAAAAATATAAACAAACAAGCGGTCTTTTCCGTTGCCGCTTCTATAATTATTCTCGCCTTTGCCATACCGTTTTCCGTTTTAAGGTTAGAGCCGGGGAGAGCCGCCATAAAAAACATCGACTTTTATACCGACCCCGCTTTTGAAAATGCTATGCGCCAATATGTTATGGCTCCGTCCGAAGACGCCGAAGCAGAAAAGCCTTTCGCGGCCGATGACACTGAAATTTTTGCTCCGGTAGAATTTGCCGGGTATACGGTAAAAAAAGGAGATACGATAAGCGGAATTATCATCAAATTCGGGCTTAAAAATATGGGCACAATTCTTTCCGTAAATGGAATTTCCAATGCAAGGCGGCTCCAGCCGGGTGACAGGCTTATTATCCCGTCCATGGATGGAATTTTCTATACGGCTGAAAAAAACGATAATCTTTCTGCCGTAGCAGCAAAATTCAATCTTTCCGTTACAGCGCTCCTTGATGCAAACGATTTGGAAAGTCAAACGGTAAATCCGGGTCAAAAATTGTTCATACCCGGTGCCGTAATAAGCGCCTTCGATCTACGTAAGGCCTTAGGCGAGCTGTTTATATATCCTATAAAAGGCAGACTTACCTCGCCTTTTGGGTACAGAAGGGATCCGTTTACAGGAAAACGCAGTTTTCACACGGGCATTGACTTGGCGGCGCCGAAAGGAACCCCCATCAAGGCGGCCCTTGACGGTACGGTATCTGTAGTTGGTATATCGCGAATTTACGGCAATTATATTATTATTTCGCACGGAAACGGTTATCAGTCGATGTACGGACATATGCAAAGCGTAAACGTAAAACGGGGCGCGTATGTAAACCAAGGCAGTATAATAGGCGGCGTAGGAAACTCAGGCCGCTCTACCGGGCCGCACGTACATTTTTCGCTTTATAAAAACGGCACGCTCATCAATCCTTTGACGATGTTAAAGAAATAAGAAGCGGGTTTTATTTTATAAAATGAAACAAAACGCACTTTTGTTTTAAAATGCAACGCTCTTTGTATCACCGCTAGGCGTGATACAAAGAGCGTTTCCATATTGGTTTGATGATTTTTAAACGCCGCCGTTTTGGGGAATTTAATATAAAAGGCAAAACTGTAAGAATTAGTAGCCGTCGGACATTTGGCGGTTTAAATCCCGCTGGCACAGCTCCTGATAGATCGGAGCCCGCATCTTAAGTTTTTCTTTGACTTCATTTGAAAAGGGCATATACCGCCAGAAAACTTCTCGTACTTCTTTATCCAGCTTTTGAATACCTTCGCTTTCTTTCATCATCCAAATAATGTAATCTTGAATAAAGTATGATTTGATATCGCCTTTCAGTTTTTGGTTTTGGAACCACTGGTAATAGTTTCCGGTAAGACCTTCTTCCATCCAGTAATAGGAAGCTTTTTCCTTTGCAACCTGCCAGCGCAGATCGGCAGTCGCCATTAATAATGAAACGCGGAGGTTTTTCGGGTACATAGGTATTGCAATACGGCCGCGGCTGGTAACGCGGTTATATCGGTCGAAAGGTTCCCAGCAAAAGCCTATATCTCCGTAAGTAGGTAACAAAATGACGAAAGGCGGGATTCTGTTGTACTGTGTTTTATATTGTCTGCAATACGCCTGAATATCCGTGCTTTCAATCCAACGCATTTCCCGCAAAACGTTTTCTCTGGTTCCTATATCGTTTGAAAAAGTTCTAAAATATTCCCGCGACAAAATGGGAAACTGATTTCCTTTGCGTCCGCAGGTCATTTTTGCCATTTGCCGTACAGTATCATATTCGCCTTCGGCCGCCGATACGTTGACGGTAGAACCGCCTGAAGATTCGACTTTTTCTTTTAAACTCCGCACATCGCCGTCTGCCGTCTGATAATCGGAAACGAAGCGCTGCAACTCTTTGTCCAAGGTTAAAAGTTTTTTCAGCTGTTCATTTATCTGGCCTATTTGCTGTTTTTGGATTTCGCTGTAAGGTGCTTTTACGCCGGCAATGTTTGCCATAAATTCGTGGGTAAAAATATGACCCATTTGCTGTTTTATAGCGTCCTCAGAGCGGTTTATTTCTTCGGCCTTTGCCTTTAAAAGATTTTCCGCAGTCTGCAGCTTTCCTCTTGCCTTTTCCAAAAGCTGTAAAAACCGATCGCTTTCGTTCCCTTTTCTGGAAACGCGTACTTCATCCGTAGCAGAGGGAGAAATTCTTCCGGAGCCTATATTGCCGAACCATTCATCAAGATAATAAACGGCTTCCCGATATGTATTTTCATCTATAATTTTTGAAAAAATGTCCTTTTGATCCTGCGTTAAAAGGGTAGGTAAGACAAGCCCATACCGTATTGCATATTTTTTTTCAGGCGAGGCTCTGCCCGATGCAATTTTTACGGCCATTTCCGAAACGAAATTCCAGTATGCAGATTCTACTTGCGTTTTAAATACGCCGCGGTCTTTAGGGTCCGTCGCCGTTAAAAACTTAGTTAAAGCAGTATGCAGTCTTTGCGCTTCCTCGCCTTCTCCCTTTAAAACCGTTTTATAAAATTCGGAAGAATCGAAAAGATGGTGCGGCGTATCCGAAAAAAATTTCTCAACTTTTTCAAAATGAGTTAAAGAAAGGTCAACCTCACTTGCATCCCGAAGCCGGCCGCCTGATGCTTCAGGCGCCTTTGAAAACATCGTAGCGCCGCTTAATGCGCCGCCGCCCATAGAAGGCGGCGCATCCGGTTCAAAGTCAAGCGGAAAATCCTGTGGTATGGATGGTGTATTTCCGGCCGGAATATCAGCTGCAGAAGGAACCGCTACATCTTTTAGGAGTTCATCAAGATCAATTTCTACATCGTTTATTACATCCACCTAAATTAAGCCTCCCTTTATGACTTGTTTTTAACCGGTATGCCGATTTGTATAGCTTGCAGAATATGTTTTTATACTTATAGATGGAGATGAGGGGACTTGAACCCCTTACCTATTGCATGCCATGCAATCGCTCTAGCCAGATGAGCTACACCCCCATAGCAACGTTAGCGAGTATAACAATAAATTAAATAATATGTCAAGTAGTTAATACTGATATACGTAAATTTTAAAAGGTATAGGCGCCTTGTATACAAAAAATTCCGTTTTTACAAGGGCGCCCGTTTCAGTTCTTTATTTCATTATGTGGGTTTTGATAGGCGGAAATCCGTTGAATTCGACGGAGGCATAGCTTGACGTGTATGCTCCGGTCGTTAAAAAGTAAATGCGGTCGCCGGGTTTTAAGCTGGTCGGCAGGCTGTAGCGGTAATCTTCATACATAATATCCATACTGTCGCAGGTGGGGCCTGCCAGTACGACTTCGCCGCGCTTTTTACAATCGTCGTCCTTATCCGTAACAATGGGATATTTTAGCGATTCGTTTAAGGTTTCGATAAGCCCGTTAAACAGGCCCGTGTCAAGATAGACCCAGCGGAACAATGCTGTGTTGTTTTTGCGCGAAATCATAACAACTTCGGTTATTAGAACACCGCTGTCGCCTACGAGGGAGCGGCCGGGCTCCAAGATGATTCTGGGGCGGTCCGTACCGAAGTCGTCTTCAAGATAGCGGGTAATTTCGGAAGCATATTCGCTCAAGTCGTTTGCAGGCGTAACATACGAGGCAGGGAAACCGCCGCCCATGTTGATCATTTCGAGTTTTATCTCTTCTTCTTCCTCAAGCGAGTCCATAAGATACTTGGTTTTTGCAAGGGCGTCGTTCCACTGGCCGATGTCGCGCTGCTGGCTTCCCACATGGAAGGAAATGCCGCAGGGCGTAAGCCCCGAATCCCGCGCCTGAATGCATAGGTCATAGGCCATATCGGGATGGCAGCCGAATTTTCTGGAAAGCGGCCAGTCGGCGCTCGTGGTGTTTTCGACCAAAATTCTGACATAGACCTTGGAGCCGGGTGCATACTGGGCGATGTTTTTTAAATCGTCCTTACTATCGGTCGCATACATCCTGACGCCTTTTTCATAAAAATAGGCAATATCCTTTGCCTTTTTTATAGTGTTGCCGTAGCTGAGCCTGTCGGGAGTTACACCCAGGCGGAGAACCTTATCCAGCTCGTACCTCGAAGCAATATCGAAATTTGAACCCATTTCGTACAGCATTGAAATAATGTCGTCGTGCGGATTTGCTTTTATCGCATAATAAATATCCGCATACGGAAAATTTTCTTTTAATTTTAAATAATTTTTTTTGATCGTTTTTAAGTTAATTATGACACAGGGTGTTTCCAGATTTTCGGAAAAACTCATAAAGTGTTTCCAGTCCGAATCGCTGATGTAGTCCTTTCTATTCATTAGGCAGGCCTCCAGAGAATGTAAATATAATTTATCTGTATAAAGATAATTGCGGGTACTGTCAATACTTTTTTATAAAAAAAACGGAATTTTACAAAAATAATCTGCGGTACAAGCTTATTTAAGCATGGAAGTTATCAGCCTATAATATTTTTTTTGGCTGTCTGAAATGTTATGACTACGGGAGCGTCCCTTGTATTTAAGCTAAAAATGCTATATAATACGCCGAGTACGGAATTCGCTGTTTTACGCAATGCGGAATCTATATACTCCTGCGCAAAAACAGCGGGGTACTCGGCTGCAGGCGGCTTTAGTGCCCTCATGCTGCGGTGCAGTGTGTAGATAAGGTTTAATTTGCGATGTTTTTCATAAGGCATTGATATATAAAGACTTATGAAAAACTCGCCTGGCACCTTTAAAAAGCCGACAAGGTTTTTTAAAGGTGCCAATGTAAAAAGCGGGCACGGATTTTTTATATTCCATATAACAAAATGGGGCTGTTAAAAATTGTTGTTTTTACAAAGAGCCCCCTTGCGTAACAGCAAAGTATCTTAAACAATAATAAGGGAGATTAAAGTGGCCAAAGTAAGAAACGAAATACCGGCAAATGCAAATTCGGAAGATAAATTAAAGGCGCTTGAAGCGGCGCGGCTTCAAATCGAAAAACAGTTCGGACAGGGCTCTTTGATGAAGCTCGGAACCAATTCCGCTATCGGGAATATCGATGTTATTCCGTCGGGCAGTATTTTGCTGGACGAGGCTTTAGGGATAGGCGGTTATCCGAAAGGCCGTATTATAGAGATCTTCGGGCCTGAGTCTTCGGGTAAAACGACCATCGCCTTGCATGCGGTTGCCGAGGCTCAAAAACAGGACGGGATCGCCGCCTTTATCGATGCGGAGCACGCTTTGGACCCCCAATATGCTAAAGCCCTCGGCGTCAATATAGACGAGCTGTGGGTGTCTCAGCCTGATACGGGCGAACAGGCGCTGGAAATTGCCGAAAGCCTAGTGCGTTCGGGCGCGGTGGACGTCATCGTTATCGACTCGGTTGCGGCGCTTACCCCTCAGGCGGAAATTGAAGGCGAAATGGGCGACTCGCACATGGGGCTTCAGGCGCGCCTTATGAGTCAGGCCCTCAGAAAACTTACGGCGATCATCAGTAAGTCTAACTGTATGATAATCTTCATCAATCAAATACGAATGAAGATAGGCGTTATGTTCGGAAGCCCCGAAACTACGACAGGCGGTAATGCGCTTAAATTTTACGCGTCTGTGCGTCTTGACGTACGCAAGATCGATACGCTTGGAAAGGGCGAAGAGGAGGCGTGGGGAAACAAAATCCGCATAAAGGTTGTAAAGAATAAGGTTGCGCCGCCTTTTAGGAAGGTCGAAACCGAAATCCTGTTCGGTCAGGGCCTTTCGGCACACGGGGCGCTGCTGGACGCTGCCGTAAAATACGATATAATCGCAAAAAGCGGCTCATGGTATTCTTATGGGGACGATAAGATAGGGCAGGGCAAGCCTAATGCCGTCAAATTCTTGGAGGAAAACCTCGAAATTACGCAGCAAATAGAAAAACAGGTGCGGGAAAAACTGTTCCCCGGCCGCCCGTATATTTCGAGTTTTATCGAAAAAAGCGCAGAACAAAAGGCGGCGCAGGAAAAGGCTGCTGCGGCCCTTACAGCCGATCGGAAAGATGCGGAATCCGAAAAAGAAGAGGTAGCCATAAAAAAAGAGCCCCCGAAGAACCCGGAAGCCGTGGGTAACCCTCCCGATGACAGCCTTTTTTAGCGAATTTTAAAATTGCTCCGAAGTTTTCAAAGCGTCCTTATAAAAAAGAAGCTTCGATTGCCGACAAAACCTTGAGGCTGGCGGAAGAACTGCCGAATTTATAGTAAAGAGGCTTTGCATGAATAACACACAAACATCGACAAGTGCTGAAACATCCGCCGGCGGGCAGAATTTAAACGTTTCAAACGTCGAATTTAAAGTCAGCAATTTTGAAGGACCCTTGGACCTTTTACTGTTTTTGATAAACAAAAATGAAATAAACATCTACGATATTCCCATTGCCGATATTACCGAGCAGTACTTGCAGTATTTGGACTATGCAGTGTCGCCCGATTTGGACAACCTCGTCAGCTTTTACGAAATGGCAGCAAATCTCATCTATATAAAAAGCCGAATGCTTTTACCTGTTGAAGTGGAGCTCGATGACGAAGACATTGAAGACCCGCGAACCGAGCTTGTCGAAAAGCTTATCGAATACCAGAAATTCAAAAAACTTTCGGAGCTGATGGAAGAAAAAGAAAGTGAGGCAGAATGGTTTTTTGAAAGAAAAAAGATTCAACATGCCCTTCCCTTTGACGAAGAGGAGCTGTGGGAGCGCGTCGATACGTGGGAGCTTTTAAAAACATTTTCGCAGCTTATGTCCAATTATAAAACCGAACACATTTTGGATTTATATGAAGAGGTTTCGGTAAACGAAAAAATTACCCTAATGAACGAGCTTTTGGAAAGAAAAGGTGAATGCATGTTCACCGATCTGATTATCCGCAAGGGAAATATGCTGGACATTATTTGTGCTTTTATGGCGATTTTAGAAGCCGTCAAATTTAAAATGGCAAGCATTTGGCAAAACAGAATGTTCGGCGACATAAAAATAAAAACGTGGGAGCAGGGAGATGGTTCAGCAATATAATTTGGAAAAAGAAGCCGCTTTAATCGAAGCAATTTTATATTTGGAAGGAGAGCCCCTTACCGATGAAGCCCTTTGTAAAATTTCGGGACTGTCTTCGGAAATAGTTTCCGATTCGATAAAAATATTGCAGGAAGCTTACGCCGAACCCCAGAGAGGCATAGAAATTACAAAAATAATGGGCGGCTGGGCCATTACGCCGAAAAAAGAACTGTGGGATCACCTTAAAGATCGCTACGGTAAAAAAAACGAGGGCCGGCTTTCACGGGCTGCCATGGAAACCCTTTCTATCATCGCCTATTCCCAACCCGTAACCCGTGCCGAAATCGAAGCAATCCGCGGTGTTTCGGCCGATAATATGATCCGCCTATTAATCGAAAAAAACTTAATAAAAGAAGTCGGAAAAAAAGACATTCCCGGTAAGCCCGTGCTGTTTGGAACCACAAAAGAATTCTTAAAAATATTTAGGCTGAACAGCATTTCCGATTTACCGAAACTCGATGAAACGGAAAGCGAACGGTTCGAGCTTGCGCGGTAGAGCTTTTTTGAATACAGCGGTGTTCAAAACCCCAATAAACCCTTATGGAACAGACGGAAGAGACGGAAAAAAAAGAAGAAACAGCCGGCAGCCTTAAAGAAATGCGTTTACAAGTGTACCTTGCAAAATGCGGTATAGCCTCACGGCGGGCGGCCGAAAAACTGATCGAAGGCGGGCGGGTAACGGTAAACGGCAAAACGGTAACGGAGCTCGGCACCAAGGTTTCGGGAACGGAAGAAATTCTATTTGATGGAAAAAAAACAGCCCCCGAAACGGAAAAGCGTTATGTTCTTTTGAACAAACCGGAAGGCTATGTGTGTACCCTTTCCGACGAACAAGGGCGGCCTACCGCGGCGTGGCTTTTAAAAAAGGACTACACCGAGCGGCTTTATAACATCGGGCGGCTCGATATGCTTTCGGCCGGTGCAATCATTTTTACGAACGACGGCGATTTTTCCGCAGCCGTGGAACACCCCTCTTCGGGTATCGAAAAAGAATACGAGGTAACGACCGTTTACGATTTTTCCGACGAGGTCTTAAAACGGTTTTTGCGCGGCGTTAGAATCGAAGGCGTGTTTTATAAGGCGGTTACGGCTGAACGGCTCGGCCGCGGAAAAATGAAAATCATTCTTACCGAAGGAAAAAACAGGGAGATCCGCCGCGTGTTGAAATTTTTTAACGTAAAAATAAAAAAACTCGTACGCACAAGAATCGGCTGCGTTTTGCTCGGCAGCCTTTCCTCAGGACAATCCCGCCCCCTCACACAAGACGAAATAAACGGTTTGTACGGTAACGCCAAACACGCTTGAACTTTTGTACGCCTAAACCCATGCCACGCATATAAATTCATTTTTTATCTACTATACAAATAAAAGAAAGTTATATACAATAAAGTCGGCCGGCTTTTGACTTTAAAATTACGGGGGCGGTCAAGGAGCAAAATATGAGTAAAATTGTGGTAATCGGTGCAAACCATGCAGGGACGTCGGCGATAAACTTTTTGACGGATCTTTCAAAGGATAACAAGGTTGTCGTTTTTGACAGAAACAACAACATCAGCTTTTTAGGCTGCGGTATGGCCCTGTGGATCGGAAACCAGATTAAAGGTTCGGACGGGCTTTTTTATTCCGACAAGCAAAAGCTGGAAGCCAAGGGCGCCAAGGTTACGATGGAAGCCGAGATAGACAGAATCGATTTTAAGAAAAAGATTGTCTATGGTAAGGAAAAAAACGGCACTGCCATCGAAGAATCCTACGATAAGCTGATTTTGGCAACCGGTTCTCTTCCGATTGTTCCCAACTTAAAAGGAATGGATTTGGAAAACGTACAGCAGGTCAAGATTTTTCAAAATGCGCAGGATGTTATTGAAAAACTGAAAAACCCCGCAATCAAAAATGTCGCGGTTATCGGGGCCGGTTATATCGGCGTAGAACTGGCAGAGGCCTTTAAACGGCACGAAAAAAATGTAACCCTTATCGACGCAATGCCTTCCAGTCTTTCAAACTATTACGATAAGCCCTTTACTGAACTGATGGACAAAAACTTAAAAGATCACGGCATTAAACTCGAATACAATCAGATGGTAAAAGAAATTAAGGGAACGGCAAAGGTCGAAGCCGTCGTTACCGATAAGGGAGAATACCCTGCCGATATGGTCGTTGTCTGCATCGGTTTCCGCCCGAACACGGAACTCGGCAAAAACGATCTTGAAACCTTTAAAAACGGGGCATATCTTGTCAATACCAAACAGGAAACAAGCGTTAAAGACGTGTACGCCATCGGAGACTGTGCCACCGTGCTGGATAATTCGATAGGAGAGCGCTCGTATATTGCGCTTGCTACGAATGCGGTACGCAGCGGCATTGTAGCCGCCCACAATGCCTCAGGCATTGCCTTAGACAGTATCGGCGTACAAGGTTCAAACGGAATCAATATTTATGATTTGAAGATGGTTTCAAGCGGCATTACCGTCGAGCGGGCAAAAAAGCTCGGAATAGATGTCGAATACACCGATTTTGAAGACCTGCAAAAGGCCGATTTTATGGAAACGAATAACCCGCCTGTCAAAATACGAATCGTTTACAACAAAAAGACGCGGGCCGTCGTCGGTGCACAAATGGCGTCCACCTACGATATGTCGATGGGTATTCACATGTTCTCGCTTGCAATTCAAGAAAAGGTTACGATTGATAAGTTGAAACTTTTGGACATTTTCTTTTTACCGCATTTCAACAAACCTTACAACTATATTACGATGGCCGCCCTCGGTGCAAAATAAATAGAACCGTTGATTAAAAGCATAAAAATTGATATATTGTAGCTGAAGATTTTCAGGAGGACTTTATGTCGGAAAAATATGATTTGGTGATAATCGGCGGAGGTCCCGGCGGTATGGCTGCCGGTATTTATGCGGCACGTTCAAAGTTAAAGACGGTTATTCTCGAAGAAAAACCCAACCAAGGCGGACAGTGCTATATTACGGAAGAAATCGAAAACTATCCCGGTTTTCCCGCCTCTTCAGGTCCCGAATTGACCGAAGCCTTTAAAAAACATGCCGAAAAATTCGGCGTCGAATTTAAACGGGCGCGGGCCGAAAAAATAGAAGTTGTTCCCGATTCGCCTGTAAGAATCGTTCATGCAAGCGACGGCAATAAATACGAGTGTCTGGGTGTGGTTGTTGCGACCGGTGCCAGTGCACGGGAGCTCGGCTGCAAGGGCGAAAAAGAACACTGGGGCAAGGGTGTTTCTTATTGTGCAACCTGCGACGGCGCATTCTTCGAAGAATGCGAAATCGTCGTTGTCGGAGGCGGCGATTCGGCTGTCGAAGAAGCTATGTATCTGACGAAATTTGCCGATAAGGTAACGATTGTGCACAGGCGCGACGAACTGCGTGCTGCCAAGTCCATTCAAGAAAAGGCCTTTGCGAACCCTAAGATGGCCTTTAAATGGAATGCCGTTGTGGAAGAAGTCTGCGGAGACGGTCTTGTGGACAGTGTTGTGTTAAAGGACACCAAAACGGGCGAAACTTCCAAATTCGATGCCCAAGGCGTATTCGTCTTTATCGGACATAATCCCCAGACGGCCTTTATTCAGGGGCTGGTAAACCTTGACGAAAACGGTTATATCCTTACAAACGGCAAAATGGAAACCAACGTACCCGGTATCTACGGTGTCGGCGATGTTATTCAAAAAGAATCGCGCCAAGTCGTTACCGCTGCTGCGGACGGAGCGCTGGCGGGTATTTGGGCAGGCCACTATATCGACGATGTAAAAGCCAAAATGGCCATGAAAAAATAACTTTATAGGAGAAAAAAATGGTTGAATTAACAAAAGACAATTTTGAACAGGAAGTACATCAGTCCAAGGGTGTAACTTTTGTGGATTTTTGGTCGGAAGGCTGCGTTCCCTGTAAACAGTTAATGCCTGATGTGCACGCGATGGCCGATCGCCATGCGGGAAAGGCGAAATTCTGTTCGTTCAATATTGACGGCGCGCGCCGTGTTGCTATGAAAGAGCAGGTTTTAGGGCTTCCTACTATGCTTATTTATGTTGACGGCGAGCGGAAAGACAGTGTTACCGGCAGTGATTTGACCATCGGCCAAATCGAAGATATGGTAAAAAAATACATATAACGTTGATCTTTAAAATAAACAGGAAAGCATGATCGCACGATTGTGTAGACCGGTTTTTGAAGATACGGCCCAAATTGCCGGGGGTGCGTAGGGTATCCGAGCGCATCCCGAAAATAATCCTAGGAGGGATGCTATGGAATTAAAAACCAAAAAGGTCATCATCATCGGTGACCGTGACGGCGTTCCCGGGGAAGCTATAAAGCTGTGCGCAGAGTCGGCAGGAGCTGAGGTTGTATATGCTGCAACCGAATGCTTTGTCTGAACGAGCGCAGGCGCAATGGACTTGGAAAATCAAAAGCGCGTTAAGGATTTAGCCGAAAAGTACGGCCCCGAGAACGTCATTGTTCTTTTGGGCGGTGCGGAAGCCGAATCGTCGGGCCTTGCCTGCGAAACGGTTACGGCAGGCGATCCCACTTTTGCAGGTCCGTTGGCGGGAGTCTCGTTGGGACTCTTGTGTTATCATGTAGCGGAACCGGAGATTAAAAGCCAAATAGACCCCAAGGTCTACGAGGAACAAGTCAGTATGATGGAAATGGTTATGGATGTAGATGCCATCATCAAAGAAGTTTCGGAATACCGAAACAAGGGCTGTAAGTTCCTATAGAAGCAGACGCGGGTCTTAATGCAAATCGTTAAGGTTCTGCTGCGGCTTTCCGGCGGCTTAGATCCCATGGGGAAAACGGTTCGTTTTTCCGAAAGCGGGGATTTAAGCCGCTTTTTTATGCCGTAGTTTAAGCTGCCGGTTTTGATCAACAACCACGATGCAGAGCATCGTGGTATGTTGTTCTCATAAGGCGGTTGCAGCCGGCTTTAATACCCTTTTTACAACGCAGAGCGTTGCCGAGTACGGCGGGTATTAAAGCCTCCGCACGAATAAACCGGTTTCAAATAGTTCCCGATAAATCGCAGGAGAATAATCTTTCGGATTCATTGTGGTGATCCTTCGTCTGTTGTAGTACACAATAAACCTCCAGACGATTTTCTTTACTTCTTCCCTTTTCAATTTTGTTGTATCTATGCGGTATAGCTTTTCCTTCTTGAGCGCCGCAAAAAAGGATTCTTTTATTTTTCGGGTTTTTAGGTCTGCACTTTTATGATAACGGTTCACCGCTCAATTGTGTATCGATGAATAGAGGATAACGATGATACCGGCCTTACCCAAGAAGAAGTGGAATCTTTATCATTCTCCCCTATTTTGTAAGTCCAAGCTCTTCTCCTGCCCTTAACCTTGTTCTCATATTTTGAATTTT
>CAUUSH010000034.1:0-14456 GCA_963547785.1 uncultured Treponema sp. | reverse complement strand
TGGTAGAAGATACTATTGAATATGAGGGCACAGTAAAAATTATTAGAATGTGGTCTCACTATGAGAATTTGAAATAACACATAACACCGTTTTCAAAGCCGACAAGCCGGTCGAGCCGGTTTGCAGGTTAAGTGTTAGTTATGTATCCAACGCCAAGCGTTAGGAAAGGATTAAAAATGTTATTAACTTATGGAAATATAAAAAAATCAAAAATTTTAAAATATATTTATTTAGCTGATTACAATGATGATGAATATCGCAAAGCATTTCTTGAATATAATAAGAGTATAGTAAAAGATTTTGAAAAATCTGATTTCATAAAAATATATAAATATTTGCATGATGCAAAAATCTATCTGAAACAAATTAATGGAAACGTTGTAATAAAAGTTAATACTTATGATTCAGAAGAAAAGAAGTCAATTTATTTTGATATTATTTTTGAAAAAGCTAAGATTTTATCTTGGAACACTGTAAAAGAAAACGGTCATATTTCAAGATTAAATAAAAAATATAAACCTCAAGAGTATGGGTACGAAGAATTTTATGAAGATGAGATACCGCATAATTGGCAAATGGTAATAGATATATGTAATCTATTAAAAGCAACATATATTCCTGTACAGACAATTGATTGGGCACATCCTAATATGCGTGATGGAGATTTAAAAAAATATAATGCAGGTCAAGTTAACTTTTGGAAAAAAGAACATCAAGTAAAAATATGGGCAAATGAATTTAATCCAATTGGATTTGGGATTATACATAAACAACAAGCATTAGATATGTTTTCAGATGAATTAATTGCTGCATATATAAAACTTGGCAAAGATTTAAAAAAGAAAACTCATAAATACTTTTGGGAATCAAAACGAAAATCAAATAAAATTAAACCGCCTCATCCAGGAGAAGACGATGATTTTATCCCAGTAACAATTAGGGGCAAGCATTTCAATTCATGGACGGAAATAGCAAGGGAGTTAGGCTATCATGAATAAAAGAAATATAAAAAATGAATTTGAATTATATTTACCAATGAAAAATTGGTTACAAGGGTATTTGGAAGATAATTACAAAGGATATAAAATCATCACTGTAGATACCCATTCAGAAAGACTAGATAGAGTTTTAGCTAAGTATAATATAGTGAATGAACTTGCTGTTGGTGTAGATGTTCAAATAGATGTTTTAGGAATAGCGAAAAGAGGAAATACGGTAAAACTATTTTTTATTGAAGCGAAAAAAACTAACTTGACCTTAAGAGATTTAAAAAATACTACAACAATTTCACAAATATGCCATGAGGATAAAGAGCCTATCTTTGTTACGAAAAGCGGTTATGGAGACATGGTAATTATGAGTATGGAAACCTATGAAAAAAATCTTTATAAATTAGTATAAAGCGTAATATTGACAATTAATTTTATAATAATTATAATATAATTATGGATGAGATAAGGTTTGAATAGGATTCAATAAAAGCTCAGCTAAATCTGGCAAAACATGGTGTAAGTTTTGAAGAAGCTGCGACTATATTTTATGATAATAAAGCCTTATTATTGTCTGATCCTGAACATTCGGATTTAAATGAAGATCGTTTTCTCATGTTAGGCATGAGTTATGAATTTCATCTTTTGCTTGTATGTCATTGTTATCGTGAAGGTGATGTTATTAGAATTATTTCGGCAAGAAAAGCTACAAAAAATGAAGGAAAATATTACGGAGGGCAATTATGAGAGAAGAATATGATTTTTCAAATGCTATTAAAAACCCTTATGTTGATAGATTAAAGAAGCAGATAACAATACGTCTTGATGACGATATTATTGCATATTTTAAAAATATGGCTGAAAATTCAGGAATACCGTATCAAAATTTAATCAATTTGTATCTTAAAGACTGCACAAAAAAGAAAAAGAAATTAGACATACAATTTTCATAAAAGTCTTTTTTCCCGCCTTTTTTTAATAATTTTTCAGATTATATGAACCTATGGAATTAAAATCATAACCGCTTGAAATCGACTGACTTAAAACAGAATTGATTTGATTGCAGCCTCTTTTAGTTAAACAGTTTGAAAATCTCTAAAATATTAGATTAACATTTTGATGGAATGATGTATGGATTTGCATAAGAAACATCTTTATAAATTACTATAAATTGACAAACAGCCTATTTAAATATATAATATTAATAGGGTGTACAAATGAAAAGATTTAAGACATCGCAGGAACTCGTAAACGGATTTTCCCGAGTACTTGATAGTCTTATTAAATATAATGATGAAAATTCGGGCAGCCGGATTCTTTCCGTTTATGATGCGTGGGAAAAAATAATCGGAAACCAAAAACTTGCTTTAAATTCCGAATTGGCAGATATAAAAAACGGAATAGCAATTATAAAAGTCGGCCACACTGGATGGAGCCAGCAGATTTTGATGTATAAAAAAAAGATAATCAGACAATTTGCTGAGTTATATCCTATGTTTAAAGTAAAAGATATTTCCATTGTTGTTGAAAGTGAATTTCCGTATTCCGAAAGACGGAAAACCGAAAAATATATTCCGACCCAAGAAGAAATCGAAGAAATTGAGACCTTTGAAAAAAGCCGAAATGCAGAAAAACCGTATCCGAAAGAGCTGGAAGAGGCTCTTTTAAGGCTGAAAAAAAGTGTTTTAAATCAATAACTCCGACGCGAGCATCAGGGTATTAAATCCTCCTCACGAATAAAAAATAGCCGGATAAGGCTTTTTTTGTGATTATAGATATAAAAATTATTTAATCCTATAAATGTTTCTGTATAGAACTTCTATTATCTGTTGAATTTTATCTACAAAGATATGATATAAATTAACAAGTTATCCACAAGCATTGAAAACCATCTGATAAGCAATTTTTTATAAAGGTTCTGAAATTTTTAAAAATATCCTAAAACGGGGAGATTATTTCTAAATTCTCTAAAAAATTAAAAGATTTTTCGGTTTTTTAAGGCTATTTTTGCCTATATATTGTTTCACGTGAAACAAATCGGTTTTATCAGAAAGTTTTCAGAAGTTTATCACAAGTTATCCACAGGCAAGGCTTTTTCAAGATTTATGAGATACTTTTTTATTTTTAGTCCTGATGAATATCCGCCAAAACTTTTATCGGCACTTATAACCCTGTGACAGGGAATTATAATCGAAATCGGATTTTTTCCGTTCGCATTACCGACAGCCCTGCAAGCATTCGGTTTATTTATTCCTTTGGCTACGGTTTTATATGAGACAAGTTTTCCGTATGGTATTGTGTATAAAAAATCCCAGACCAGCTTTTGAAAGGGCGACCCGTCGGGGTCGAGCGGGATATCGAACCTTTTCCGTGAACCTGCAAAATATTCTTGTAGTTGTTTTTCGGTTTTTAGGCAAATTGATTCCGCTTGTTTTATATCGTTTGTTGTTTTTACTTCGGGTGATCCGTTTTTAAGAATATCAGGTTGATTTTTAAGATATTTCGAGCTTTCAAAATCGATACGTTTTAAGCCTGTACTTGCAGCAAAAATATACAGGGTGCCTATTGGCGTTTTAATTTTTTTACAGATCATAAAATCTCCTTTATTTTTGGGTTGATAGATTTTCTAAAAGCGGATTTATAAAAAAGTATTCTTTGATAAGATTAAGTTGAAATTCTGCCGTTTTTATTTTTTCCTGCATTTTTTCGGCAGGAAGGGCGGTTTTTACCGCCTTGATCAATATATTTTTAGGGGTATGTTCCGTATCGATGAATTCTTCGACGTTTACTTTATAGCCGTGTTTTTCCAGAATTTTTGAACGGACTGTATCGGTTAAAAGTGAGGCAAATTTTTCCGTAGCAATACCGTAGTCGAACATTGGAAAAACGGGATTGTTTTTTGCTGTTATTTTTTCCGCGTTTTTTCTTATTTGTGCGTTAAGTTCGTGTTGGCAGCAGGGGACAGCAAAAATTACTTTTGCGTTGTTTTGTATCGCCTTTGCTAGAGCGAAGTCTGTTGCGGTGTCACAAGCATGCAAGCTTATAACCATATCGGGTTCGGTTTTAAATTCGAAACTGCTGATATCGCCTGTTTTAAAGGATAGACCGGAAAAATTGCATTTTTGGCTTAATTCGTTGCAAAAATCGATGACGTCTTTTTTTAAATCAAGGCCGCAAATTTCGGCAGGGATTTTTTTTATTTCGGTTAGGTAATAATAAAGGGCAAAACTGAGATAGGCTTTGCCGCAGTCGAAGTCGATGATGTTCAGTTTTTTTGCGGTAGAACCGGCTGTTAGCGCAGGCAGAACCGATTCTATAAATTCCAGATATTTATTAATTTGCCGAAATTTACCGTATTTGCTATTAATGATACTGCCTTGCGCAGTAAAAAAGTTGAGTTCTTTTAGAAATTGCGGCGGCGGAGAAATCGGTAATACATAGTTTTTTGTGTTGTCGTGCAGGCTGCTAGCCGATTCGGACTTGATTTTTGGAAGCGGTTTAGGTGTTTGCTTTAAATTCCATAGGCCCTTTTTGTTTTTCAAGAAGCGGAGCGTTTTTTCTTTCGCCGAACATTCGGCAGTTTTAAAGTGTACAAAAAAATCTACAAGGTAGGATAAAAAATTATCGGGAAGAATATTTTTATGGAATGCTTTGTTTTCTCTGAATTCTTCGATTTGATAGTGTTCCGTGTTTTTTAAAAGTATTTTTCTTATTTTTATTTTCGAAGCTTGTTCCGTTTTGTTTTCGGGTTTTGAAAATACGGCAGTTATTATGTCTTTTTCGAGGAAAATTTGAGCTGCTTTTTCTGCTGGTAGTAATTCCATAAGGCAATTTTATCATAAAAGAATGTTTCTGTTAAGAAGGTTCTGTTTGCGTTTAAATGTTTCACGTGAAACATTTTGTTTTGAGGTTTGGGTTTGCTGATGACGGGTGTTTTGCAGATGGTTCACCTGATTTGAAAAATGCGATTGTTGTGTTTACGGACGGCTTATAAAGAACGTTGTTTGTATGCTCAGGTTTTGCTGCCGGTATTGTAAATCGGTTTTGGTAATAAACCTGTTTAGAAATTTCAATTTTAATCGCTTGTGAAAATACGGAATTTAGGGGTTCATAATCGTTTGACATAAAATAATTTAATATCGATATTAAATTATTTTATGTTTTGTTGGTGTTTTGATTTGGTATTTTTTTTCTAAAGTTTTTACATTGACATGCACTTGTTATCCCCGTATAATACCGTCAATACTTTTTTAAGGATTATCAATGAAAAAATTCCGTATGTTTTTACATCATCAGAATTTACGGCGGCGGGCAGGAGCGTTGGTCGGAAATGTCGAAATAGCGCTTTCTTTTGCGATGCTTTTGGGTATTATAATTTTATCCGTACAAATATTTTTTGATGTAAAAAATATGGTACTTGCACTTGTTTACGATAGGGACATTCCGTCATTTTCGGAATTTCTTTCTTTGATTTTTTCGCTGGTTATCGGTTTGGAATTCGTAAACATGCTTATAAAGCACACCCCGGGCAGCGCTTTGGAGGTGGTGCTGTATACGATTGCCAGAAAGATTATAGCCGATCATGGAAGTATGATCGAGGCTTTGCTGGGCGTTATTGCAATTGCGATTCTTTTTGCCGTAAAAAAATATTTAAATGAAAGTATCGATTACGGTGAGGCCAGCGAGTTTGATTATATTGTAAATGGCGGGACGAGTATTCGGGAAATAAACCGCCGTCTGGATTCCGATTTTGATGAGATGTATGGGAACACGGTTGCGGGGTATCTTTTCAATTATTTGAAAAAGCAGGGGAAGCAGCCCCATCTGGGATTGGAAACCGTTATCGGTGATTTTAAGTTTATTGTCCACGAGATGGATAACGATTTGATCCGGTATATAAAGATTTTACCGCTTAAAAAGCAAGAGTGATTTTATATCGAGGTTTATTTTAAGCGGCACAAATAGTACCGCTTAAAAACACTGCAAGTTTGCTTACATAAACTGAAAATTTTCAGGCTATTCGAACTATTCTATACTGATAGCATTAAGATAGTCTTTAAAAATCTTTTCGGCTTGGCGCAATCGCGTTTCGGCAGCCTCGGTTTTTTCAGCCAGTTCTTCAAGTTCGGTTTCCGCTTTCAGCAGTTTGTTTATGAATTCCCTGCCTTGCTGGGTTTCCGTTCCGAATGCTTCAAGGTTTTTCCGTATGCGCTCTTGTTCTGAGACGCGCTTATTGCGGCTTGTCTGTAATGCACTAAGTTCCGCGCGGAAGTTGCTGAGTTTTTGCCGTTCTTTTATGATAACATCAAAGGTTTTTTTCGTTTTTGCAGGAAGATTGCCCGCCGCTTGCAGGCTTATAAGGAAGTTATCGTCGGTATTTATAAGGCGGAATTGCGCAGCGAGAAGGCTTTCTTCCTGCACGGTAAAGTCTTTTTCTTTCCCCGCCTCCGCTTCAATTTTAAAACGGTATTTGTTTGCCGTTTTTTCCGTAAGATCTTTGTTTCCCGTCAGCTCATAGCCCGTTCTTATCGGGTGCTCTATGATTATGGTGCGCGTTTTTTTTGCCGAATTTTTTATTTTGTATTGGGTCTTTATTTCGTGTTTTATTTTTCTGGTCAAAACGCCGTCTACAATGGTTACCGAATCGAGGGTTTGGTTTTCGATTGCTCTTTTTGAACCGCCGACTTCAATGTCGTCGCCGTAAGCGATTAGCCGTTTTTCGCCTTCGGGCAAAAAGTCCAAAAGGGCGTCGCCTGCGTATTCGCCGTTGTCAAGAACGGTAACGGGGCCTGCGGGTAATTTTAGGCCGGAGGTATTTTCTATATTGATACAAAATTTCGGGTTTATGGTTCTGCCCTGATATACAGAAGAAAAGACGGAAACCTTTTCGGCCGGAATTGAAACGAGGGCCAGCGGAATCATTGTGCTTTTTTGCCGTTCCAAATTGACGGGTTTTGCCGGTGTAAAGGCGAACATTTCACCTGCGGTCTTCATTTCCGTTTGATTATCGAAATAATTCGATCCCGATCCGTTGCTGTCTCTATATGCCTTAGTTTCTTCATATCTTTTTTTTGCGTAAGGCGCAGCCATTTCTTTGGTCGGAGCCATATCGTAATGTCTATCGGCTTCTTCATAGCCTTCTTGATATGCTGTTCCCGATTCAAAGGTTTCGGGATCCGCCGCTTGTGCAATCATCAAAGGGATTTCAGGGCGGTATGTATAATACGGTTGGTATAGGTTTTGTTTAAAGGCGACGGGTCTTCCGGTAGTCAGCGTTAATTGTATGTTTTTCCAGTCCAAATCGGTTGAATTATCGACGATGGCCCATGCCTGAAAAGCCGCCTTTCCGTTTTCTGCGTTTAAACGGTAGCCCGCTTTCCAGACGGGGGCTTCCATCACGTATGATATGCTTATATTCCGTGCCGTGTCGTTTTTTGCGTCTATTTTGATGGAAACTTGTTTGCGGGTATTTGAGGAGGCTTCTAAAATCAGGTTGAGGGCGGTATCTAAATCCCGGTTTCTTTTTTCGTCTGTAAATTTGAAAGATTGAATGTCGGAAAAGGCGATGATGTTTATTTTTCCGTCCGAGATAAGAGAAAGAAAGGGTACCTCTTCTGTAGAGCGGTTTTTTTCGCCGGAGGTACCGTTTCGGGTTTTCTTTTCGACACTTAAAATTTTTCCCGTACTTTTGTTTGGTGTGTAAATTTCAATTTCAGCCCCCCGCTGGGCGTTCAAAATGTCGTATAGGCTGGATGAAGAAGAGAGGTTTACTTTTAAACTTTCGAGGGCTTTTTTGAGCGTGTTTTCGGCTTGATAGTCGATGCTTAAGTTTTGGGCGCCTGGGTCGGTGATGACCAAGGATTTTAAGACGTCGTTTATTTGTTCCGCCGAAAACAGCAGGTCTATTTTACCCGAACCCGTTACCGTGCCCGTATGTTCGTAGTGGGCTACGCCTGAGGAATACAGGGTAACTTTTTGAAGCGGGATATTTTCCGCATTGAAGTTTGTTTGCGCCGGCAATACGGCGGCACAGACAGCCGATAACAGCGTTAAGATTATTTTTTTCATAATGCCTCCCGAAAAGACGGTAATCGAATTCGGCGGGGCCGCTTTGCTTTTCCGGTTTGGGGGAGCTTTTTCGGTTTAGCCGGTTCGAGTTGATTCGGCATTATTTTATCACAAGGCTTGTGCTGTGGCAAGGGCGATTGCCGCACTGCCAACGGGTATCGTGTGCACAAAGTATTCGGCAGGAGCAAAGCCGCTTGCCGAAATACGCGAAATCGTCTATGGCTGCTCGTATAAAGCAAAAACATAATATAGATATAATACTGCGGTCAAAGACCTTTTGATAGGATTATCAAAGCCTCTTTGTACGCCGTATCAAAGGGTCTTTGCTCGCTGTATCAAAGACCCTTTGATCGCTTGAGTGGGTACCTCCGCAAGCGCAAACTCATATGATTATTCCGGGCGATTTTGATTCCAAGCGGTTAGGGAAAAAAGGTTTTTACCTTTTCTTTAAAGCGGTTGCCGCGGTCAAATTCGTTTTTGAACATTCCGAAACTGGCGGCACCGGGAGATAAAACTACAGAATCGCCTTGTTGCAGCTTGGGTTTTAATGCCGTTAAAAGATCGTCCAGCGTGTCGAAAACGCCTTCATATTTGATGCCGTGTTTTTTTAAAAGCGGGATTAAAAGATCGGTTCCCGACCCGTTCAGCAAAAATATCTTTTTTGCACGGACGGCGTTTTCGGCCAAGGGTTCGAAATTCAAGTTTTTATCGGTACCGCCGCAGATTAGTACGGGCGGGTTTTTAAAGGCTGTGAGTGCGGCCGTTACCGCTTCTGGTATGGTGGCGGCACTGTCGTTATAGAATTTGATGCCGGCGTTTTCGTAAAAAAATTCCATACGGTGTTCTATTCCGCTGTAGCTGTCCATTACGGGTAAAATTTTTTCAGGTGCAGCCCCGTACAGTAAAACGGTCAAGGCTGCGTTTAATACATTTTGTTTCAGTTTTATGCCGGGAACCTTTGCCGAGGCGGACAGGAGCCGTGTTTCGGTTCCCGCAAGTCTGCAAAAGCCGTTTTGGTTTTTGTCAAAAAAGACACCTTCTTTGTCATCGGGAAGATGGGATTCGCTGTACCAAAAAACCTTTGCGCGTGTTTCTTCGGCAAAAATGCGGCCCCAACCGTCATCATAATTGACGATTAAAAAGTCGCTTTGATCCATATTTTTATAGATGAGCTTTTTGTCGGCAACATATTTTTCCATTGTGCCGTACCAATTCAGATGGTCGGGCATTATCGGTGTTATAACGGCGATTTTGGGTTTAAACAGGGGCGAATTTTTTAAGTCTGCGAGCTGCCAGCTTGAAAGTTCCAAAACGGCAGGTGTTTGTTCCGTCGTTTTTTCTAAGAAGCTGAGCGGGCTTACGGTTATGTTTCCGCCTAAAAATGCGTTATACCCCAAAGCCTTTAAACCGAAGTAAAGGGCGCTTACTGTGGACGATTTTCCTTTGCTGCCGGTAACGGCTAATAACGGCGCTTTGGAAAGAGCAGTGAAAATAGAAATGTCCGATTCTATTTGTTCGGCCGCCTGTAAAAATTTATTTCCTTCTCTTTTTACCCCCGGGTTTTTTATGACGATGTCTGCCTTTTCAAAGTCTTCAATGTGGTGTTCGGCGAGTACAAAGCGGATATTGGGAAATGCCGTTAATTTTTCTATCGATGGTTTTAATTCTTCTTCCGATTTTAAATCGGTAACCGTTACTTGTGCCCCGTGCCGTGCGAAAAACTCCGCATTTGCCGAACCGCCTCCGTTTAAGCCCAGCCCCATAACGGTAACGGAAAGGTCTTTTATCTTGTCCAAGGATATTTGCATAGCGGCGATTATAGCAAAAAGAGCAGCCGAGGGCAATATGAAAAGAGTGATGAAAAATTGCAAGGAACAAGCGATAGTTTCGGTTCTCTTTAATTCTTGAGCGGATTATGCTACAATGCGGATATGTTTTGCAGGCCGGTTCGGCGGGGCGTTTTATCGATATGTTTGTTCTGTTACGCTTATTTTTGATAAATCTTTTTTGCACTCTTTTTTTGATGCAGTCCGGCAGCAATTCGGCATTGCAGTATTTTATGCTTTTCTTTTCCGGCTCGCTTTGGCTGGAAATGACTGAGAACAAAAAAGCGAAAACCGCATGCATTGCTCTTTTTCTGCTTTCCGCAGTTGTTTTCGGTAAGGACGTTTTGTTTTTTTCGCCTGTTTTTTTGATTTCTGATTTCGGTATCGGGAAAAACGAAACGGCTGAACACTCTTGTGCGGTATGGACCGTTTTTAAAACACTCGTTTTGTGCGGAACCCTTATCAGTGTAAACTTTTTGTTCTTTGTTTTTGCGGCCATCATCTTTTTTTATACAGTCGAAATAAAACGATACGGCCTTGTTTCCAAACAATTTGCAGCCTTGCAGGATTCGCTTACCGAACGTACTATTCAAAACGAGGCGCAAAAACGGCAGCTGCAAAACGAATTGCTGAAAAATTCGGAAGCGGCAATTTTGGCGGAACGGAACCGCATTTCGGGAGAACTGCATAATTCGATCGGTCATACCATCAGCGCTGCCGTATTACAGGTAAATGCGTTACAATATATTGCCGTGCAGGATGAGGTAAAAACAAAGCTCGATGTGTTACAAAAGTCGTTGGAAACGGGACTAACCGAAATACGCAGCTGTCTTCATAATCTCCATGACGATTCATTCGATTTACAAACCCGTATCGAAAAACTGATTAATTCGGCGGTACAGACCTTGCGCATACAGCTGACTTGTAAAACGGAAACGATGCCGTACACTTTAAAATACGATATTCTTTCGGTAATAAAAGAATGTCTTTCAAATACGTTAAAGCACAGCGGCGCTTCGGCAATGACTATCAGCGTTTTGGAACATCCTGCCTTTTATTCGGTTTCGGTACAGGATAACGGATCGGGAAATTCTTTTTCCGAGCCCTGTGTTAAGGGAATCGGGCTTACCGTTTTAAGTGAAATTGCCGCAAAACATAACGGCACAATGCATGTGTATTCGCAAAACGGTTTTAAGGTGCATATAACATTTCCGAAGAAATGATAACCTTTTACGGAGGCATACAATGAATATCGTAATAATAGATGATGACCCGCTGGTGATACAGTCGCTTAAAACGATTTTGGCGGCGAACGATTTTACGGTTTCGGCCTGCGGTTCTGACGGAACGGAAGCCGAAGATTTGTTTGCGCGGTATAAACCCGATATTCTGCTGATGGATATCCGTATGCAAAAAATGAGCGGTATCGAGGCTGCAGAAAAAATCCTTGCGCAAAACAGAGCCGCAAAAATATTATTACTGACAACCTTTAACGACGAAGAATACATTATGCGGGCCGTTAATTTCGGGTGCAAGGGATATATTTTAAAACAGAATATCCGCCTGCTGGCGCCTGCACTGCACGCCGTTGCAGCGGGAAGCGTTGTCTTCGATTCCGAAATTATTACAAACCTTCCCGTTGCAAAACCGGAGCGGAAAGCATTTAAAGAATTAAACACACGCGAAAACGATGTGCTGGATTTATTAGCCGACGGACTTAACAATAAGGAAATTGCGCAGCGCCTTTCTTTAAGCGAAGGCACTGTCCGTAACTACATTTCTTCGATATTGGAAAAACTGAATCTGCGCGACCGTACGCAGCTTCTTGTGTATTATTATACGAAATAAGAGATACCAATGACAAATGTCATACACCGATATGATATTGCGCACTTTTTTTAGAACGGAAAAAGCTGTAGAATATGTGTATCGGAGGTATAAATGAGCACATCGGTATTGTCGGTAAAAAATCTGGTTAAGCGGTATAAAGAAAAAATCGCATTGGATCATTTTAATTTGGACGTTGCAAAAGGAGAAGTGCTTGGGCTGTTGGGACCGAACGGCTGCGGTAAGACAACGGCAATCAACTGCATCCTTTCGCTGTTAAAGTACGATAAAGGCGAGATCAGGATTTTTGATGAGCCGATGCGTCCCGACGCTTTTGCAATAAAACGGAAAATCGGCCTTGTGCCGCAGGAAGTATCCGTTTATTACGATTTTACGGTTAAACAAAACATCGACTACTTTTGCGGCCTTTATATCGATAACGGAGCCGAACGGAAGAAGCTGGTGAAAGAAGCCATCGGCTTTGTAGACCTTAACAACTACGAATCATATAAAGCGAAAAAGCTGTCCGGCGGATTATTACGGCGGCTCAATATTGCCTGCGGCATTGCCCATAAACCGGAACTCATTTTTTTGGACGAACCGACTGTTGCCGTCGATGCGCAGAGCAGAAACTTTATTCTTTCCGGTATCAGAAAGCTGGCGCAAAACGGCAGCACCATTGTGTACACCACGCACTACCTTGAAGAAGCGGAACAGCTCTGCGACCGGATGGTGATTATGGATAACGGACGGGATATTGCAAACGGTACCTTTGATGAGTTGAAAGATCTTATCCGCACCAGCGAGAAAGTTGTCGTTGAGTTTGTCGGCCTGCACGATACCGCTGACAGTATAATGGAAGCATTGAAAACCATTCCGCACGTAACCGGCGTTGTACAAAACGGTTCGGAATGGGTAATCACCTTTGAAAACTCCATCAACAACTTAAACGAACTGATCCTCTTTATCAATACACGGCAGCTCGCATATCGCAAGTTGTATTCCGAACGTCCCAGCCTCAGCGACATTTTCTTAGAGCTTACGGGAAAGGAGCTGCGGGACTGATGAATAATTTTTTACGCGAATTAAAGTACACGGCAATTTCCATGGTTTCGACAGTGGAGGGCATGTTTTGGACGGTAGCATATCCGATCATTTTGTCGTCGCTGTTTTTTGTAATCTTCTCCGCAATCAACACGGGGGGTGTAATCGCCACCGTAAACACCGGCATTACCGAAACGAATCCCCATCGAGTCATCTTTAATTTTATTCCGATATTGCATATTATTCCGACGGAACGGGAAGCAGCTGATGCCGCTTTACGCGATGGCAGTATTCAAGTGTTTATCGAAGACGATTTATCAGTCAGAATATACAAAAACGGTATTGCGCAGACAATCGTTAAAAACATAGCGGAGCAGATAAAGCAAACCGATGCGCTCGGCATTCCGATAACGCTCGCCGCTTACTTGGATCGATTCATCGACAGTAAGGATGAACAAAACAACTCCATAACGATTTTATTCTACTCGCTTTTGGCAATGGTATCTATTTACAGTATGTTCGGTGCGATATCCATCCCCGAACGCATACAGGCGAATATTTCAAAATTAGCGGTAAGAATGTCCGCAGCGCCTATCAAGCGGTTCAGGATATATCTTGCCGGCGTTCTTTTCTTTGTCTGCTTTAACCTTGCATCGAATCTTTTATACATCGGCTATGTTATGCTTGTGTTAAAGATTAACCTCATCACGAATTTTGCGGTAACGGTTCCGCTGTTGATCTATGCAAATCTGTTCGGAACCGCCTTCGGCCTCTGTATCGGCTCAATTCCCAAACTGACGGAAAACACAAAAGTGATGATAGGTGTGTTCAGTTCGCTTTTTCTTTCATTTTTATCCGGTATGATGAGCGTCAGTGTTAAAACCGCACTGGATGCTTCGTTCCCGCTTCTTAGTAAGATAAACCCTATCGCGCTTTTTACGGATACATTATACAACATCAATATTTTACACGAATACGATTTAGCGCCGTTATTCTTCATGGTGTACTCAGGGTTCATTGCGCTGTTTTTAAGTATTGCGTTTTTTAATGCACGGGAGGTACAGTATGACAGTCTATAAACATTTTTTGCAGATGGTATGGCAGCGGAAAATCGGCACCATTATCTTTCTCGCAATCTTTTTGTGCGTGTCTTTTATGGCAATGCAGCCGAAAAACACGAATGCGCGCGGGTTTTCCGAAACGCCGCTTACCGTTTGCATTGCAGATAAAGATCATTCGCCGCTTTCGGAACAGCTGACCGCCTACTTGCAAACAAAACATAGGGTTACGCTTTTGGATGATACCGGTTTAAGCGATGAAGCGCTTTTGAAAAAAATTAAGAAGGATATTTCCCTCGGGCTGATCGATGCGGGACTGATTATTTCCGAAGGATTTGAGCGGAAGGCCGAATCGGGAAAAAAAGGCATTATCAGTATGAAAGACGGCAGACGGGCGGCAGCGTTTTATATCGATTCGCAGATACAAACCTTTTTGCGGCTTGCGCTTTCAACAAAGGAGGCTACGGGTGTTTTCGACTTTGAAAAAGTACGAAACGCGTTTGCCGTACAGACTGAGGTTATAAAGGTGAATAAGGCTGAAAATAATTCGGAGGTTGTAGGGCTTAAATATTTTTTCAATTTTTTAGGCTGGGCGATATTCTCACTGATTATCAATTCCATCGGCTGGGCGCTGTTTGAATTAA
>CAUUSH010000033.1:0-16317 GCA_963547785.1 uncultured Treponema sp. | reverse complement strand
AATAAAACCTGCGGTAGTAAGTCAAACACTATTTTAAGCGCAAGCAGCACATTGGGCAAAAAGGTTTTACCCGTTACCTGTTTTTTCAATTCTTTTTCAGTCATTATGATCTCCTTCACTATGTATACGTTTTGTTTACACCCTCGATGTCACCCATGGTCAAAACATTACCTCTTTGTTGAACCATTACCATGCTTTCAAAACTAAATAATATTGAATATTTATTCAATATTGATGAATAAAATGAGGAGCGGTTGAACGCTCCTAAAATCAACATACCCTGACGCAAGCGTTGGGGTATGTTGTTCTCATAAGGTGGTTGCAGTCGGCTTTAATACCCTTTGTTACGACGCAAGCGTCGGGGTATTAAACCCTCCGCACGAATAAATTCTCTTCTATACTAAAGTGATTCCACGCCGTTGAAATAACACTTATTAAGAACAAAGAGCATATCTTCTGCCCATCTGTCATTTTTATAGTGCCGTGCAATTTCCATAAGTCCCTCAACATAATTATTTGCCAAAATATGAGCAAGCATGGGATCGTGCTTGGTTTTTGAATATCTCTTTAAACCGTCTTTTATATGCTGTTCCAATCGTTTAACCCACATATCTTTTGCATTCTCATGTTTCGTTCCCGAGCTCTTGTCTATTAAAATGATGAGTTTAATTCTGTTTTTTAACAGTTTGGGAAGTTGAGACGCTCCGCCCCGATTAAATCTTTCATAGGGGCTTCCGGCTTCCATCTTTTCCTCATCTTCCATCATCTTAATGATTTTATCCAATACGCCTGCGACTACTTCATCAAATAATCCTTCTTTGTTTTTGAAGTAGGTATAAATAAGCGCAACAGGAATATTAGCCTGTTCTGCAATATCCGTCAGCTTGGCGCTTCTATAATCTTGTTCATAAAATACTTTTTCCGCAGCTGTCAGAATTCTATCCTTGACTTCTTCTTTTAATACCTGCATACCGCCTGTACGCCCAAAACGTCCTCCTTTCTATTCTGTCAATACTGAATTATGATTTAATATTAAAAGGAAGTCCGATATTTGTCAAGTAGGTAAAAGAAATAATGTGATATTTTTTTGTTAAGCCGAATAGTGAGGTATGTTTATTTTGAAGGGTTCTAATAACACCTATGCCGGACAAATCCATAAAAAAACAAATTTTTGTTATAGAAGCATAGATATGGCAATAGAGCTTAACCCATGTGTTTGCCGATTGCTTCAATGGTGTTTTCGTAGGCGGTTTTAAATGTTTTTAAGAGGTTTTCTGTGGCTTCAAGACTATTTTCGGGAAGGGCGGGGCAGAATGGGTTGCGGGCGGCTTTTTCCAAGTCCGCGGCTGCGCCGCCCAAACGGTTTACCTTGACAAGCAAAGATGAAAATGGTATGTCCATAGAATGAAAATTCCGTTTTCGATTGTATACAAGGATGCTGATATAATCATTGTAAATAAACCTGCCGGGCTTTTATCCGCCGAAGGCCGCTGGGACGAAACTGAAGCACACCTCGATAAAATTTTAGGCGAATTTCTTTTTGAAAAGAAGGAAGCGGCGGCGCTTTATCCCGTTCACCGGCTTGATAAGGATACCTCCGGTTTGATACTGTATGCGCTTAATGCCGCCGTGCACAAGAATTTAAGCATACAATTTCAAGAACGGAACATAAAAAAAACGTATCACGCCCTTATAGCTGGAACGCCGGAAAACGGGCATTTTACTTGTAATGCAAAACTGAAAATAGACGGCGATAAGCTGCACCGCACCGTTATAGACAATAAACACGGAAAAACTGCTCTTACGGAATTTACCGTACTGCAAAACTTCCGCAGGTATACGCTTTTGCAAGCCCGCCCCGTTACCGGGCGAACCCATCAAATAAGAGCACATTTAAAACATTTGGGGCTTCCTATATTGTGTGATCCTCTTTACGGGAACGGGGCGGCGCTTTATCTTTCACAAATAAAAAATAATTGGCGCGGTGATAAATATGAAGAGAGGCCGCTTTTAAAAAGGCTTGCCCTGCATGCATATACCTTTGAATTTGCACATCCGGTAAGCGGAGAAACGATTAAGGCACAGGCCGAATACCCGAAAGACTTTAAAAGCATAACGGCGCAGCTTCAAAAAAATTTGTAAAAACTCCCTTCTTTCGCTGCAACCGCCTTATGAGAAGAACATATCCTGGGACTCTGCGCCGGAGGTTGTTGATTTTCGATTTAAAACGCTTAAAGCAATTTTATCGTTTGGGTTTATTTCCGAAACGGCTGCAAAAAAAGCTTCGGCCTCCGCCGTTTTGCCGCATTTTAAGGCCAGCGTTCCCAAATTCGAAATTGTTTTTATGTTTTCAGGTTCATACTCAAGCGCCTTTATCAAACGCTTTTCCGCTTCGTCAAAAAGGCCGAGTTCGATATTGCAAATTGCAAGCTCGTTTAAAATGCTGCAAAAAGATGGAGTTTCAGGATTTTCAGTGCACTCCAAAAGCTCAAGCGCCTTTAGAAATGCCGCCTTTGAATCCTCCCAGCGGCTGCAAAGCCGCAGAGACCAGCCAAGTAAAAACCAGCCGTTCCAAACCTTAGGTTTTTTGCGTAAAAAGGCTTTTACTTTTTCTGCGGCCCGTTCTTCCCGGCCGGAATTGATAAGGCTATAGGCTTCTGCAAAAAGGTCGTCGTCCAAGGACTGCTCGGCAATAGATTTTATTACGGTTTTAGCCTTTGCTTTGCGGATATCCGCCGCTTCGGTTACGGCGGATTCTATTTGCAAATAAGTTTGCAAAAGAGAGAGTGCGCGCTTATATTTTTTTTGTTTTATAAAAAAATAAGCGGCATTAAAAAAGGCTTCCGGCAAAGGCGGATCGGAAATGATAAGCGATTCGTACAGGCGTTCAGCCCGTTGTTCGTATACGCGCGATTTTTCATATAAATCGGCTGTTTCAAAAAAGGCGCACCGTTCTTCCATTAAAAGGGCTAGATTAAGCCGCGCGGCACTATCGTCGGGGTTTAGCCCTTCAAGCGCCAGCAATAATTCCTCTGCAGAATCAAAATCGCCGTTTTTTATCTTTAGAACGGCGGCATTTATCAAAGGCGTACGCACATCTGGGCGCAGCCGGTTAAAAATCTTCCTGTAATATTGAATATTAATATTTTCGCGGTCGAAAGCAAAAACCGTCAGCATTCCTGCCAAAATTACCTCGGCGGATATATCTTCGGGGTTAAATTCCCCTGCAAAAGAAAGTTCCGGCAGTCTAACCGGCAGAGGAATGGAAGCGTCCAAACCGGCAAATTCCTTTTTTGCCTGCTTTGGAGATATTGTTATATAAAGAAGCGACTCAAGAGGATTATTCATATCGGCTCAACGTATAGGTAAAAGGCAAAGCTTTATTCGGCCGTTTCCGCTGCAACGTCTCCGGAAGGCTCATCCTGCATCTGCTCTTCTTCATCAGAAGACTTGCGGATAAAGGAAAAATACCGATTTAAGTACATTTTATAGATCATAGGAACCGTTTGAGGGTAAAAATCGATTGCTATCGCAATAAGGTCTTTTCGGCCTTCCACATTGTCTACCCGCACCGACTTACCCTTAATAGCCAATACTACGTGCGGATCGTCAAATGTAAGCCGCATAGTTACGTCTTTATTGATTACAAAATTGGCAATACCGACTAAAAAAACCTTGGCTCCGGTGAACGATATATCTTTTAAAATACAGCGTCTTGGGATATTATCCAAAAAAACAACCGTTTCCTTTTGATCAAGGCTTATCTTTCGTGCGTTTTCTGCAGAAAGCGATATCCGCTCGCTTTTACGTTTTTGCGAATTGATGTTTGCTTCCAGCAAAACGCCAAGCTTTTCTATTAAATCATCCGGTGCCCGTTGGGTATATTCAAAACTAATTAGCACAAGGTCTTCGTTTATATCGCTGGAAGGAGACATCCCTATCAGTTTTGCCGCCACAAAAAAGGAAAGATTATCTTCAAAGAAGGTAAACCGTATATTAACGGATGTTACGCCGTTTTGCAGTTTTTCTATAAAACCGCTTTTTTTACCGCACATTATTTTAGCTTTTGTCATAGATACGGAACTAATAATACACGGCCATTGTCCTCCGGAACAGCGGACAAAGGCTTGACGAGGGTTAAAATTAAGAGCCGCTATAACTTCTTTAGAAAAAGGTACATCTATACCTTTGTATAAGTCATAATACTTATTTAACTGTTGACTAGTTGCAAAAGCCATGTCTATATCGTACCCTTTATCTTCCAAAAGGTCAAGTATCTTTTCTTATTTTTTTTAAGAAAGTCGAAAGAAGAAAACCTTTACCCCCCAGATTTTGATGTCCGCAACGCGGATATACTCGCCTATTTTAGGCAAAAACATACGGCATTTTTGGAAAACCCGTCAGACAAATTTTTTTAATGCAAACAAATACTCGCTCACGTGTATTTCTCTGCCGTTTAAATTGCGGCTGCCTCGAAAAGTGTTATACCGTATTTCTACGGTTTTTACGCTGCCGTATTTTTTCAGCATTGCAGTCATTTCGCCAAATGTAATAAAGCCTTCCGAATTATACGAAACGATTATATACCGCGCATCGAGCCGGTTTATCAGCGTCTCCAGCGAGCGCAGGGCGGCGTTTTTTTTGTTGAACGCAGAACGGGTCCAGTTTTGTGTAATACCCGAAACCCTGCTGATAGGAACATCGAGCCTGTTTTTGATTATCAGATTCAGCATAAAATAATTCGAGCCGTAAGGGTGCTGGTTATAAGGCGGATCCAAATACGCAATATCCAGATCGCAAATTTTTTGTGCCAACTGCACGGAATCTTCGGTATAAATTTCCACATGGGAATTATAATTACTGAAAACGGGCGCCTTTAATTCTATTGTACCGAGAATTCTCGACAACGCATTTTTCCCCGCCCCGCCGAAACAGCCGATGCCGGTATTTTTGTCCTTATAAAAACCTTTAAAAACACCGCTCGTGTTGACGTGAATCGACGCTTCGGTAATAAGGGGTGCGAGAAAATATTTTTTTAAGGCTTCTTCTTTTACAACCTCGTCAATTAATTTTCGGTATGTGTCTATACGCACGGCATTTTCCCGCGTGTAAAAAACCCGTTCGTTTTTTTGAATGGCATTGTCGTTTTTCGGAGCATAATATCGTGCAATAATACCTTCGGTTTTATTGCTTTCGTATTTTTGTACGATTGTTTTTCTATATTGATTGCATATCTTTTCGGGATATTCTTTTTTATTTGTAAGATAACAGCCGTTTATTACGGCCGAATAATATTCAATATCGTTTACGATTAGTTTTTTACTGTGCCGCTTGAGCATTCTGGCCGCAATACCGGACCCCGAAAATAGATCCGCACAGACAAGTTTTTCTTTTTGCAATTCGTCTTTGATAATCTCGACTTCGGCTTCTATATTTTTTATCAAAAGTCTTTTGTTGCCCAAATAGGTAATCAGCTGCGTTGTAAGAAATTCTTTGTTTTCAGGTTTCATAAATTATCGTATCGGCCTTACCGCCGCAAAATAAATCGGATATTTTTACTTTTGCTTTTTTAAAATAATTTTTGTTTTAAGCGATTCGGCCGGTTCATTCTTTTTTTCGGTTTTATTGCACGAAAACAAAGATATAACTGCAAGGCAGAAAAATAAGCGCAATAGTTTTTTCGTTTTCATAAACAATTTCCTTCTGCGAAGGCCGGCTTCACTCCTCTGGAGCGAAGTCAGTCTGGGTTAAAATAGAACATTCGTATTCCTATTCTGCCAAAGGTAAATCCGTTAACACGCCTTTGGCAATCCGCGCATTTTCATTTTTATTGCATATTTTTTTAATATGCGCCATTATTTTTTTTCTATGCCGATTTCCCATGTCCGGCCGCCGGCTTCGGTACAGGCGGTTTTAAGGGCTGCGTTTTTTTTCAGCGAGCCGGGTTCGGCCCATTCGGCGCTTACGGCAAGCGTTTCTTCGGAAATATAGGTTTTAAAAAGCGTAAAGGCTTTTTCCAGCTCTTTTACACCAGGACTTTCGGGCGCAGCGGAGATGAAAAGGCCGATCCTGTCGGTTACTTCCAAGCCGCAGTCTTTGCGCAGGGTTTGAATGCCGCGCACAAGGTCGCGGACGCAGCCTTCCAAAACCAGTTCTTCGGTCAGCTCGGTGTTAAGGCCGACGGTCAGCGTCCCCTCGTTTACGACCTTTAAAGACGGTTTTTCAATCCTGTTAACCGTTATTTTATCGGCTGTAATGTCAACCGTTTTTCCGTCTACCTCGATATTTAAGGTCGCCCCTTCGAGTATGTTTTGGATTTCTTCCGAGTTAAGCGCTTCGATAACGGCGGCGGCTTTTTTCATCGAAGCGCCCAGTTCTTTTCCGAGTATGCGGAAATTCGCCTTTGCATTATATTCGACCAGCTCATCTTCTTTTTCGTGAAAGATAACTTCTTTTACGTTCAGCTCTTCGATAATGCTCTCTTCCATTTCTAAAAGAACTCTCTTTTCTTCCGCATTGCGCGTTACGATTTCGACGGCCTTAAGCGGCTGGCGTATTTTCAAATTGAATTGATACCGCAGTGAACGGCCCATCGATACGGCCTTTTGCACCGTCTTCATTTTGAATTCCAATGCACGGTCCCGTGCCTTTTCATCGTATTCGGGATAGGATGCAAGATGAATGGAAAGCGCGTCGTTTTCGGTTTTTAAATTCTGCCAAATGCTTTCGGTAATAAAGGGGATCACGGGGGCGGCAACGAGCGAGAATTTTTTCAGTGCGCGGTACAGTGTTTCGTAGGCCTGCGCCTTGTCGCCGTCGTTTTCGCTTTTCCAAAAGCGGCGGCGCGAGCGGCGGATATACCAGTTGTTCAAAAGGTCGATGTATTCTATCATCGGCGGAACAGCCTGCGATAAGTCGTAGGCGTCCAAGGCGGCGGTTACGTCCGCGACGAGTTTTTCGGTTACCGACAATATCCACAGGTCAAGCGGATTGTTCAGCGTGTCCAAAAACGCCGCAAGCCCTCCGTCAGAATCGGCCGGCGGTGTAATGCCGTCTATGTTCGCATAGGTGATATAAAAGCTGTAGCTGTTCCAAAATGGAATGAGAATGCCTTTTAAAACGTCGCGTACGCCGCTGTCCGAGTATTTTAGGTCGTCGGCTTTTACGACGTTCGAATTCATAAGAAAGAGGCGCAGGGCATCGGCACCGAATTGTTTTATGACCTCGTTGGGGTCGGTGTAATTACGAAGCGACTTCGACATCTTTTTGCCGTCTTCGGCAAGGACGAGGCCGTTGACGATGCAGTTTTTAAATGCCGGCTCGTCAAACAGGGCCGCCGCCAAAACGGTCAGCGTGTAAAACCAGCCGCGCGTCTGATCCAAGCCCTCTGAGATAAAGTCTGCGGGGAAGCCCGCTTCGAATTTCTCCTTGTTTTCAAACGGGTAGTGCTGTTGGGCGTAGGGCATTGCTCCCGATTCGAACCAGCAGTCCAATACTTCAGAGATACGCTTCATTGTGCTGCCGCATTTTTTGCACGGAATCGTGATGGTGTCAACAAAATGTTTGTGCATATCTTCAGGATAGGTGCCCGAAAGCTCTTTTAGTTCGGCACGGCTTCCGACGCATAAGGTTTCGCCGCAGTCGGGGCATTTCCAAACGGGTATCGGGTTTCCCCAATAGCGGTTGCGGCTTATCGCCCAGTCGCGCGCACCTTCAAGCCATTTTCCGAAACGGCCTGTTTTTATGTGAGCGGGCTGCCAATTTATTTTTGCATTGGCTTTCAGCATCTTCTCTTTTACTTTTTCGACGGAAACAAACCAGCTTGCCACTGCCCGATAGATAAGCGGGCTCGAGCAGCGCCAGCAATGCGGATAGGAGTGCAGAATCTGATCGCGCTTAAACAGTTTGCCTTCGTTTTTAAGCCGCTCGATAATTTGTTTGTCGGCGTCTTTTACAAAAAGGCCTTGGTATTCGGGTACCTCGCCGGTAAACTTACATTCGGCATCGACGGGACAAACGGTCGGCACACCGGTGGTTTTAAAAATGCGGTTATCGTCTTCACCGAAACCCGGAGCCGTGTGAACAATGCCCGTTCCGTCTTCGGTGGTAACGAAGTCGCCGAGGAGCACGCGGAAGGCACCCTGTCCCGCTTCCTTGTTCGTGCCGTTTTCGTCGGCCGCCAGATGTTTAAAATACGGAAAAAGCGGTTCGTACCGCAGGCCTTCAAGCTCGGCTCCTTTTTTTGTCCACAGTATTTTAGGCTGCGCTTCGCCGTCTTTTTCTTTTAAAGCCTTCTCTTTGGTTCCGCCTTGTGCAAAATAGGCGCTAAGACGCGGCAGTGCCAGTATGTAGTGTTCGCCGCCGTCTTCGATAAGGGCGTAGTCGATATCGGCGCCGACTGCAAGCCCGAGGTTGCTCGGAAGCGTCCACGGGGTTGTTGTCCAGGCCAAAAGGGCTGTGTTTTCAGGCAAGGCGTTTCCGGAAAAGGCCTTTGCCGCTGCGGAGTTTTTAACGGGCGGCAGCACCTTAAAGCGCACCGTAATTGCAGGATCGTGTACGTCCTTGTAGCCGCCTAAGTTCAGTTCGTGGTTCGAAAGCACGGTGGAGCAGCGCGGACAATAGGGGAGAATATAATAGCCCTCATACAAAAGTTCCTTGTCCCACAGCGTTTTTAACACCCACCAAATGGATTCCATAAAATCGGGTTCCATCGTTTTATAATCGTTATCGAAATCAACCCAGCGCCCCAAACGGGTAATGGTCTGTTTCCATTCTTTTACGTAGCGTAAAACGCTCGCCCGGCACGCCTCGTTAAATTCGGCGACACCGTATTTTTCTATATCGGTTTTGGAATTAAGGCCCAGTTCTTTTTCGATTAAGTTTTCGATGGGAAGTCCGTGACAGTCCCACCCGAAGCGGCGTTCCACCCGAAAACCTTTCATCGTTTTATAGCGGGGAATAATGTCTTTGATGGTTCCCGGCACGAAGTGGCCGAAGTGCGGCAGCCCCGTAGCAAAGGGCGGGCCGTCGAAAAAGACATAATCGGCCCTTTTTCCGTGCGCCGAAACCGACTTTTTAAAAACATCATTTTGTTCCCAAAACCGTAAAACCGCTTCTTCCTGTTTTGAAAAATCGATTTTCGGATCGATAGGTTTATACATTAAAAACTCCTGTTACAATAAACCTGTTCGGAAACTTCAGTTTCGGAACAGGTTACCTTGAAATATGATGTTCAAAATCGTGCTATTTGTGCGATTTTGAACTCACCGGCCTGTTCGACAATATCGAACAGGTCTAATGAACGTAAGGCTCCGGCGCACGCGCTGATGTTCCAATAAGCGGAAACCTTGAAAAAACTACGTCTTTCGAAGGTACGTTTTGCTTACCGGCTTTCTTTAGGTTTATTTGTGTGTAGAAAATAAGGCCGATTATACCGTATTTTTTGTGATTATGCAATGGGAATGATTAATTAATCCGCACGGATAGTGTGTCTTAATTTAATTTCGAGTTTGCTTTGCAAACTCGCGTTATTGTATGTGCTTTTTCAGGCCATCGCCTTACAAAAGCACGGTAATTCAATGATCTTCAAAATTTGATAATTTTTCAGATTATTGATTTTATAAGAAGGTTTATTTTAATCGGCGTTGTTACACCGATTAAAAACACTGCCGAGTTTGCTTTGCAAACTCGCGTTATTGTATGTGCTTTTTCAGGCTATCGCCTTACAAAAGCACGGTAAATCAACAGTTTCCAAAATTGATATTTTGTTCGGCTGTTGATTTTATAGGAATGATATTTTTATCGATTGTTAAGATAAAATTACTTGACATTTGGGGCGGCACTGTGTTACACTTATATAATTGTTGCGATTTTACCGTTTGGAAAAATCGACGGCAGGAGGTTTTATGAAAAACAAGATACTTATGATTTTCGGCTTAATCTTTTTGAGCTGCATTGTATGGGCTCAGGACGGTACGGACGGCGAATACCGAATCCCTGAAACGGTTCCGCAAAGAACCATCGCAGGAAATATCGTGGTTTTGGATATGCTGGATGTTTTGGGAGTGGACGTTGTTGCCCTTCCTACGACAAACCGCAAAATCGATCCCAAGCACGAAAGCAAACCGAGAATCGGAAGCCCCATGAATCCCAATATAGAACAGCTTAGGGCGGCAAATCCTGATTTTTTTGTTACCACAGGTAACAGGGACTCGGCATTGGGCGAACAGTTGAAGGCTGTCAACATTCCCGCCGCTTTTGTGAAAACCGGCAGTTACACCGAATTTTTGGATGCCATGCGTTATTTAGGAAAGGTTTACAAAAAGCAGGATAAGGCGGACGCTTACATAAAGAATGTGGAAGACAAGGTTGCGGAAATCGTAAAGGCGAACAAAAAGAAAAAGAAGCCTAAGGTTTTAATTGTTTTCGGTACGCCCGGTTCCATGTCGATTGCGACACCCGATTATTCTTTTACGGGAAATCTGGTAAAAATAATCGGCGGTAAAAATATTTGGACGGACGACAGAGTTAAAAATTCCTATGCGCCGCTGAATTTGGAACTGATAAAGGCCCAAAACCCCGACGTTATTTTGCGGATGACCCATGTTAATCCGGAAGAGTCGAGAAAAATGTTCGAAAAAGAATTTTCCAACGAATTTTGGGCAAAACTTAAGGCTGTAAAAAACGGCAAGGTTTATGATCTGGATAATCAGCATTTTGGCGTTGCCGGAAATATCCATATAGCGGAAGCTGTGGAAATTTTAAGCAAATATATTTACGGAAAATAGATTTTTAAGGGGTTTTGAAGCAGATGAAAAAAACTTTTATTTTTTTTGTTTTAGCGGGTCTGCTGGTTTTCCTGTTTTTTTCATCTGTTGCATTGGGAACGCTCAAGTTTTCGTTTATGCAAATTTGGATGGCCTTGCTTGGCAGAGGGGAACAGCTGATTATCGATGTTCTCTTTGACTTACGGATGCCGCGGGTTCTTATCGCCCTTATTATCGGGATGAATCTCGCTTCGGCAGGAGCCTTGCTTCAGGCGGTTATGCAAAACCCGCTTGCCGACCCGGGAATAATCGGTGTTTCCGCCGGTGCCAGTGTCGGTGGTGTCGTATTAATGCTTGCTCTTCCAAAATATGCATATCTGGTACCGCCGGTCGCTTTTATCGGTGCAATGTTTGCCGCTTTTTTGATATACCTTTTGGCATGGAAAGACGGGTTTACTCCCGTTCGTATTATTCTGTCGGGTGTTGCAATAAACGCACTTTTGGGAAGCCTGACCGGTCTTATTTCCATTTTATTCAGCGACCGGCTGCAAGGCGCCCTGATGTGGCTTAACGGAAGTTTGTCAGGAAAAACATGGCAGCATTTTAAGGTTCTTATAGTATATAGTGTTCCCGCTTTGATATTAACGCTTTTTTGTATCAGAGCGGCGAACGTTTTATTGCTGGGCGACGAAAAAGCAAAGAGCCTTGGAGTAAGCGTGAACCGTTGCCGTATTCTTCTTTCGGTTATCGGAGCTTTTTTGGCAGGTATATCGACTTCAACCGTAGGAATTATCGGCTTTGTCGGTTTGGTAATTCCCCATATTATGCGGCTGCTGGTCGGCTCCGATTATAAGAGTTTGTTACCCTTTTCGATGTTCGGCGGTGCGGTTTTGCTGCTGGGTGCCGATACCTTTGCCCGCACAATAGCTGCCCCGATAGAGCTGCCCGTCGGAATTGTAATGTCGGTTTTCGGTGCCCCGTTTTTTCTGTACTTGTTGAGAAGTTCCGGTAAAAAAAGGTAGGAGGCATGTTGTTATGACGGCTGTTTCTGCAAAAGATATTTCGTTAAGATATGATAAAAAAGATGTGGTAAAAGGTTTTTCTGCGGACTTTGCACAAGGAAAAATTATTTCGATAATCGGGCCGAACGGGTCGGGAAAATCAACTATTTTGCGTAGTTTTGCCCGTCTTTTAAATGCCGCTTGCGGGCATATATTGCTTTTCGATACCGATATTGCAACGGTGTCGAAAAAGGAATTTGCGACACGGTTGGCAATTTTGTTGCAGCACAATGTTTCGCCAGAAGATATTACCGTAAAAAGTCTTATTTATTTCGGCAGATGCCCGCATAAAAAATGGTATCAGCAATTTGAAAAAAGTGATGAAGTAATATTGGAACAGGTTATGGCGCAAACCGATTTGACGGAATTCGCCGACAAAAAGGTGTGTATGCTTTCAGGCGGGGAGCGGCAGCGGGTGTGGCTTGCAATGGCATTGGCTCAGCAGCCTGAGGTTTTGCTTTTGGACGAACCGACAACCTACCTCGACGTCGGGTATCAGTTCGAGCTTTTGGAGCTTATTCATGCCCTGAACAAAAGTACGGGGCTTTCCATCATTATGGTTTTGCACGATTTGAATCAGGCTGCCCAATACAGCGACGAGGTATTCGTTTTGAAAAACGGCGGGCTTTATAAGAACGGCACTCCTAAGGAAATATTTACAACGGAGCTGATTCGCGACATTTACGATATCGAATGCAAAATTATTTATGATGAGGATCACGGTTTTCCGATTGTACTGCCAAAACGCAAACACAAGGAAACCTATTATCACACGGATACTGCGGGCTGCGGCTCGTAAATATAAAACAGGAGAATTGACTATGAAAATTTTATTGACTTATTCGAGCAAGACGGGAAACACAAAGGCTGTGGCAGAGGCCATTTTGAAGGCGCTTCCGCAAGGGACGGATTTTTTCGAGGTGGGAAAGGTGGCTGATCCCAATATTTACGATGCCGTTATTGTAGGCTTTTGGATCGATCAGGGACACCCGAACGATGAGGCGCTGGAATTTATTCAAAAAATAAAAAACAAAAAGACCGGTTATTTTTTTACACTGGGTGCCTATCCCGATTCGGAGCACGCAAAAGACTGCCATAAAAGTGCGGAAGAACTTTTACGCAAAAACGGGAACGACGTTTTGGCAGGCTTCGGCTGTCAGGGAAAAATAGACCCCGAACTTACGGAGAAGTTTATGTCCTTTCCTAAGGATCACCCGCACTATATGGACGATGCCCGCAGAAAGCGCCATCAGGATGCGGCCTCGCACCCCGATCAGACCGACTTTGAAAACGCCCGAAACGCCTTTAAAAATTTCGGGTAAGACGATTTTATAAAACGGAGAAGAGTATGCAAAACGAAAAAATACACGCCATACGGACGGAACTGACAGCCGAAGAAATCTTGAATTGTTCTTATTCCGAGCGGAAAAAAACACATCATGATGTAGGTTCTAGCCGTGGAAAGTATGCAGCGGGAATGAAGACCTTGGATCAAGTTCTGTCCTCTGCAAATACCAAAGACACGAAAAACTCGATTTATATTCACGTACCTTATTGCAAAAAGATTTGCAGCTTTTGCAATATGCGCCGTACCATTAATCCCGTGCCGGAAGATTATGCAAACCTTGTGGTACAACAGATCGAAAACTACGGCAAAACAGAATACGTAAAAACGTCCAAAATAAAATCCGTGTATTTCGGCGGCGGAACTCCCACGGCACTGCCTGCGCACCAGCTTGCGTTAATCTTGCAGGCTTTGCACAAAAATTTCAATATCGAAAAAGATGCGGAAGTTTCGGCGGAAACCACCGTTTCCGAGCTTGACGGCGAAAAACTGAAAGTACTGTTCGAAAACGGGCTGAACCGCCTGAGTATCGGTGTTCAAACCTTTGATGACAAGGGCAGAGAAACTCTTGGCAGGATAGGCGGCGGGGCGGCTGCCGAAGCATTGATCAAAAAAGCCTTTCAAACGGGTTTTAAAAACGTAAATATCGACATCATCTATAATTATCCGGGTGAAACCGAAGAGATTTTAAAAAGCGATTTAAAACGGGCCTTTGATTTGGATATAGCCGGTTTTTCGTTTTATTCCCTTATCGTAACGGATAATACGAAAATAGGGCGCGGCACGAACCACAAAGAATATTCCGAAAAAACCTTTGGCTCTGATGCGAGCTTTTTTGCGGCGGCAATTAACGAGGCAAAAAAAGCCGGCTACGGATTTTTGGAAATTACGAAGCTCGTAAAACCGGGCCGCGATAACTACGAATACATTAGAACCTCGCATCGGGGCGGCGATGTGTTTCCCGTCGGTGCAGGAGCGGGCGGCTCGATAAACAATACGGGTTTTATGAATCCGCTGGATAAGGATAAATTTGCAAGTTCGATTTGCACCTTTGACAAGACTATGGGCATGGCGGTCAAGGCGGAATATAAACGTCTAAGCGGTTTTTCTAGCCTCTTGCAGGAAGGAATTATAAACGTTTCCGTTTTAACTGCGGAAGAAAAAGAAAAAACCGCAGACCTTATGGAAATGCTCAAGGCTGATAAGCTGATAGAAAAAGATGAGTCGCCTGAGAACTACGTTTTTACCGATAAAGGCTTTTTTTGGGGCAATTCCATCGCCGCAGACTTTTCGAAAAACCTCGCATAAAAACCGTTCCGTACGCAAAAACTGCGGATAGTCCGAAGACCGTCCGCAGTTGAGAAAATGGGACTTATCCATAAGCATAAATATTTAAGCCGCCGCCTGCGCTTAAATCAAGCAGGTATCGAAGTTTTAAAGAAGGGACGCACCACACTTATAATTGCACACCGTCTTTCTACAGTAAAAAATGCCGATATAATAAATGTAATCGATGACGGCAAATTATTGGAATCGGGAACTCACGAAGAACTTATTGCTCTAAATTCCAAATACGCCGAATGGTACAGACTGCAAAAGTAGGAATAAGTTTTCTGAAAATGTAAGCTATAGCTTAAAATTTATTTTTATTGTATACTAATGAGTGGAGTGTTAAATTATGCAAAAAAGTTATTATGCTTTTTTAAATCATACCAATTCTGATATCGTAAAAAAAGATAATCCGTATCCGCATTTTAAAACCTATGCATTTTCGTCCGAAATAGGAAGAGGATATTCGGCTATTTATGATGTCGGTTCTTATGCACATATTTGTATTGCCGATCATCTTTACTATGAGGATTTTAAATATACGGTACCATCGGATGAAGGTATTTATCTTCAGCAATATGATTCTATTGCCTCCGACAAAAAATATCCTGCAGGAAGGGTGTATACCGGAATGCAATACATTCAGCATTACACTAAAGTCAAAGCGGTTCAGTATGTTATAAAAAAGGAAACCCCTGCATGTATTATAGGGCTTCAATTAAACCCCGAATATTACGGTGCATATTTAAAAAACACCTTCGGCATTACGGAAGAAAATTTTTGCACAAAAATTTCTCTTTTGCCGAAAGAAAACTATATCCCTGAAATTTCTTTTATATTGAATCAGATACGGAAATTCTCGGGAACCGAAGTGAGTGCAAAACTTTTTTTTAAAAGCAAAGTTGATGAAATAGCCGCCCTTCTTTTACGAAGAACCGAAAACATACAAAAAGCGGAACACTCCGTTTTTTCAGCCGACCATGCAGCTATTATGCAAACGATTGAGTTCATAAATAAAAACTTACACAAAAGACTTCCGCTTGAAACGCTTGCAAAAATGTCGTATATGAGCCCTTCAAAATTTAAATATGTTTTTAAAGCCGTTACCGGTTTTCCGCTTACCGATTATCTTGTTAATAAAAAGATGGAAAAGGCCTGCTCCCTGCTTTTAAATACTAATATGTATGTTGCAAACATCGCCCAAAGCCTCGGCTACCGCAGCACCGGCTATTTTTCCGCCTGCTTTGAAAAGTACACAGGTATGCTTCCGAATGAATATAGAAAGAGGTAAGAGGTTAGTTTTCTTCGGCCTACTTACAAACAAAGAACGGCCGTCAATTATTGGATTCTTCCCACAATTTTCTATATAAACCTTCTTCTTTTATCAGCTCCTCGTGTGTGCCCCACTGGGCGATGTGCCCGTTTTCGATGACTAGAATTTGGCCGGCGTTGCGGAGGCTTGTCAGCTTGTGGGCAATCATGATGACGGTTTTATCTTTGAGCAATTCCTGTAAGGCTGCTTGTATTTTGGCTTCGTTTTCCGCATCGACATTGGCGGTTACCTCGTCCAATAGTACAATCGGGGCATTTTTAAGAAAAGCACGGGCAATCGAAATGCGCTGTTTTTCTCCGCCCGAAAGCCGCAAGCCCGCCTCTCCGATAACCGTATCGTAGCCTTTTTCACTTTGCATAATAAAATCGGTGCAGCCCGCACGCTCAGCCGCCTGATACACTTCCTCCAAAGAAGCGTCTTCCCGACCGAGTTTGATATTATTCAATATCGTGTCGTTAAACAAAAACACATCCTGAAACACAA
>CAUUSH010000032.1:0-19310 GCA_963547785.1 uncultured Treponema sp. | reverse complement strand
CCTCCCACTTCTACCCCCTTATCTTCCCCTCTCGGGCGGGGGGGCCCCGCCCCCTAGTATATCCATTTCTGCCTTTTTGTCAACACCCTTTTTGCACAATATTTTTTTGTGAGAAAATCGGTATCTGTAATCGCTTTTCAAAACTATCATACTGATGGTAATTATATCCGGCTTTATTGGAAAATGCAAGGGTTATGGGAAAAGTTTTTTAACTTGAATGATGAATTACGCAGTATCGGGAACTTCTAAAAACAACAAGCCTATCGGCTTGTTCTGTAAGGAAATTCATCACCTTGTCTGCTTTGCGGACTGTGAATCAGTTTTTTAGAGGTGTACTATAATCTATTAAAAATACCCCCTATTTGTCAAGCGTGGATGTAAGAATCTTACCGTAGTTATGTGCGGCAATGCGGTGCTATACGAATAAATGATACTGTGATATAATGGACTAAAAATGGGAGCTGTGATAAACAGTTCGACAGGAATTCAGCCTCACTGTTTATCTGCCGAGTTTGCCTTTCGGCAAACATCGCATTATTATATGTGCTTTTTCACTTTGTTGCAAAAGCACGGAAAAAACTTTTTTCGCAAATTGATATTTGCTGCAAAAAGTTTTTATGGGAGCTGTTTATGTCTGCTGCTGAAATACCTATTGGCGAAATTGCTTTGCAAATTGTCCTTTCCGTTGGAATTATCGTTATTGTTGCAAAGTACCTCGGTCTTCTTGCAAAAAAACTGAATATTCCGCAAGTTGCGGGTGAAATTGTTGCAGGGCTTTTATTACGCTACCTGCCTTTTTTTCGTAATTTCGGCGGAGTCGAACCGAACATTATCTATGCCGAAACCAATCAGTTTATCGGATATATGTCGGAAATCGGCGTTATCCTGATTATGTTCTCTGCCGGATTGGGTACTAATTTAAAATCACTTGTTGCATCCGGTATCAAATCCACAGTGATCGCTGCTTGCGGCGTTATCGTTCCATTGGTTTTAGGTACGGCTATGGCCTTAGGCTTTTGGGGCTTCGACGGTTTTGGAACGCCCGTATTTTATCAAGCCCTATTCATTGGGACTATTTTGACGGCGACTTCTGTGAGCATTACTGTTGCCGCATTGAAAGAGCTGGGAAAGATAAATTCGGAAGTCGGACAAACAATTATCAGTGCTGCAATCATCGATGATGTCTTAGGCATTATTGCATTAACGGTTGTACTCGGTGCAAGTTCCGGTAAGGGCGACTACCTTGCACTTATTATAAAAACGGCAGCGTTCTTTGCCGCTTCGTTGGTAGTAGGCTATGTGATTTACCGAATCTTCAAATGGTATGATAAGAGGCATCCTCATACTCACCGTATTTCGATTTACGGGCTAGGGGTTGCGTTGATTTTTGCCTATTGTACCGAACGATTTTTCGGTATTGCCGATATTACCGGTGCCTATGTTGCAGGAGTTGTATTGTGCAACTTGCATGATGCTTCTTATATGGAAAAGAAAATAGACATCAATTCGTATATGTTTTTTAGTCCTATCTTTTTTACCGCTATCGGACTTAAGACGGACTTTAGCGGACTGAATATGAGCTTACTATGGTTTTCGATAGCCTTTGTACTTGCCGGTTGTATCAGCAAAATAATCGGCTGCAGCGGTTCGGCATTGGCACTGGGCTTTAAGCGGAAGGAATCGCTCCAGATAGGGCTGGGAATGATAGTGCGCGGTGAAGTAGCCCTCATTGTAGCTCAAAAGGGACTTGCGGCCGGGATGGTTAAAGCCGAATACTTTGCACCGGTCATTTTGCTGATTATCGTTTCCTCCATGATTGTGCCTATTTTGCTGGGAAAAGCATTTTCGGATAAGACCAGGTAAGGCCTAAAACCCCTTTTCAAAAAACTTGTGAAAAGCTTGGAATATAGATAATACCGGCACATTCGGCTCAATCTAAAGGCCGTGTAGAAAGAAATCATGGTGTCGGCATAATAAAACCGGAGGCTTCTTTTAGACAATGCAGTTGGCATTGTCTAAAAACGCTGGCGAAATTGCTTTGCAAACGTCGCTTATTGTATGCCGTTTCTCATTATATTACGAAACGGCGTAATTCAACAGTTTCCAAAGTTCAAACTTTGTTCAACTGTTGAATTTTAAGGAATGTTTCTATGGTGTATTGACAAAACCCTCCGCGCTGGCTTGACTTTTGTGCAGGTAAATGATATAATCCGCCTTCCATAAAACGTATAGTTTTGTATAAGCTTTAGAGTTAATGAAAATTTTTGAATAAACGGCAAAGATTGTCCGCTTATTCTATAATATAAGGAGTCTAGTTTATGAAACGGACATATCAACCCAGTAAAACAAAGCGGGTCAGGCGCTTCGGATTCCGTGCATTGATGAAAACAAAAGGCGGCAGAGCTATTTTAAGCCGCCGCAGAGCAAAGGGCAGAAAGAAACTTTCCGTTTCCGATGAGAAAAAGCCGTATTAATTTCGGGCAGGTGCGGATAAGTTGAAATTTCCCGGTGAAGAGCGGCTTAAAGATAAGACCTGTATAAAAGGAACGTTTAAAAAAGGCTTAAAAAAAAGCTTTGAAGGCTTTAGTCTTTTTTTTTCGGCTAACGGGCTTGAGTATAACCGGTTTTTATGTACTTTTAAACGGGGCTACGGTTCGGCAGTCGAAAGAAACAGGGCAAGACGGCTTTCAAAGGAAGCATACCGTCTGATAAAAAGCCGGTTAAAAACGGGATACGATTTTATTTTGCTGATTTTTCCCCGGCAAATAGATTTTTCGATCTGTCTTAATAAGATGATATATCTTTTTAAGGCGGCAAAAATATATAATGAGGTTTTATGAAGCGGCTTTTGGAAAAAATCTTATGTGCTGTAATTGTTTTTTATAGAAAGGCAATTTCTCCTCATTACCCCCCATGCTGCCGGTACTATCCCACCTGTTCCGAATATGCGCTTCAAAGCATAAAAAAGTATGGCCCCTTTAAGGGTTCGTATATGGCTTTTTTAAGAATTCTTAGGTGTAATCCTTTTGTTAAGGGCGGGTATGATCCCGTTCCTTAAATAAAAACGGTTTTACTGCGGTTTATTTTTATTTCGCTTACGGCAATTCGCCTGCGGTACTTTGTTTTGCATTTTTTAGGCATACAAAAGTACATATATCCTGCGGTTTGTAAGTCTGCACCGTAAATCGGTTTGTGTCTAAAATCTCCCCGAAAAAGCCGATTGTTTTAAATTTTTTTTCCCTAAAATATGCGCTTTTTAAGCGTCATATTTTAATTTTTTTAGGAGTTTGTCAATGAAAAAAAATACCGTACTGGCCATCGTTTTATCGATGATTGTAATAGGCGCTGCGATGTATATTCAACAAAAATATTTTCCGCCGGAACGCACCGCCGTTTCGGAAAAACCGGAACCTGCAGCGCAAACCGCAGGCACGGATATCCTGCAAAATACCTTTTCTCAGCCTGAGGCGGAGGAAAAGAAGACTGTAACCCTAACGGATGCGGGTACGGATTCCCAAGTACCTTCCTCCGAGCAAAACTACACCGTCGAAACCGATTTAATAAAAGCCGTTTTTACGAATAAGGGCGGCGATATTATTTCCTATAAACTAAAAGAACATGCTTCCGCAAACGGTACCGACCGCGTAGAAATGGCCGAAAATATAACCGCCGAAAACAAGGCTTTTTCCGTTGCCTTCGGCGGGGCAGACAGCCGTGCAGTCGATCTGCTTTTTAACGTTAAAGAAGAAACACTCCCTGACGGCAAAAAACAAATCGGCTTTTACAGGGATATTGCGGTTAAAAATGCGGTTGACGGCAGCGAGATTATTTTTACCCTTGCAAAACGCTATACCTTTATTCCCGGTGATTATATGTTTACCCTTGAAATTGCGGTGGAAGGTAAGGACGGAATGAAAGGGTTAGCATTCGGCGAAGAAGCGTATACCCTGCGCACCTCTCCGCAAATAGGCCCCGAATGGGATGCTGCCAAAGACCGTTACGAATACCGGTATTTTTCCTATTTTGTAGACGGCAAAAAAAATGAAGAAAGGGGAATTACCGCAGGAAAAACGAAGGTTATTACGCGCCTTGCGTCTTGGGCGAGCGTTTCAGGAAAATATTTTGCCCTAATTGTCATTCCGAAAGACCCCATTCAAAAAATGACCTTTTCGGGTTTTAAAGAGCAAAAGGCGCCTCTGTACAATTCGCAAATATTTCTTTCAAGGCCGCCGATAACGGGAAATTCTTCCCTCGATCAATATAGAATTTACATAGGGCCGAGCTCCGAAAAGGTGCTTAATATTTATAACAGCGCAGTTTCAAACAATTACGGATATGATAATTTAAGGATTGACGCAGTTGCAGCTTCAGGCGGTTTTTTGCAGCCCTTAGAATGGCTTTTGAAAAAGGCAATGGAACTTTTGTATAAGCTTATTCCGAACTGGGGTGTTGCGGTCATTCTTCTTACAATTTTGATGAGAGCGGTTTTCTTCCCGCTTACAAAAAAGAGCTCTCAAGCTACGCAAAAAATGCAGGAAATGCAGCCGCAGATTACGGCGCTTCAAACCAAGTACAAAAACAACCCGCAAAAACTGAATGCGGAAATGGCGCAGCTTTACAAAGATGCGGGCTATAACCCCATTTCAGGCTGTCTGCCCATGCTGATTCAGCTGCCGATTTTGTTTGCGATGTACCGTCTCTTTAATAACTACTTCGAGTTTAGAGGTGCAAGTTTTATTCCCGGCTGGATTCCAGATTTATCGGTGGGCGACAGCGTTTTAAAATTCGGCTTTTCGCTTCCGTTTTTGGGCTGGTCCGATTTAAGGATACTGCCGGTTGTGTACGTCATTTCGCAGCTTTTATACGGAAAACTGACGCAAACGCCGGGTCAGGCTCAGCAAAATTCGTCGATGAAACTGATGCTGTATTTTATGCCCCTATTTTTCTTTTTTATATTTTACAATGCGCCGTCAGGACTGTTATTGTTTTGGATATTTTCCAACGTGCTAATGCTTTTGCAACAGGTTTTTATAAACAGGGCTATGAAGAAAAAGAAGAGTTAAAAAATGCCGATTACCGTTTTCGACTTAAATAAACGGCAGACGGTTTAATCCGTTTACAAAACCGGCGGAGGCCGAATCGGTGCAAGCCGCTTAAAGATTTTAATTTGATATTTTATTTAGGAGAAACTTATGACATATGAATTTGAAGCCAAGACGGAACGGGAGGCCATAGAACTTGCCGTAGCCGAATTGGGACTTGAAAAAGATCAATTTGATGTTGAAATCGTAGAGATTCAAAAAAATTCGCTGTTTAAAAAGGGGCATGCGAAAATCCGTGTCCATGTAGACGAAACTCTGCGGGGAAAAACAGCCGAAAAAGAGGCGGCACACGCTTTGGAAAAATCGCCGTCCGAACCCGTTCAAAGCGGTGATATTGCAGGCGCCGCCGACAAAATACGAGTTTTTCTTCAAACCATAGCGGAGAAAATGGGGTATGAATGTTCTGTGTCCGTTGTTTCTGCAGATAAAAAGAGTTTTGCCTTTAGAATTGAATCGAAGGACGCCCCTATGTTAATAGGTAAAAAAGGCAAAAATCTGGATGCCGTTCAACTTTTAGCAAATGTATATGCAGGGACGATCGGTTTTAGCCATGCGCGTGTTTCCGTAGACTGCGAAAGCTACCGGATAAGGCGGGAAGAGTCGCTGGTGCGAATGGCATACGATACAGCAGACAAGGTTAGGCTTACAAAGCGCTCCCAGCTTTTAGAACCGCTGAATCCGTACGAAAGGCGCATTATCCATTCTACCTTAAACGACATCAGCGATATTGAAACGAAAAGCGAGGGCAGCGGTTTATACAAACAGGTGAGGGTTTTTTACCGCGGAATGTAGGCGGCTTTTAAACGCAGCCTTCTTAAGCTTATAAAACGGAGTGTTATTATGAAAAAATTGCGGCTTTTTATTGTCTTTTGCTTGTTTTCTTTAACGGCGGTTTTTGCCGAAGAAGCCGGCATAAAAGAGCGGCTTTCAAAAATAATCGGTGCAGAAGCTGCAGGAGAGCTCGTTTCCAAAGGCTCCCTTTTAACGTACAAGTATAAAAGCGCCGATATGAGCCCTGCTGCGGCGCCCCGCCTGCCGCTGATACGGAAAATCGGGGCCTTAAAACGGAAAACGGACAAAAAACCCGCCTTTTTAATCGAAAACCTGTATTTGTATAAAAAAGAAACCGATACAAAAATCGACTGTTCCAAGATACTGCGTTCCGTTTCAAAACTGGAAGGCCTTCAATATTATTCGCACAGCCGTCAGGCGATGCGGACCTTTTACAAAAAATCGTACGCAGTCAAAGAAACGGCAAAGGGTGTTTTCGAAAAAATCGCCGACCCGATCGAAGGACCGGCCGACGGTCTGACGGTTTTGGTACAGCAGGAAGACCTAACTTTCGGAAATTATCGGTACGAATACGGCTATTTTCAGGACAGAAACGATACAGGGCTTATCTGTGTAAACACCGAAACCTTAAAATATTCCTTTTTTAATGTTATTTCACCGTATAACCTGCGGATAACGCTTGCAGTCCACGACGCGGACGGCTATGTTTTAGTATATTGCGCTACAGCGGCCGATTTTACAAAACTTCCCGGTCTTGAAAAAAAGCTCAAAAATTCGTTTTCCGCCCGCTCGCAGGCCCTGTACGACTGGTTTATACATCAATATAAAATAATGGAAAAAGAAACTTAACAAAAAGTTTTTATGGAGGGAATAATGAAATTGAGAAATCTTTTAATGATTATCATCGGCGTTGTTTTTATGATTGTAGCAACTGCAACGGCAGCCGCAATTATCCTAACGAACACCGCGGAAAAAGGAGAAAGAAAAATGAGTGCAAAAGAAACGCTTAAGGCCTTGAAAGAAGACGGATTATTCGCCGTCATCGAAACGGATAAGGGCGATATTATCGTAAAACTGTATTACAAAGAAACGCCTCTTACAGTCTGTAACTTTGTAGGCCTCGCCGAAGGTACGCTTGATGCGTCAAAAGGAAAGCCGTTTTACAACGGCCTAACCTTTCACAGGGTTATCGCCGATTTTATGATTCAAGGCGGGGATCCGATGGGAACGGGTACGGGCGGACCCGGATATAAATTCCCCGACGAATTTGCCGAAGGACTAAAACATGACGGCCCCGGCGTTTTATCGATGGCAAACGCAGGACCCGGAACGAACGGTTCGCAGTTTTTTATTACCCACGTTGCAACGCCGTGGCTTGATGGAAAACATACTGTGTTCGGGCGGGTCGTTTCCGGACAAGATGTTGTAAATAAGATCGCACAGGGTGATAAAATCAAAACGGTCAAAATCGAGCGCAGGGGCAAGGACGCAGCCGCTTTCAAGGCTGACCAAACCTCTTTTAACGGCTATCTTTCAAAAATTGTTGCGGCTGCAAAAAAAGATGCCGAAGAAGCAAATAAAAAAATGCTTGATCTGATTACCAAAAAGTATCCGCCTGCAAAAAAAGACACGGACGGCGTTTACTTTTTTACCGTAAAAGAGGGGCGGGGAGAATCTGCAGGCAGCGGCAAAACCCTGACAATGAAATACAAGGGCTCGCTGCTTGCAAACGGAAAGGTTTTCGACGACTCCGATATGCATAAGCCCTTAGAATTTGTTTCGGGTGCAGGCAGACTGATTCCGGGATTCGACAGTCAGGCTGCGAAAATGAAGCTGGGCGAAAAAAGAATCATCATCATTCCGCCGGAACTCGGTTACGGAAGCCAAGCTGTAGGAGGTGTTATTCCTGCCAACGCCTTTTTGGTTTTCGAATTGGAATTGTTGAATATAAAATAAAAATTTGATAATTTGTCAAACAACAACTTTATAGGAGAGGGAAGATGAAAAGTTTAAAGAGAATTCTTGTTTTGGTGCCTTTTTTGGCAATCCTGCTTTTTTCATGTTCTAAAAAAGAAGATGCGAATAAGGCGGAAACACAGTTCGAAGAACCGCAGGAAAACGGCGGTATGGACAGGGATTCCGCAGACAGAACGGGCTTTCCGGCGGAGTCGGGTTCAACCGGTGTTATCTATGTAAACAAGGCGGGACTGTACACCGAAACCGATGAGGGTAAAATGAAATGGGCGGCAGAAGCCTCGCTCGGCGACATCGCCTTGTATCTGGGCGAGAAAAAAGAAGCGTTTCGGACAGACGGCCAAAAGCGCAGCTTTTTTCACGTCGAATTAAACGGCAAAGAATATTGGGTGCAGGATTATTCCTACGAACCCGGTACCGTTCCCGCTTTTATTTTGGGCGAGAATGCAGTTTTATATAAATCGGAATCGCTGGCGGCCATGACTGACGAAATTATTCCGCAATATCTGATAGTCGCGGCATACCAGGACAGCCTTGAAGACGGCAAATTCGTAAAAATCGCTGCCTACAGTTCCGAATTTATTACCTCATGGACGGTTAAAGAAAAATTCGTAAAAAGAGAACTCGTGGAACTGGACAACGTAAATGTCGCTGCAATGATTCTTGCTCAGGTTGCGATGGAATCGAGGAACGATACCATTAGGGCAGAACTTTTCCGTAATGCAATCCAAATGAATTCCGGCTACAACGACGTTATCCCGGATCTTCAAACCCTTGCAGAAATTATCATCAAAGAAGAAAACTATATGAAAACCGTTTCGACGGAAAAGATAAACGAAAAAGTTACTGTCCCCGAAGATGTTAATTTGCTCAGTATCCCCAATTCCGATTTGGAGTACGTGCGGGTACTGAATATGCTCAAAGCAGGCTCTTCCGCTGTGGCAACTCGCCGGTACCCTGCTTCGGAGAACGGAGCGGAAGCCGAATGGTTTTATATCCAAAGCAAACAAAAAAAGGGCTGGGTCAGGGCCTCTGACATAAAAAAATAAAACCGCTTTGCGGGAACCTCAAACAAAAGGTTTTCGACAACGCATAAAAACCGTCTTGCCGTCAGGGTGTATTCTCGAAGCAAGGCGGTTTTTCCGTAAAGGCTCTTTTGCAAAAACAAAATGTACGCTTTTTTCCTTTCGCATTATGCCGACCCTTTCTTTATCTTGCTTTCCGCCGTCTTGCTGGACTTGGTCTTAGGTGATCCGTACGCCATCCCTCATCCCGTTAAACTGATGGGCTTTGCCGTAAAAGTTGAAGAAAAACTCGCCCGAAAAGCCGCAAAAACCGGCAGAGGCTTAAAAGTCTGCGGATTGTGTATCGCTTGTTTCAATACGGTCTTTGTATTCTGCCTCTTCTTTTTTTTATCGGAATGCATAAAACGGTATCCGGCCGTTTACTTTTGCCTTTCGGTGTGGTTTTGTTATACCTGCATTGCGGCACGCTGCCTGCAAAAAGAGGCCTGTAAGGTTTTTTATGCCTTGGAAAAGGGCATAGGAGAAGGGCGCAGGCAGGTTGCGAATATCGTCGGGAGGGATACCGAAACTCTTACCGAAGCCGGTATTATACGCTCCTGCGTCGAAACGGTTGCGGAAAATACGGGCGACGGCGTTATTGCCCCCTTGCTGTTTATTATTTTTTTCGGGACGGCGGGCGGTATGGCCTATAAAATGATAAATACGATGGATTCGATGCTCGGCTATAAAAACGAAAAGTACGGGGATCTGGGGTTTTTTGCGGCAAAGCTCGACGATGCGGCCAATTATATTCCTGCCCGCCTGTGCGCCCTATTGATGATTGCCGGTTCCGTTTTTACCTTTGACCGGCAAAACCGCCTTAAAAACGGTTTTAGGGTTTGGCGCAGGGACAGAAAAAAACATCCGAGCCCCAATTCTGCCCACCCCGAAAGCGCTGCCGCAGGGCTTTTAGGTATACGGCTCGGCGGACCTAACTTTTACGGCGGCATTCTTTCCGATAAACCCTATATCGGCGATGAACTGAAACCCATCGAAAAAAACGATATTAAACGGTGCATAAAACTAATGTATGCCGCCGAAGTGCTTTTGCTTATTTTATATGGTCTTTGTACCCTTGCGGCAATCCTTTTAATTTAGTATAGATAAAACTTTCCTATAAAAAAACGCCGCTTAAAAAAGTACGGAAAATGATTTTTAAACAGCCCTGCACGGCAAAGGCATAAGCGCCTTTCACCGTTCAGTAAAGCCTTCTCTCTATGCTTGATGAATGACCCGTTCACTGTGCGGTGAAGATCTTATTCAGTGCTAAGCAAACTCGAAATTAAATTAAGACACACTATGTGCTGATTAATTTAATCGTTCTAAAAATGAAACTTATCCGCACAAAGACTGTTTATAAAGAATATTATAGTTTTAAGAGGTTTTATTATGAAAAAAATTCTTTTGATTTGTGCCGCAATTTTTGCAGGTACAATGCTCTTTGCCGATGAAGATCATATGCACATGCAGTATGACCCCAAATCGGAAGCGAAGCACCTTGTCGTTCCTATGTATTTGTTGAGCGAAACCGGAGATACCCTGATAGGCGAGGTTGTTGTTGTTGAAACAAAGTACGGCTTGGCGTTTTTCCCCAATTTAAAGGGCTTGGAAAGCGGACAACACGGGTTTCACATTCACGAAAACGGAGACTGCGGAGCTACCGAAAAGGGGCTTGGTACAAAGGCAGGCGGACACTGGGATCCTGCAAACACCAAAAAGCACTCATTCCCATGGGACGATAAGGGTCATAAAGGCGATTTACCCGCCCTCTATGTCGATAAGGACGGAAACGCAATGTATCCCGTGCTGGCACCTAAAATTAAAAAGCTTAAAGAAATTAAAGGCAAATCCTTGATGATTCACGTAGGCGGCGATAATCACAGCGATCATCCGGCACCCTTAGGCGGCGGCGGGGCAAGAATTGTATGCGGCGTTATAAAATAGCGTTTTAGAAAACATCAATGCTTACCAAAAAACTCAAGTCCAAAAGGCTTGAGTTTTTTTATGCCCAATCGCCAACTTCTACGCATAGCAGCGGAACATAAAACCTTCTATATGAATAAAAAACTTGACTATTTATAAAGAAAATATTAAATTTAACACGTGCTTATATCAATACTTTTATGGAGGTAATTTATGTTAAGTAAAAAATTAACGGATGCTTTAAGCGGACAAATCAATAAAGAACTGGCCTCCGCTTATTTGTATCTCGGAATGGCGGTTCACTTTGAAACCGAAGGTTTGCCCGGGTTTGCCCATTGGCTAAAAACACAGGCAAAAGAAGAAATGGGACATGCAATGAAAATCTATGAATTTATTTTTGCTGCAGGTTCAACTCCTTCTCTTGCTAAGATCGATGCACCTAAAACCAAATACGGAAAACCGGAAAAGGTTGTTGAAGAAATCCTAAAGCATGAGCAGTTTGTAACTGATTCTATCAATAAGCTATACGAGCTTGCCTTGGCCGAAAAAGATTATAAAACGCAGACCTTTTTAGTTTGGTTTATAAATGAGCAGGTTGAGGAAGAAGAGAGCGTGCGGGATATTTTAGACCGCTTTAAATATACGGGAACAAGCGGCTGCGGGCTTATGATTTTGGATAAAGAACTGGGTGAACGCAAATAGTTTTCAAACCTTTTTAGATTCGTAAAAGCAAATGTAAAAAAAGCGCTGTTGTAAAAGACGGCGCTTTTTATTTTTTTATCGGTTTTGCAGTACTGCGCGGCAAGCAAAATTAAGCTGAATTTTAAAAGCAGCATAACTTCAACTTCTGTACAAAATCCGTTATTTTTAAGCCTAAAACGACAAAGGGGCTTAGCGGACTAAAGGCTCCTGTTATTTTTAGGCTGGCGGCAGCCGCTTCCCTTTTATAATCGGGAGGCATATTGATAAAGCAATAATTGGACAGGGGAATCCGTTTTGCCCGCATTGCGGTTTTGCGGAATAGGATAAGGGTATTGCACCCCCAGCCCATTCCCTTAAAAAAAATGTTTTCAGGTTTATAATCTTTTAAGCGGGAATAGACTGTGTTTTTCAACTTTTTAATACAGCCTAAACCGAACGTAAAGTTTTCCGCATCGGGCGTGTAAAGAATAATGGCGTCGGCGGTTTTCGCAGTTACGAGCAATTCCTTTTCCGCGTCTTCACAAACGGTGCTTACAATGATACAAAGCTTTTCCTTTTCGGCCGTCCTAAAAAGGTCTTTTTTATTGCCGGTTGTTTCAAGACCTTTTTGTAAAAGATCCGCTTCAAACCTTTTTGCGCTGAGGGCTATCACCTTTTTGTATAAGACGATTGCCGCCGATATTCCATATAAAAGCAGCGAAAAAAATAAAACGAAGGAAGTATATAAAATAAAGATGACATTCCGCATATTTTTCAGTATAATATATAAGGAGTTTTATTTCCATACCGTAATAAAAGCGCCGTTTAAAACGGTACAAGGTTTTCATCGGTTTTAGGGGGAATAGATGTTTTCTGATTATTATTTGGTTTTGGTTGTTCCTACGCTACTTTTGTCTATGATTGCGCAGGCGCGGGTAAAATCGGTTTTTGCAAAATATTCTAAGATAAAAACGCAGCGGGGAATAACCGGCTTTGAAACGGCAAGTCTTTTGCTGCGGGTAAACGGAATTTCCAATGTAAGCGTTAAAAGAACGGGCGGATATTTAAGCGACCACTACGATCCGGGGCATAAGGTTTTACGGCTTTCCGAGCCCGTTTACGGTCAAACCTCTATTTCGGCTGTGGGTGTAGCCGCTCACGAAACAGGGCATGCTGTTCAGGATAAGGCAGGCTACGGTCCGTTGATTTTACGAAGTATGCTTGTTCCGGCAGCAAATATCGGTTCTGCTGCAGGACCTTATCTTGCCATTGCAGGTCTTATTTTCGGCATACCGATACTGCTGAATTTAGGCATTATTCTGTTTGCGGCGGCGGTCTTGTTTTATCTGATTACCCTTCCCGTCGAAATTGACGCTTCCCGCAGGGCCTTAAAAATTCTGGAAAACAATGCAGTGTTGACGGAAAGCGAGCTGAAGGGAGCTAGGGCTGTTTTAACAGCCGCCGCTTTTACCTATATCGCTTCCGCCCTAACCGCCGTTGCAAGCCTTTTGCGTCTTATTTTGCTTTCCCGAAACCGCAGATAAAACACGCGGATACTCTTCCGCCTTAAACCGCAGTCTTTGCGCTTTTTTTAAGAACACTCAAGTGCTTTCTTTTTGGCGGCTTAGGGAATTCCACGATTAATCGTAATAAGCTGATTTTAACCGGCGGTAATTTTAGAACTTCTTTAAAACCCTGTCCTTTCCTCTTTGGGCGTCGGTAAGGTTTTTATTTAAGGTGAGCGCCCTGTTATAGGCCTCCAGCGAATAGCGGTAATCCCTTGTCTGTTCGCGGGCATACCCCAGCCGCGACCACCAAAGGCTGTTGACGGTTTCAAGGGTAACCGCCGCAGAAAGCGCTATATCAGCGTGTTTATACTTGGCCAAACGAAGGTACAGTTCTCCCATAAAATAATACGAAGAAGAAATTTTTACTCCGTTCGGCGCATAGGAAATATAATCTTCAAACAATTTAAGCGCTTCCGCATTTCTCCCTAAATAATAACAGGCCTCCGCCTGAGAAACAATGAGCCGCGGATCGGAGCGGGCAACGTTTCTTCCCATCACGCTAATATCATAGGCTTTTTGATATAAACCGGCAGCCAAAAGTGCCCATGTTAAAACCACATAGCTGTCCAAATTATTCGGATTCGCCTTTATTTCGCCTTCACAAACTGAGGCTGCCTCATTATATTTTCCCTGTCTATAGAGAACCAGAGCATCGGGCTTTTGCTGCGCAAAGGCGGAAAAAGAGCCTAAGGCAAAAACTAAAAAAACAGCCGCCCGTGCTGCCCGCCAAAACAAACCGTTCGTTTTTTTTCTATTTTTCATTTTGAACATCTTTTTTCATTGTACAAATTCCGTTAAAAACGCAACCGCTTTCCAGTATCACCTCAGGAGCCGTTACATCGCCGATAAGTTTTCCGCAGGAAAAAACGTGCACCATTGTGTCAGCGCTGACATTTCCTTCAACACTGCCCTTTATGATAACTCTATCTGCCCTGATATTCGCCTTAACGTCAGAACACTCTTCTATAGTGATATCGCTTGTGGAAGCGATGGAGCCTTCAATACTGCCCTTAATCATAAAGGGTTTTTTGCAGGCAATTCTGCCGTTAAAATAAATATCGGCAGCCAAGACCGTATCGTAGTCTTCTTCGTCCATATCGGCTAAGTTTATTTTTTCAATTTCTGCCATACATCTCCTAATTCATAAAAGCCTTGCTTCCGTTTGTCCGAAAAACAAAGCTAATTTATTTCTAAAAGCCGGGCAAGCCCTATTCCAATAATCTTGCTTCTATTATCTGCTTAAATTCAAAATTCTCGATTTGAAGATAATACGAAGCGACATCCATAAGGGCGGCCATCGGTGTTAAACCGACAATTTCCGTACCGACAACATTTACGCCGTATCGTCTTGCTTCCATTTTGACCATCTCGTAAGACTGATACAGCGCTGTTTTCGTATAATCGGTCATATTCATAGAGACTTGGACTATTCCCCGCTCGGTTAAATCAACGCCCATCGCCTTTACAAACCTTAAACCCCCGCCGATAAACCGCACCTTTTTGGCAATTTTGTCGGCGATTGAAAGATCTTTACTTGCAAGGTTTACGTTAAAGGCGACAAGGGGCATTCTGCAGCCGACGGCCGTAACGCCTGCCGATGCGTGTATTTCCGTACCGCCGAAATCGGGTTTCCATTCCGACTGTTTTATCTTTTCGGCCATTCCTTCAAACTGCCCCTTTCTTATGGCGGAAAGGTTTTCTCTGTGAGGAGCCGAGGCCGATTTTTCGTATAAGAAGACAGGAATTTTATGCTGTTCCCAAATTATCTTTCCCACTTCCTTTGAAAGCTCGATGCATTCTTCCATTGTCGCATTTTTAATGGGAATAAAAGGCACAACATCCGTAGCGCCCATTCTAGGATGAGCCCCCTCATGTTTGCGCAGGTCGATAAAGCTTGCCGCTATTCCTACAGCTTCAACAACAGTCTTTTTTAATTCCTCCGGGGTTCCGATTACGGTTACAACCGAACGGTTATGATCTTTGTCTGATTCGTAATCCAAGAGCTTAACGTTTTCTTTTCCGCGAAAAGGTGCGACAATCTTTTCGAGAATCTCCGGATCCCGCCCATTACTGAAATTTGGAACACATTCGATAATCTTATTCATCATAAAAAGTCTCCTTAAGCATTGTGAAAAAAACAAGGCTTTCCTGCGGGAGATTTTATCATAAAAAAGCGGCTTAGACAAGAATGTTTGCAGCGGTTGTTTTTAAAAAAGGAAAAATACGGAATGCAAGCACACCTGCAGGCTGCAAAGTTTTATCCGTCAAGCGCGGCCGCCGTCTGCCCGTTTTTTCCCCTTACTTCGGCTGTTTTTTGATTATCCGTTTGACCCGTTTCCCGCCCTGTTTATCGGCGGCGTTTTCCTGCTTTTTTTCTTTTGAAGAATGAAATTCGGCCGCCTTTTTTGCCTTCGCCTTGAATTTCTCTTTTCTATTTTTTTCGATAAATTCAATACACTTATCCAAGCCTTGCAAAAAAGGCTGCATCTCGTCTTCGAACACAACGATAGCGTGCCGGTCAAAACCGACTCCCTCGGAAACCTTGCTCTCGACAACCTGCAAAAAAACATTGCCTCGCGTGTTCTCCTTTACGTTAAAAAAATACGTCCTGTTCTCCGCAGGAATCTGAATCGTAAACAGTTCTCCTCTAATACCCATCTTTTACCCCTTTGCCGTATCGGCCCTTTTTACCATACAGCCCTGCCATTCGGCAAGATATTTTTCGGCGTCAACCGAACCGCCCTTTATGTCGGCCATAATCCTGAACACAGGCTCCGTTCCCGAACCGCGCATCCAGATAAACCCGACGGGTTCACCTGCCGTATCGTAAAACTGAATTTTAAGCCCGCCCTTTTGCGATATGCCGAAATCTTTTATGTCTTCTTTTTGCACCGTTCCGTTATTGCAAAAACTGCGGTAAGAAGCAATGCCGAATTTTTTGTGCAACTCACCCCTTTTTTCCGCCCACTCTTTTTCGAATATTTTTTGATATTGCCGTTTTAATGCATAATGATCTTGAGATGTTATTTTAAGCATGGCGCGGCTTTCGCCCGTCGGCGTGGTAGCGTAGCGGGGAAGCGTTTCGATAATATCGTCCAAGGAAAAATCGGGCTTGTAGTTTTTTTGCCGATTCGATTTTTCGCACCAAATTTCAAAAAGACCTTTTTTTCCGTTTTCCGATTTTAGCAAAAAAAACTTCAAAATTGCAAAAATCGTATTCAGCGGATCCCGCACGGAAGCGGGGTGGGTGATGTTTCCGCCGTTAGAACCTTCTCCCAAAATGCGCACGGTGTAGTTTTGCGCCCGCAGCTCGGCAGCGCGGTTTACAACATTTGCCTCGCCGACTTCAGCCCTAAAAACTTGAGCCCCGAAACAGGCCGCTATTTCTTCTATGCGTAAGGAAGTCGGCCCGTTTACCGCAACCGCAATAGGCCCGCCGCTTTCGTGCAGGTATGCAAGATAGGCAAGTTCGGCCGTTACGGAAAGGGCAAACACTTCCTGCGCTTCCAAAATGAGCGCCTTGTTTTGCCTCAAGCTCCAATAAATGATGTTGCCGCGGTCTCCGTCGCAGTCGGGCATATAGCCCAAAAAACAGTTTTTTTCAAAAAGCGTTTTTCCGTTTTTGCGAAGGCGTTCCATTTCTGCCGCACAAAACATTAAGTTCTCGCCCTCAGGCAAGATCGCGTGGCGTATGTCGCCGTCCTTTTCCGCCATACCGATGAGTTTTATTCCGCACTCTTCGAAAAAACTCCGATCGATCGATGCTGCCCGTGCACTTCCGTTAAAATCGCACACAATGCAAACGGGCTCGTTTTCTTTTTCCGCTTTTTCGCAAGCCGTTTTGCAGCGGTCAAAAAATTGCCGCTGCACAGCCGCATCTTGCGATCCCGAAATAACTTCTTTAGAAAAATTGTGATATGCGCACAGAGCTTGCCGTTTTAAATGCGGCATCTGTGATAGTATTTTTTCCGTTTCGGCCGGATCGAATGAGGCAAGGATACGTTCTGCCTGTGCGGCTGCCTTATTGCTTGCACATTTTTCAGAAAAAAGATCGATAAGAATTTTTGCCTGTTCCGCATTTAAAACGCCGCCTGAACTTGAACCGAATTTGATTCCGTTATACCCGACAGGGTTATGGCTTGCGGAAATATAGATGAACGCTGCGTTCCGTTTTTTTGCGTATGCCATTATTTCGGGGGCGGCCGCACAGCCGATGACTTCCAAGGTGTACGGCGCAGAAACCAGCGCTTTTACAAAGGTTTCCTGCAAGGCGGCTCCTGTCGGACGGGCATCGCGGCCGATGACGATTGTTTCGGTTTCGGGGTAATGGGCTGTAAGAAATTCCGCAAAAGAAACAGCAGCAAGACAGACTAAAAGCGCGTCTTCGTGTTTTATATCCGCAGAGGAATCTTCGCTGCCGCCTGCCGCAAAAATTTTCCGCCAGCCTGAGGCGGACAGTATCATTTTTGATGATTCGCTTTGAATATCTTTATCGGTTGCCATATACCCCTTCCCTGTTTAATGTTGATTATTATATAGGCATCTATAAAAGTCTTGTTGGATTTTTTATAGATGCCCATATACAGTATGAACGTACGGAATTTCATAAAACCGAAAAAACCGATTCGAAATCCGCTTTAACGGACTAAGCCATACGCTTTGCCGGTTTTAAAGACCCCTATACACGAGGCGAATCCTCCGACTCTTTTTCTTTTAAAATGACCGTATCTATCTCTTGTAGTTTTTGAAAATCGCAGGTCATGGTTTTTATATTCAAACCTTTCGGCACGTTTATAAAAAGGACGAGTTTTGAAAGCCGCTTTTTTGACCGCGAGGTGCGTACGTTCGACGATAAAATCGAAACGGAATGTTCTGCCAGAATATCCATAATGTCGGACATTTGCGGCATCGTATCCCTAAAATAAATTTCCAAAAACTTGTTTTGGCGCAGCGGAAACATTTTTAACTCAAGCCGGTTCATTACCGACAAGGTTATCAACGAAAGGACAGTCATAAACCCGCCCATTATATACAAGCCGCTTCCGATCGCAAGACCGATACCTGCAATTACCCAAATTGAGGCGGCTGTCGTAAGCCCTTTTACGTTTGCACCGATTTTTAAAATTGCCCCGGCTCCCAAAAAGCCCATTCCGGAAACAACCTGCGCTGCAATGCGGGCGGGGTCGCCTGTGTTAAAAGCCTGATGAATCCAGATGGAAACCAGCATGGCACCGCAGGCTCCCACGCAAATAAGGATATGCGTACGCAAACCTGCAATCTGTCTTTTGCCTGCACGTTCCATACCGATACAGCAGGCTGCCAAAAAACTGACGACCAGCCGTACGATCATAACCTTTTCCGTTAACAACCCGGCTTCCATTACAACTTCCTTAAATTGCCCTGAGGGGGACTTGAACCCCCATGCCGTTAAGCACTAGTACCTGAAACTAGCGTGTCTACCAATTCCACCATCGGGGCAGGGCCGATGACGTTTTGACGGGTACCACCGCCGAAACGCCGTGTTTTTTCCGCTTAAACGGAACGGCTTTGTAGTATAACAGAATTTTCCGTTTTTGTCAATTTGAATTTCTGATAAATATACGGTATTTTAATTCCGTTTTATAATTTGAAAATCATAGATATTAGGCGGTGATAAAAGAAGGTTTATTTTAATCGGCGTTGTTACGCCGATTAAAAACACTGGCGAGTTTGCTTTGCAAACTCGCGTTATTGTATGTGCTTTTTCATTTCATTGTAAAAGTGCGGAAAATAAGCATTCCTCGAAATTTGATAATTTCTGCGGATGCTTATTTTTAAGGAAGGTTTATTTTAAGCGGCATTGTTACGCCGCTTAAAAACACGGGCGAGTTTGCTTATCGCAAACGTCGCTTATTATATGCCGTTTCTCATTTCATTGTGAAACGGCATAATGCAACAGTTTCCAAAATTGATATTTTGTTCAACTGTTACATTTTAAAGAACGACAAAACATCCGTTTACCGCCTCCAGCTATATCTGCCGAACAGAGCACTGCATACCGAAATGATGCTGCACTTGCCGAAAAAGCATGGGCTGACTTTGAAAAAAGCGGGGAAGCTGCAATACCTGCTGACGTTTTATATCGAGAGCTTGGACTATAACTAAGAAGGCTCCGGTTTTTACGATTAACAACACAAAGATTAAGATGGCATATACAACTGTTGCCG
>CAUUSH010000031.1:0-22177 GCA_963547785.1 uncultured Treponema sp. | reverse complement strand
TTGCCGCAATACAGCGTATGTAAGCCGGTTAATTCCCGTACATCAAGCGAAGTAAGCATATTGTTTTGGCAATACAGCTCCTGCAAAGCCGTTAAACCGCGGACATCAAGCGCGGTAAGTTTGTTAGCGTAACAGACCAGCTCGATAAGAGCACCTTTAAGGACAACCTTTGTTCCCGTTGCCGTAAGTACCGTTTCTTCGCCGCTCGGGAATTCCGTAACCGTGCAGCCTTCTACCTGTACGGGCGAGCCGTCTGCCGTTACCGCCCGTACGGTTATCTCTTTTTCATGCGGGCTTATACCGAGTACCGCCCTGCCTGCATTTTCCGTCGCAGCGACAGCAGTCAACAGTACCGCTGCAACCAGCAATGTGATTAACAGTTTTTTCGATTCTTTCATATATTTATATTAAACCTGTTCGGAAACTTCAGTTTCAGAACAGGTTACCTTGAAATGCGATGTTCTAAATCGTGCTATTTGCACAATTTAGAACTCGTCGACCTGTTCGGCAACAAAGTTACCGAACAGGTCTATTATAGGCATCAGTTTGAAAATTGTCAAAGGAGCAATCCTTACAGCCCCAGCCTTTTTAGCTCCTTTACGTGTTCGATATAAACATCGGTAATATCAAACCCGTCAATGGGATTGCGCCGTATGTCAACCGCATCGGCATGCGAAATGCCCCGTCTGCCTTTGTTTTCTATGACGCCCTTAAAAGAACCCCATTTTGCCGACTCAATGGGAATAAGCCCGTCGTTATCGCCGTCAGTGCATTTGACTATCGGGAAGGTAAAAAAGAACAACGGGTCGCTAAGCGCGTTTTTCATTTTCGCCGCATAACTAAAATACCGTATGTTCCGGTCATCCGGATTTTCGGCATTGAACCTTTCCATGCTTTTACACGTGAGCTCCATAACGGTCTTTTTGAATTGCGGATTTTTATCTCCCCACAGTTTAAAATACGCATTAACAAGGGGGTTGGAGGCAGGGAGTGCAAAGGGAATGCGGCAGACAATATCTACAGCCTTAATTCCCCGATGCGGACTTGCGAACGTGGTGAGCGAGGCCGTGTGTACCGCCGCTCCAAGGCTTGAAAGAAGATAGCGGGCTTCGATACCGCCTTTGGAATGGGCGATGATATTCACCTTTTCAAGTTGTTCGGTTTCGATAAGCTCGTCCAGCCGCGCCTTAATTTTTATGGCGTTATCGCGTATGGGGCCGATACAATCGTGATTGCTGAAAAACACGTTTGCCCCAAGCGCTTTAAGCCGGCCGGTTATCCTGCCCCAATACGAATACAAGGGCGAATCGTCCCTAAAGCCCATGCCGTGAACAAAAAACAGCGGATAGCGTGTTCTGCAATCGGTGCCGAAACTATTTGCCGATCGGTCTTTTTTCATGCATACAGTGTAGCATGTTTTAAAAGCTTTTTGAAGAAAGGCTTAAGACGGGAGATGTCCTAATGTTTATTACAAGGGCACCTCTAAAAACCTTGTTGTATTTGCTTCGCATACTTCTGAACAAAGATGCTTCATCAGCAAATCTGATAACGAGTTTTTCATAAGTCTTTATGTACAAATGACTTATGAAAATGCCGCAAGCGGGCTTAAGGTAAACCTCTAAAAAACCGATTCGCAGTCCGCAAAGCGGACAAGTTGATGAATTTCCTTACAGAACAAGCCGATAGGCTTGAAGTTGTTAGAGGCTCCCGCAAATATTTTTAAATGTAAATGAGGTGCGTATATGATAATATTGATAAAATTAGAAAATATCTCATTTTTTTCAGCTTTATATATTGATTAAAACGCAAATATGATGTATGGTGTTTTTGATATTTTGTGAGTGAGGGCTGACAATGATTCCCTTAATTGTTTTAAAAGCGGGTGATAAGGCCTCCGTTCTTAAATTTGACGGTACAGGGGCGGAATTCGCGCGGCTTCGCAGCTTCGGAGTTGACGTAAACACGGAAATAACCGTTGTTACGACTCAAGCCGATAAAAAAGGACCGATTTTGCTCTTGGTAAACGGCGCGAAATACGCGGTAGATTATAATCTGGCTTCAAAAATCTTTGTTTGCCCGTAAATAATTGCGGCAGGAGGTAGAATATGACGCTTGACGAATTGGAGCAGGGAAAGCGTGCGGTGATAGACAGTATCGAAATAACGGGAATGACCTTGCAGCGGCTTATAAGCCTCGGGTTTACCCCCGGAGCCGAGGTGTCCGTTATCAGAAAAGCGCCTCTTTTGGACCCGTTCGACATTTCCATTTGCGGCTCGCTGGTGGCAGTCCGCAAAGATGAAGCGAAGCAAATTGCCGTAACGGAAATTTAGACTATGAAAAAAGAAAAAATAAATCTTGCGTTTGCAGGACAGCCAAACTCCGGAAAATCGACTCTTTTCAATATGATGACCGGAGCGCATCAGCATGTTGCAAATTATCCCGGTATTACGGTAGAAAAAAAGACCGGAGAGTACTTTGCCTTGGATCAATCGGTGTTTATAACCGATTTGCCCGGAACTTACAGCCTTACCTCTTATTCACCCGAAGAACGGGTTACCCGCAACTTTATTTTACAGGAAAAACCCGACTTATTGGTAAATATTGCAGACGGTTCCAATTTGGAACGGCACCTGTATCTGACCTTCCAGCTTTTGGAAATGCAGTGCCCTGTTGTAATGTATCTGAATAAGATGGATTCCGCAAAGTATGCGGGGCTTAAAATCGATGTGGACGGCTTGTCTCGGACTCTCGGTGTTCCCATTATTGCGGGTTCTGCAAAGAAAAAAGAAAGGATAGGCGAGCTCAAGCAGCTTATTTCCGATATGGCGGAGCGGGAAGAAAAGCAAACCCCGTTTGCGCTTACCTACAGCGAGGATATGGAAACGGCCCTGTCCGGGATTGAGGAAAAACTGAAGGCGGCTTCCCTTCATCAATCGATTCCGATGCCTCTGCGGTGGCTGGCCGTCAAACTATGCGAAAAAGATACTGCCGTCATCGAAGAGCTGGGGAAGAATTTCGATAATCCCGACGCTATTTTGGAGTTTATACGGGGGCTTGAGGTTTCGCATAAGGAAAAACACAAGCACAGTTTCGAAATAGAAATAGCCCTTGCGCGGGCTGCCGCCGCAAAAAAAATAGTGTCCGGCTGCATTACGAAGACGGAGCTTGAAGAAAAGACGGTGCAGTCGTTAAGCGTTAGACGGAAGATTGCGGAAACCGTTTCGGCGGCGGTGCTGTTTTTGGTAACGTATAATATTCTGGACGCCTTGTTCTTGATGCTTCCCGTGCCGGTTTTTCAAAACGGTTTTATTAGAATAGTCCTTGATATTGTGTTGTCCGCCGTTTTTGTAGGCGGGGCCGCCGTTATTTATACGAGGGGCGGCTCTTCGAGTGTCAACGCTACCGATAGGGTGGATAAGGTTTTGTGCCATAAGGTGTACGGGCTTCTTATCCTTGTCGAGCTTGTTTTGGTCTTCTATTGGATAACCGTTATTTTGGGCTATAAGATGACCGATAAGGTCTTCCCGATGTTTAAATTCGTGCGGGCGATAGTTTCGCAGTTTATTCCCGCTGAGGGGCTTATCAACGAGGGTCCGTTAAGAGGGTTGTTTTTAAACGGAATTATCGACGGGGCAATAATGATTTTGAACTATGTTCCCATTTTCTTCTGTCTTTTTGCCTTGATTGCTTTTTTGGAAGACGTCGGCTATATGGCCCGCCTCGCTTTCATTATGGACAGAATTTTGCGCAAGTTCGGCTTGCACGGCCAATCGACCCTCCCGATGATCTTGTCGGGCGTCATTATGGGCGGCTGTGTCGTGCCGGGCGTTATGTCTACGCGCACTATCCGCGATAACAAGTCCCGTTTGGTAACGATTCTGATTTTGCCCCTGCTTAACTGTATGGCAAAAATTCCTTTTTATGTGCTTATCACGGGGATCTTTTTCGTAAAATACCAATGGTTTGTTTTAGGCGGAATTTCTTTTATAACCTTGATCGCGGCCTTGCTGGTTGCCAAGTATTTCAGTCTGTACGTTGTACAGGGAACGCCCGAACCCTTCGTTTTGGAGCTTCCCGCGTATAACCTGCCGACGCTGCGGGGCGTTTTGATCAGAACCTTCGAGAGGCTATGGAGCTTTATCAAAAAGGTTGCTACGACCGTCGTTGCGGTTTCCGTTGTTATCTGGGCGGGCGTCAACTATCCGTCGATCGGCTCGGAGCGGGACGCACAGTATGAGGCTCAGAAAAACACCTACATTCAGAATTTTGCGGGAAAGGCGAATAATTCGTATTCCCAATATTTTGCTTCCGAAAAGGGCTTTTTGGAGTATCAGCGGCTGATCGAAAAGATGTATTTGTACGAGGCGCTTAATTGGTTCGGTACCGGTAATTTTGGGGCCGAAGTAACGGCTAAAAATATGAACCGGCTGTTCCTGCAAAACCCCGAGCTTACAAAGATCGCTCTGCGCGGAAAAATCGATTTGGGCAAAAACATAGGCGCCTTTAAAGAATATTTCAAGCTCTACTCCGCCTCGAAAAAGGACTTTTTGGCCTCATACGAGGCACTGCCCGACTTTCAAAAGCCCATTGTAAAATCCGCGTTTTATGCATATTGGCAAAAAGTAAACCCGTTTTTCTTCGCGCTGGTCAGGACGGGCGGTATAAAGATAAGCGGAAGCACGGTTACCGACAGCGAGGCGGCTGCTATTTCGAAGGCGCTGCGTCCCGCCGCTGCCGACTTAAAACTGATAGGTGTTCAGCACCACAAGGAAACCCTTGAACATTCGCTTTTGGGTTCTATCGGTAAGTCCATGGAACCGGTTACGAAATACGCGGGGTTCGATTGGCGCGTAAACATCGCGATCCTCGGCTCGTTCGCCGCAAAAGAGGCCTTGGTTTCTACCCTCGGTACGATCTATAGCGTAGAATCGGCAAGCGAGGACGGCGGCAAGGTGTTGGAGGCGCGTATACAGGATAAGGAAACGGGACTGACTCCGCTGGACGGGCTTACGATTATGATGCTGATCGCCTTGTTTCCGCCCTGTATCGCCACGATGATGACGACCAAGACGGAAACCCAGAGCGTCGGCTGGACCGCTTTCAGCATAGTCTATCCGGTCATACTCAGTTCTCTGGTTGCGGTGCTGCTTTTTCAGGTCGGAAGACTGCTGGGCTTTTAAGGGGTTTAAAATCGAAAATAAGCCGGTTTTTGAGCCGGTTTAGATATGAATAGGAGCTGTTAAGATGAAAAAAATAGGTTTTGTGTTTATGGTAATGATGTGTTCCGCGGCGGTTTTTGCGCACTCGCCCTTATTGACCGTTGAGGATAACGGCGACGGAACCATATATGTTCAAGGCGGTTTTTCCAACGGAGCGTCGGCTGCGGGGGTTAAACTGTATCTGACCGATAAGGCTACAGGGCAGAAGATATGGGACGGCGAATTCCCTGAGGTAGGCGAAATAAACCTCGCCATGCCGAATGTTCCTTACACGGTTACTTTCGATGCGGGTCCCGGGCATATCATAGTAAAGGACGGCCCCGAACCGGCCGGCGGTTTTGGAAGTGCAGGTGAGGCTGCAGCGCCGGCCGACGCAGGCGGTCAGGACGGAGAAGCGGCCGCTCCTCAGACGGTTTCCGTTCCCGCAGGCGGTTCCGGCTGGATACCGATGGATACGGTTTCCGCAATGCCGGGTATCGGCCCCTCGTTTACCGCAATTGCAGCCCTGTGTCTTGCGATAATTAACCTTATTTTGATTATCGTCTTGTTCAAAAAAGTGAAAAAATAGGAGTTTACCGTGAAAAAGATTGTATTACCGGTATTGTTTTTATGCTTTGCGGGTATGGGGCTTTTCTCTCATTTCTTAATCGTATATACTCCATCTTCAATAATATCTTCCGATGTAAATGCCGTCGATTTTATTGTTTCGTTTACGCACCCGTTTGAATCGGGGCTTACGATGGATATCGGTAAAAACGAGGCGGGCGAGATAAAGGGGTTAAAGGAGTTTTATTCCGTACATAAGGGGAAGAAAACCGACCTTCTTTCCAAATTGAAAAGTATCGAATTCGAGTCATCGGAAAACAAGGCGTCCGCTTTTACCTTTACGCTGGATAAGGAAGCCGGTTTTAAAGGCGGCGGAGACTGGGTTTTGGTAGCCGTTCCGCACCCCTATTTTGAGGCTGCCGACGACGGATATATTCAGCAGATAACTAAGGTCTTTATAAATAAGGGGTCGCTTTCCACGGACTGGCAAAACCGCAATGCGGAAGGTTATCCTGAAATTATGCCGCTGGTAAAACCCTACGATGTGTGGGCCGGCGGGCTTTTTAGGGCTGTTGTTTTAGGTTCCGACGGAAAACCCGTTCCCTATGCAGAAGTCGAATTTGAGAATATGAATTACGATGTGGATATGCAAAACTATAAGTTTACGGGAGAGGGTAAACTGAAAAAGGCAGGCGGCGGCATTATCAAGGCCGATGCGGCCGGTTATTTCGAATTTATCCCGCCGGTTGCAGGCTATTGGGGCTTTGCAGCTCTGGGTGCAGGCAAGGACAAACAGTTTGCAGGAAAGGAGCTTTCGCAGGACGCGGTTATCTGGATTGAGGCATCGGCCCCCGAGGGCGATATGCAGGCTGCCGATTCGCCTGAGTCTTCGGAAAGTGCCGATACGGCTTCCATGGAAGAAAGTAAAAAGCCTTCGAGAAAATCCGATTTTTCTCCTGCGGCTTTGATAATCGTAATCTTGTTGTTTGCCGTTATGTTTGCATGGCCTCCGATTTTCAAAAAAATGTCGGAAAAGGCGGGTAAAGAATAGGGCATCTCTAAAAACCTTGTTGGATTTTTAGAGATGCCCGACGAGTTTTTCATAAGTCATTAATATATAAAGACTTATGAAAAACATCGCAAATTAAATTTAAGGAAACCATCTAAAAACTGATGTTTTTAGAGGCTCCCAATAGTTTTTTTGGCAGGTTTCGGGCTGTTTTCCGTAAAAGGCCGATCCGCGTGCAAAAGGTTTTCCGTTTGTGCGGTTTTTTCGGGGACGCTTGAAGCAGCTTATAATTATATAAATAGGAGTTTTATATGAAAAAAATTACCGGAGTAATTTTGTTTTTATGCTTGATCAGCATGGGTTCATTTGCACATTTTCAAATGATTTATACGCCGACGTCCATCATCGATTCGAATACGGCTGCCGTCGAATTCAAGGTTGTGTTTACGCACCCCTTTGAATCGGGTCACACGATGGATATCGGAAAGAACGAAGCGGGCGAAATCAAAGGTTTCGACAAATTCTTTTCCGTTCACAAGGGAAAGGTACAAGACCTTCTTCCTAACCTGAAAAAAACCGAATTTTCGACTTCCGAAAATACGGCTTCCGCATTCGACCTTGTTTTGGATAAGGACAACGGTTTTAGAGGAGGCGGAGACTGGGTTTTGATCGGTGTTCCGCATCCTTATTTTGAAGGCGCCGAAGATGCCTACATTCAGCAAATCACGAAGGTCTTTATTAACAAAGGTGATCTGGCTACCGACTGGCAGAACCGCAATGCGGAAGGATATCCTGAAATTTTGCCCTTGGTAAAACCCTACGATGTATGGGTCGGCGGTGTTTTCAGAGGCGTTGTTGTTGATTCGAAGGGAAAACCCGTTCCCAATGCGGAAATTGAAGTTGAATATGTCAACTATGACGTAAATATGAAAAAGAGCAAATTCGAGAAAAAAGCCAAAACCCAAAGAGGCGCTGCCGTTATTATTGCTGATGTAAATGGAACTTTCTCCTTTGTTCCGACCCGTGCCGGTTACTGGGGCTTTGCTGCTTTAGGTGCAGGCGATGTAAAAGAATTTGCAGGAAAAGAACTGTCTCAAGATGCAGTAATCTGGATCGAGGCCTTCCCTGCAAAATAAGAGGTTCGAATGTTCGGAAAAATCCTAACAATCGCAATAGTTGCAGCCGTTCTTTTTTTGTTTGTGCGTAAGTATTACGGAATATTTACCGGAAAAAGATCGGCTTGCAGCTGCGGTGAAAAAAATATAAATCCTAAAAGCGGATGCAGCTGCGGATGCTGTTGTCCGCCGGATAAGGAAGAAAAGAGCGGCTGTCCTGCAGCGTCCGGTACATAATGTTTTAGGCTTACCTGAAAATGCAAGCCTATCCCGCTGTGGCGGGGAATCGTACGGCGCACTGGAACAGGGTATTAGACTCTCCATATAAATAACCGTAAGATGAAGCAAACATCTTGTTTTTGTCTTACGGTTATGGTATAATGAAAGCGTGCTTTAAATACAAAATATATTTTAGAGAGGTTAAAGTTATGATTAACAAAAAAAGTGCTGTAAAATTTACAGCGGTTTTATTGATTCTTGCAGCTTTTTTCACTGCATGTAAGTCGATGCCGGCTGCTAAAGGCGGTATAAAAATGCAGAAGGGAATGGAGCTTGCCGCGTGGGAAGGTGAGTGGGTTTCCCTAGATGTTGTGAGCGAAGACGCTTCTTTACAGCCTGTGTATAAAGATGTTGCCGATAAGCTGCCCAACTATACGCTGGAAGGCTTTAAGTCTGCTGTTTCTGCTATGTATGAAACGCCTGTCGTAAAGGCGAAATTTGACGGTACCAACACCGTCGTTTTTACCGTTCTTGATGCGGATAATAACAAAAAAGAAATAAGCTGCGAATATGCCTATAAGGGTACGGCTCCCGTTCCCGGTTACGACGGCTATTACTGGTATACCTTTGAGGCTGTAAAAGACGTGCGCGGTCTTTCCAAAGCCAAATATATGGTCCTGTTTCCGCCTCATAAAGACAGCGAGGACGGAATGTTGCATTGGCACGGACGTTTCGGCGGCCGCAGTATAGACGCCTTGGCAAAAGCTGCCGATTTTTGGTGGCCTACCTATGTTATGGCCTCCATGCCCAAAGAAGAGCTGTTGCAAAATTCCAAAAACTCCTTACAGGCAATACCGCAGTTTCTTGCAAAATCACCGTTTGAACCCTACGCCAAAGAAGGCAAATGGATAAATTCGTCTCTTATTTATGATAACACAAGCGCTGAAGTAGCCGCCGTATATGCAAAACTCATAAAAGAATTTGCAGGCAAAAACCCGAAAGGCGGCGATTTTACCAGAGCCGACATCGTAATGGAAATGAAAAAGGTCTATGGTACGGGTGAAGATTTTTCTTATCTCGAATTTGACACAAAAGACGGAAAAAACGAACTTGTTGTATACAAAGATGATAAAGAAATTTTCAGATCAGGATATAAACGCTCTGCCAATACGGACAAGGGTTCGCTGACGGTTACGGCCGATAACAAGAATGCCGGAAAATTTGCAATGATTTCCATGACGGGCTCACACGGCGATCCCGCCCACTTTCATCTGTGGTACGGTGCAAACGAAAAAGATTATGCGAACGTGCAGGGAAGACCCACATGCGTTCCGGTTAATGCGCCGAACGCTAGAATTGCGGTGCGGGTTGAAAACACCTGCCGTAGAACTTTAAAAGCTCTTACGGAAAAAAAATAAATCTGCTTATCCAAAGCCTATAAAAATTCGTATTTTTATAGGCTTCCAGCCGCAAAAAGAGGGGCTTTTAGCAGTTAAAAGACAAAAAACTTAAGTCCTTTTTGTCTTGTTATAGGAAGTTGCGTTGAAACGCCTTACGGAAAATAGCGTTCGGCGTTTCAACTTTGAGTTTTGTGCATAAAGCGCAAAACATCGTTTATTGAATGTGCTTTCTCAACTGGCATTTGCGAAAGCACGGACTAAAAACTTTTTTCGGCACTTGAAACTGCCTTCAAAAAGTTTTTCTAGGAGGTTAAAATGATCAACAAAAAAATCGGTGCAAAAATAGTACTTGCTCTTGGGGCCTTTGCGCTATTTTTCACTGCATGTAAGTCCATGCCGGCTGCTCAGGGCGGCATGAAGATGAAAAAAGGTATGGAGCTTGCCGCATGGGAAGGCGAGTGGGTTTCCGCAGACAGCGTAAAAAACGATCCGTCGCTGGAAGCAGCTTATCGGGACACGGCGGCCGAAATGCTCAATTACACGGTGGACGGTTTTAAAGCTGCTATTTCCGATATGTATAGGACTCCGGTTATAAAGGCTAAATTCGATGGTAGCAATACCGTACTGTTTACCGTACTCGATAAGGAAAAGAAGCAAGTTGAAATACCGTGCGAATATAAGTACATGGGCAAGGTTCCAATTCCCGGCTATAAGGGTTCTTTTTGGCATACCTTTGAAGCCGTAAAAGACGTCCGCGGATTGACCGGTGTAAAATATTTTATTGCTGTTGCCCCCGGACGGCATGGAGAAGGTCTGCTTCACTGGCACGGCAGATTCGGCCGCTACAGCATAGACTGGCTCGTTAATGGCGAGACTTCGTGGCCGACGTACTTTCTCGTTTCTACATCTAATGAAGAAATGGCCAAAAACTTCGGCGAAGGCATTAAGGCAATGCCCCAGCTTCTTCCAAAAGATCCTTTCGAATCCTATGCTAAGTTTGGAAAATGGATCAGCTCTTCTTTTATCTACGATGATATGAGCAAGGAAGTTGAGAATGTTTACGCTAAGCTGATTAAAGAATTTGCAGGAAAAAACCCGAAAGGCGGCGATTTTACAAAACAAGAAATAATTGCGGAAATGAAAAGCAACGATATGTCCGCGGCGTCTGTAGACGATTTTTCTCATCTTGAATTCAGCATACAAGACGGAAAAAATGAGCTGACCGTATACAAGGACGGAAAAGAAGTGTTCAGATCGGCGTATAAAAGAGTTGCGGCAAGTTCGTCAAAGCCCTATATGACTATGCAGGCTGACAGAAAAGATGCCGGTAAGTTCAGTTTGATTTCTTTTGTTGTTGTGCACGGTGCAGCGCCCAATCAGCACTTCCATCTGTGGTACGGTGCAAGCGAAAAGGAGCTTGGAGCCCTAAAGGGAACGCCGACCTGCTATGTGGACGGCAGGCCTGCGGCGGTTATTGCAGAACAGGTAGAAAAGTCCTGCCGCAAAAAATTACAGGCTATTACCGAAAAAAAATAACCCCATAAATACCGTTCTTTTGCCTTTTTACGGGCAATAAACGGTATTTATCTGTAACCTATTATGCAGTGCCGGGTTTTTCTTTTATCGTTAACATTTTAACGTATGGAGGTTAATAAATGATTAACAAAAAATTGGTAACAAAACTTGCATTTGTTTTGATGGTTGCAGTAACATTCTTTGCCGCCTGCACTTCGGCTCCCAAATCCAAGAAAACGGATATGAAAGACGATATGCAAATGAAGTCCGAAATGAAAGACGATATGAACATGAAGGACAAAGATATGAAAGACGACACGATGAAATCCGATATGAAAGACAAAGACATGAAGTCTGATTCAAATATGAAGGATGACATGAATTCGGACATGATGAAAGACGGCAAAAAGAAATAACGGAATGTAAGTGAGATTCCAGGCAGGCCGGTCTTTTAAAGGCCGGTTTGCCTTACGGTTGGTTCTATCTAACCTCCGCATAGAATTGACCGAGAGCAGAAAGCCGGTGTTTTGTGCCGGCCCATAAAATTGTTTTTATAAAATTAAAAATATAATCTTTAAGGAGAAAAAAAAGATGAAAAAAAGAAATGCATTTATTCTTTGTCTTTTGGTTTTGGGAGCGGCTTTTGTTTTCGCTCATACACCGATTTTGGTATGCTATGAAAACGGCGACGGAACTATTACCTGCGAAGGCGGTTTTTCCGACGGTTCTAGCGCAAAGGGCGTTGAAATCCGCGTTGTCGATTCTACAAATAAGGTTTTGATTAAGGGTAAGCTCGACAAAAACAGCGAATACACCTTTAAAAAACCGAAAGGAAGCTTTATCGTCATTTTTGACGCAGGTCCCGGGCACGTTGTAAAGGTTAAGTCCGAAGACATCAAGTAATTCGATTTTTTCGGTTTACAGGATAAAAAGCAAACTTAAAAATTTTTAAGTTTGCTTTTTTTGTATCTTCAGCTCCTCTTTACTGCCAAAGATAATAACCGTGTATACTTCTTATAAAAAATATAGTTGCCGTTGTAAAAAGAATTGAACCGATAATCAGTGTTAAATAGTCTTGGGTATATATAAGCAGCCAATAACCGGTCATCGAAAAAAACATAGCTGCTGCCGCTTTTAGATATTCCTTTGCATTTTTTAAAATATATGCAAAAAAATACGTTATACAAGCGAGGGTTGTTGTAACCATAGAAACGGCGGTATACGGATAATAATATGCCGTGCCTGAAAAAAAATATCCGCCTGAATAAAAATTATTTACCGGCATAGAAAAAACCAAAGAAAAAGCAATAAAAAACATAAAAAATAGGATATAAGAGATTTGACGGCTAATAATTTTTACTGCAAAAATGCTGCCCATAAAAAGAGATATAATCCCTGTAAGCCGTGCCACATAAATTAATCTTGAAATATAGGCGATATTTTCAGGCGGTATGTTTGAAAAACCGTGAAAGGGAAAGACTAAACGCAGGCTTTCAAATCCTATAGAAATAAGGAAAATAACGAAAAAAGACATTTCTATTGCATGCGTTTTTTTAAATGAGATATAAATATAGATTAACAGCCCTGATGAAAAAAGCGGAAAAGCCGCAATGCCTAAGCACACGGCGGTTTTATTGTAAGACATAATAGCAAATTTAGATAAAAGAGCGGCTTCCGCTTCCGAATATGTTCCCAAATTTCCTTTTAAAAAAAGAGCGAGAACGGCGGAAAGCGAGATCAGGGATGCAAGGCTCATAAAAACTATACCGGTAATCCTTACCTTATTTCTTTCTGCAATTGTCATATATGCGTAAGTATATAAATAAAAAAAATATTTGTAAAGAGGCTTGAAATTTTTAATGAAATGTATATACGGGTATTACATAATTTTAATTTTTATGCTATCCTGCTGACGTTATAAAATTATTTATAGTGCCTATCTTTATTAAAAGTCCGTTAAAAAAAGTATTTTCTTAAAATTTAAATTTTTGCACAAGGGGCTTATTATGCAGGTTATGAAATTTAAAAAGAAGCTTTTTATTAAAGTTTTTTCGTATGTGGTTTTGCCGCTCTGTATTGTTTTTTCCGTTTTGTTTTTATTTGCTTATCATTCCTACACGTCAATCTTTGTGAAAACAACGGAGAATTCTCTAAACGAAAAATTAAAGGTTTACGAAAATTTTGTTTCGCACTATATTGATGAACGCAAGGGGCTGCTTGAAGGGCTGTCTGTATTTTTTAGCTCTATTATCGGTACGCATCCTAATATATCCGATGAGGAAATTGTAGCAATTTTAAAAGATTTGGATAGAAAGCACGATTTATTATCTACTTGTTATATCGGCTTTGCGGACGGAAAACATTTGGATTCTTCATGGATTGCAACTCCCGATTATGATCCGCGAAAAAGGGATTGGTATAAGGGAGCCATTCAAAACAATAGTTTTTATACAACACCGATTTATGAAGATTCAAATACGAAAGAATTGATGATAAGCGTGTCATTTCCAGTTACAGTGAATAACAAGATTATCGGCGTTATTGCTACCAACCTTTCTTTAAAACCGATTGAGAATTATATACAGGTAAAAAATGAAAGAGAAAAAAGCTTTTTATCGATTACGTCTGCCGGCGGAGACTTTATCAGCCACCCGAGTTATAAAGCGGGTGATAATCTTTTTACCATAGCGAATTCCATGTATGCTCCGCTTCGTGATGATATTTTGAATAAATGGTATTTTTCTAAAATCGTTACCCTTACCGGTTCTGCAAATACAGGCATCAAAAAGTTCGCCATTTCGAAACGGGTGGATAAGACCGGCTGGATTGTTTTTTTGGAAATGGATTACGATATCGCATTAAAAGATTTCAGAGCCGTGAACAATAAGTTTTTGACAGCCGGCTTTTTAATTTTTTTGCTTACTGCGGCAATTGCTATATTTATTTTAAATCTTACAATAAAGCCTTTGTATGCTGCGACGGATGCACTGAGGGAAATATCGGAAAAGACAGCGGACTTAACTATAAACCTTGGCAGAAAAGGGAATGACGAATTTTCAGCTCTTTCGTATTATTTTAATTTGACAATTGATAAAATAAGAAGCGCCCTTGTTTCGATAATAAGGGAAGTTGAAGATATGGATAAGATAGGCATAAGTGTTGCAGCAAATACGGCGCAGACTGCTTCGGCGATGCATCAGATTCTTTCGGCTATAGGAACCGTAAAAGACAAGGCCGATTATAATTTTGAAAGCGTAGGCGAAATTTCCAAGTCCATCGTTAAGGTTATGGGCCGTTTGGAGTATGGTGAAAGCCAGCTTCTTTCTTGGGTAAATGCTATGCAAGACGTTTCGGTTTCTATCGAGGGAATGGTTAAGAGTATTACATCTATGCTGGATGTTCTTGAAAAAAATAACGATATAATAGGGCAGCTGTCTAAAATATCGCAGAGCGGAAGGCAGAATTTTAAGAGCGTAAACGATCTGCTTATTAATATTAACGATAAGGCAAATACGCTGATTGAAGCAAGTTCTGTTATTCAGAATATTGCAGCGCAGACAAATCTTTTGGCCATGAATGCCGCCATTGAAGCCGCTCATGCAGGGGAGGCGGGAAAGGGTTTTGCCGTAGTAGCCGGTGAGATACGCAAACTGGCGGAGGAGTCGAATGCGCAGGGCAAGCAAATCGGTGCGTTTTTAAAAGAATTCAGTGATGTCCAGCTTGAGGTTTTGGAAGCGGGAAAACAAGCAGAGCAGGTTATTGTGGAAATGGCCGATTTGGCGCAAGATGTTAATTCAAAGGAACAGGCAGTTGTCTATTCGATTCATGAGCAAAGCTCAAGCGGACAGAGGGTTTTGGAAGCGATAGGGAAGATGAATAGGCTTACTAATGAGCTGAAAATCGGTTTTTCCGATATGCTGCAAAATTCGAGTGCCGTAAAGACTGAAGTTGAAAAGCTGGTGCAGATTACCGTCGAGGCTAGAAATAGTTTAAGCGATGTGGTTGCGGGAGCTGACCAAATCAATAAGGTCGTAATAGATGTTTCCGAATTAACTGTAAAAAATAAAGATAGCATTGCAAGTTTAAATGAAGAGCTGAGCAAGTTTAAGGTATAGGCCTTTTATTAGGGTTTTGCCATGAGGCATAGCTATAAAGAAAATGTTAAGTTTAAAGCAAGCGGGGATTATCGGATTAAACCGTTTTGGGGCTTTTCGATAAGGCCCGCTTTTTTAAATTTCAAAAATTCCTTATTTTACGGCTGCCGCTATTTTATCGATGTTTTCATCGTTTGAAATAATTTCGAGAGTCTTCATTATATCGTTATGTAAAATGCGGTCTTTGGTAACCGTACTTATGCTTTTTCTTATAAGATTCATCATTTCGCCGGTTCCTTTACCGTATTTTTTTATGCCGCGCAAATCGCAGGCTTGGGCTGCCGTAAGCCATTCGATTGCCAAGACGTGACGGGTGTTTTTAACGATTTCCGTAATTTTGCGGGCTGCCGTTGTTCCCATACTGACGTGATCTTCTTTGTTGCCGGATGAGGTAATGGAATCGACGCTGGCAGGATGCGCTAAAACCTTGTTTTCCGAAACGAGGCAGGCTGCGGTGTATTGCGGAATCATAAAGCCCGAATTGACGCCGCCGTTTTCAATTAAGAAGGCCGGAAGCCCGCCGTTTAACTGCGGGTTTACAAGCCGTTCAATTCTTCTTTCGCTTATATTTGCAAGCTCGCTTACGGCTATGCCCAAAAAGTCCATCGTAATGGCGATCGGCTGACCGTGAAAGTTTCCGCCTGAAATAACGTCGTGGTTGTCGGGGAAGACAAGCGGGTTATCGGTTACGGAATTGATTTCTATTTCTAAAACCTTTCTTACATAGGCGATAGCATCGGCACTTGCCCCGTGTACCTGCGGAACGCACCGCAGGGTGTACGGGTCTTGTACATCGCCCTCTCTTGAGTTGACGGAAGAGCTTCCTTTGAGCATTTTTAGAATGAAGGCTGCAGTGTACATTTGTCCCTTATGCGGGCGCGATTTATGGATGCGCGGATCCAAAGCCGCCGTTATGCCGCGGAAGGCTTCAAAGACTAAAGAAGCGCCCATATTGGCTGTTTTTAAAAGCTGTTCAGCATCGTGCAAGGCTAACGCACCGATTCCGGACATAACAGGTGTTCCGTTGATAATGGCTAGTCCGTCTTTTCCCGAAAGAGTAACCGGTTTTAAGCCTGCAGCGGCAAGGGCTTTTTTCCCGTCCAGCAGTTTACCGCCGTAATAGGCCTTGCCTTCGCCTATCATAACGAGGGCGATGTGTGCGAGGTTTGCAAGGTCTCCGCTTGAGCCTAAGGAACCCTTTTCCGGCACGAAAGGTGTTACGCCCTTGTTCAGCATTTGCAATAGGATCTCGGGCACTTCGGGACTGACGCCTGAAAAACCGCTTGCGTGGGTATTAAGCCGCAAGAGCATAATTGCCCGTACAATGTCTTCGGGGAACGGGTTTCCGACACCGCAGGAATGGCTTAAAATAAGGTTACGCTGCAAGGCTCCGTTTTGGTCTTTTGTGATGGTAACAGTGGATAGTTCGCCGAAGCCGGTGGAGATACCGTAGGTCGGCTTACCGCTTTTTACGATATCTTCTACAATCTTTTTTGAATCTTTGATTCTTTTTTTTGAGTCGGCGGAAATTTTTACTTCCGCGTTTTGACGGGAAACGGCTACAATGTCTTCAATTGTAAGGTCCTTTCCGGTAACGGTTACAGTTCTTTCTTTCATTTTTCCTCCTATAAAAGTTTTTTAATAAACTTTTACGCACTTTCGTAACGAAGTAAGAAAGTGCAATTAATGTACCAATTTGAATTCTGCAATGACCGGATTATGATCCGTCATTTCAAAATGCAAGTCCTTTGTGTTTACGCCTAAAACATCCACGTTCGGTGAAACCAAAAAACCGTCTATAATTGTCGTATAATTTTCATTCCGCTTGTACGGTTTTTCCAAAGTCCGCACGGTAGGATGGCTTTTGTCGAAAACCCACTGCCAGTCTTTTCCAATAAGATCGTCTTTGGTATATTGAATCCAAAAAAGAAATTCTTCGCCTGTCGTGTATGGGGTAAACAAATCTTTTTCCACGCCGGGAAAAATCGAATTCCAGTCGCCGCCTGCGATGACCCAATGCCCCGCCTTGTAAAGACTTTCGGCGAGGTCTTTTAAATAAGCCATTTCTTGTCCGCGTAAAGTGCCGTCCGAATCGTAGGCGGAAAGATGTAAATTGATGATATACAGATTTTTGCCTTCCGTGCCGGTTTTAAATTCGGAAACAAGAAGGCAGCGTTTTAAGTTGACGGTTCGAAGCGGCCATGAAAAGCTTCCGGGCAGTTGCCGCCGCAAGGCACCGTGCATTTTGTATTTGCTTGCCGTTAAAATACCGCTGTAAACCTTCCCCAGCGGGTTTAAGACGGGGTAGGGTACTGTTATCGCATTATAATTTACTGCAAACGAAGAATCGTAATCGGTAAACAGGTTTTCCATAATTTTTTTTTCGTTTATGTAAAAACTGCGTTTCGACTTGATATCCGTTTCCTGCAAAAGATTAAAGCCGCAGTTTTCTTCCGTAACGATTTGCTTAATCGTTTCCGCATTTTGTAAAACGGCTTCCCTGCTTCTTGCAGTAACGCCCGTCCCGCCGTCGTAAAAAAAATCGTTCAGAGAGTCCAAACCGCAGTATCCGAGGTTCCATGTTAAGACCCTAAAAGACTTTTCGGTACTTACGGCCGGTATCTTTGCTCCGCTTTTTATTTCGGCGATTTCAAGTCTTTCGGGCCGGTATTCGGCAACGGTAAGAAAAAGAAGGAATCCAGCAACAAAAAGCAGTACGGCTGCAAGGATAATAACCGGAATAAAAAGAAGTGTTTTTGTTTTTCGCAAAACCATACCTATTCTCCGTTGTAGTTTTAAGAACGGCGCTGTTGTAAACTCCTATCTTTATAATAAGTATATAACATAATCCGTTTTTTTTCAATTAAAAGAATCGGATTCGATGTATATTTTATTTAATATCCTGTTACGATGAGTTTGTCTTACGGTAAGCATCGTACAAATACAGCTTTAGGTTCGCTAACTAAAAGCTATTTAGGCAGAAGCAGCCGTATTTATAAAATGATCTTGCAAGATGCTTTATTATGCGCTATACTTAACCTGCAGAAAGCCATATACGGGTGGTAAAGTTGCTTTGTCGGCAAAGCCGTTACAATCCGGTTATTTTAAAGGTAAATTTACGCAGCTAAAATGAATATAATCTTATTTTCACCGGACGATGTTTTAACAGACTCAAAGCCGCGTATGGGGCAGGATTTCCCGAAATACGTTTTTTATAAAACCGACGCGCGGTATTCGCACATAAAAAAAATATTAAGACTTTCCGAAGGGGATACGTTTAAGGCGGGTATGATAAACGGCAGGGTAGGCCGCGGTTCAATAGAACAATTTAGCGAAACGCAGCTTATTTTTTCTTTTACCGGAACACATGATCCGTTGCCGTTACCTCCCGTCAACATAATTTTAGGCTTCCCGCGCCCCATTCAGCTTAAACGTATTTTACGCGATATTGCAAGTCTCGGTTTTTTCCGCCTGCTGCTGACCGGCACAGAGCTCGGTGAAAAGTCTTATTTAAAGTCGACGCTTGCCTCCGAAACGGAAGTGCGGCAGTATCTGCTTGACGGAATATCGCAGGCGGGGCAAAGCCTTTTGCCGGAGGTTTCTTTTTACCCTTCGGTAAGGGACTGTCTTTGCTCCGAAGCCGTTTGCGAAGCGGCCGGTAAAAAAATAACGCTGGATATCTCGGCGTCGGCAAAACCCTTGAGCACTTTAAAATTAAATAAAAACGAAACGGTTACGGCCGCCGTCGGAAATGAGCGCGGCTGGACCGATTTTGAAAGACGGCTCTTTGCTGCCGCAAACTTTAAAACCTACGCAATGGGCAGCCGCATCTTACGTACCGAAACCGCTGCCTGTTCAGCATTGGCAGTTATCCTTGCACGTAACGGTTATTGGTAAAACACTGCGGGGCTATCGCCTAAAAAACGTTTTACATTCTGTTGAAAAAAAAAGGAAAAATTGGTATACTCACCGCTTGGAATAACTTATGAAAGAGCGTTTGGATAATTTACGGAAAAAATTGGCGGAAACGGAAAAGCAAATTGAAGACCCTGCCTTGGTAAAAGACGTATCGAAATATAAAGAGGTAATGCGTGAACATTCTTACCTTTCAAAATTGATGGACGAATACGATAATTATCTTTCGATAGAAAAACAAATAGAAGATTCGAAAATTCTTATTCAAGAAGAAAGCGATCCCGATTTAAAAGAAATGGCACGGGATGAACTGCATACCTTGGAAGCCGCCTTCGAAAAAAGAGAGGCCGATTTAAAGCTGTTGTTAATTCCGCCCGATCCGCTTGAAGAAAAAAACATCATTATGGAAATACGGGGCGGTACCGGCGGTGATGAGGCAGCCTTGTTTGCGGCGGATCTATTTAGAATGTACACCCATTATGCGGAAACAAAAAACTGGAAGTGCGAAATAATTTCTTTAAACGAAACGGAATTAGGCGGCTATAAAGAAATCACTTTTTCGATCTCGGGAAAATATGTGTACGGCAGTCTTCGGTACGAGTCGGGTGTACACCGTGTGCAGCGCGTACCCGAAACCGAGGCGTCAGGCCGGATTCACACAAGTGCGGTAACCGTGGCGGTTTTGCCCGAAGCCGAAGAAACGGAAATCGATATTAAACAGGAAGACTTGCGGATAGACGTAATGCGGGCAGGCGGCCCCGGCGGCCAAAGCGTTAATACGACGGATTCGGCGGTTCGGATTACGCATATTCCGACGGGCTTGGTTGTTATCTGTCAGGATGAAAAAAGCCAGATTAAAAACAGGGCAAAAGCAATGCGCGTTTTACGAAGCCGCCTGTACGATCTGGAAGAAAGCAAAAAACAGGCGGAGCGTGCGCAAAACAGAAAAACGCAAGTCGGCTCAGGCGACCGTTCCGAAAGAATCCGCACCTATAATTTTCCGCAAAACCGGGTTACCGACCACAGGATCAACCTTACCCTTTACAAACTCGATTCCGTTATGCAGGGCAATGTGACGGAGCTTATCGAAGCGCTGTGCATCGCTGCCCGCGAAGAAATGCTGCAAGCCGCACATTATAATCTGGAAAAATAATGTACACAATAGAAGAAGCCCGCCGTAAAGCATGCGGGCTTTTTTTAAATTCCGCCTGTTTAAGGGTAAACGGATATGGTTTAAATAATGCCCTGCTCGATGCCGATGTGCTGATTTCTTTTTTGCTGAAAAAAGAGCGGTCGTGGATATTGTCGCATCGGGAATTCGACTTTTCCGCATTCGCCGCCGAATTTAAAGCGATTGCAGAAAAACGGGCTGCGGGCATTCCGGCCGCATATTTGACGGGCACGAAGGATTTTTTCCGGCATTCTTTTTTTGTTGACCGCTCTGTACTGATCCCTAAGCCCGATACGGAAACGCTTGTAGAAAAAGCGCTCGCATTTATCGAATCGGAATTCGGTGCGGATTGTTCTGCGGCCTTAAAAAACGGGTTTTATATCCTCGATATGTGTACGGGTTCAGGCTGTATCGGCATTTCCGTAGGGTGCGGACTGTACGATTTTCTGATAAACAAAACCGGTCTTTCAAAAGAAGGGGTATGCGCTTTTTTCGAAAAACGTTTTTGTTTGACGCTTGCGGATATTTCAGATGAAGCGCTGACCGTCTGCAAAAAAAATGCGGAAAAACTCTTACCTAAAGCCGTGCTGCGGAACACCCATATTCTTACTGCCGATGTAAAAAAGAAGTTTCCGCTTATAAACAGAGAAAAATATAAGCTTATAACGGCAAACCCGCCGTACGTGCCGACGGAAATGATGACGGAGCTTTTACAGGACGGCAGAGGCGAACCGGAACTAGCCTTAGACGGGGGCGCGGACGGGCTCGATTTGATCGGACCGCTTGCACAAAACGCTTTTGCGGCCCTTTCCGATTCGGGTAAAATGTTTACCGAAACAGGAGAATATCATACGGAAGAAGCCTGCCGTCTTTTTAAAAGGGCGGGATTTCGAAATACGCGTATTCACACCGATTTAGCGGATCGGGGCCGCGTCATCGAAGCCTCGAAATAATAAACCTGTCCGGCAACGAAATTATCGAGCAAGATTATTGCATAAGGACAGCCGTTTTTGCAAAGCTTGCTGTAACAGAATTTTGCAAGAAACACCCGGACACAAAAAAACCGCCCCCGAAGCCGAAGTTTCTTCCAACTTGAGAGCGGTCGATTTAATTGTTAATTTGTAATGTGTAATTTGTAATTCGGCCGGCTCGGGCTATGTACTACGACTGACATAGACTATGCACTACGGCCGGCGTAGGTTATGCTCTACGACTGTCGTAGACTATGCTCTACGGCTGACGTAGACGAGGGGCTTTGCCTGCCGTAGAGCCGTTGTTATGCGGCCGGAGTGAGCGGTTTATCAAATTTGCCCGTTTTAAGGGTTTTGCTTTTTTGCGATGAACCGATTATCTTCGTTCGTACCTCGATGTAATACGTTCCTGCCGCCAAATCTGCGGGAATGATGGCCATAAGGCGGGCAGGTTTGTTTTCGGCGATGACGGAGGCACGGACGGGGTTTCCCGTTTCGGGGACGAAGAAGATGCCTTGAGAGGCGTCTTTGGCGTCGAACTTGAGGCGGCTTCCGGTAATTTGTACGATGCCGCCTTTGGTCAGCACTTCGTTCGTTTTGCCGGAAACGATGTCGGTAACTTCGGTTATGTAGGGGTCGGTGCCGGCGGCTTCGGTCTTTTCGCATTTGACCTTGGTTACAGCGTCGCGAAGGAGCGTACCTGCGGTCATGTTCAAGTTGACCGTGTGCCGTTTTTTGTCGAAGGCGTCGTTTGCCCCGTTGAATACGCCCGCAATAGTCAAAGCGGTGTTGAATAAAGGCGTGTTGAGCGCCGAACCGTCTTTGATAAGGCTTGCGCAGACTTCGCCGTAGACTTGCAGCGTGGCGGCTACGTCTGCCCGCGTAATGGTGGTGCCCTTGTCCATCATAAGGTCGATAATCTCGTCAAGGGTGTACGAGCGCA
>CAUUSH010000030.1:0-23342 GCA_963547785.1 uncultured Treponema sp. | reverse complement strand
AAGGATGTCCGTTCCGATATGTGAATACGGCATAAGACGGTAAGAGACGAGGTAGAAACCATTCGTATGTGCCGGGATTCTTAAGGGCGAAGTCCTTAAGCCGAATTTTTCTTTTTTCGGGGTCATAGGGGTACTTTTTTCTTTTATCGGAAAAAGAAAAAAGTACCCCTAAATGGGGGATTTTTAAGGGGCGCCCCCTTAAACCTAAAATTAAATTACACTTTAAACTTGCCGACCTCTTTGGAAAGATTTTCAATGCTCTCTTTATTCTTTTGGCTTATTGCGTTTACTTCTTGTACGGCATTGCTGATTTGCACGGCACCGGAGGCCATTTCGTTCATGCTGTCGGTGATGACGCGGGTAAGCTCGTCGAGCTTTTGCATCTCTTCGGCAACATTTTCGCCGCCGCGGAGCATTTCTGCAGAGCCGTCGTTTACTTGGTTGGTTACTGTGTTTATGTCGCGGATAGCCGACAAAACTTCCTTACTGCCGTTTTCCTGTTCGCGCATAGCTTCCATTAGGTTTTGACTCATCGTTTTTACCTGCTCAGAAAGAGCGAAAATTGCGTTAAACTTTTCTTCTGCCGTTTTTGAAGAGGCAGAAAGAGCCTCAATCTCTCCTGAAAGAACCTTAAGGGTAGAAGTAATAGTTTTACCCTGAGTGCTTGATTCTTCTGCGAGCTTACGGATTTCGTCGGCAACGACGGCAAAGCCCTTGCCTGCTTCGCCTGCGTGGGCGGCTTCGATTGCGGCGTTCATTGCGAGCAAGTTGGTTTGGCTGGCGATGTGCTGGATAACGCTTGAAGCCTCCAATAGACCGCCGGACTCTTCGGCAATGCGTTGAGTTACGCTGTTTGCCCCGCTTACGGTTTCCTTGCCGTCTGCCGTAGCACTTGCGAGAGTTTTAACCGCATCATTAGTTTTGTCGAGGGTCTGTGTGATGGAAGCTATGTTCCCGACCATCTGCTCAATAGCCGAAGAAGACTCGGCAACTGAAGCTGCCTGATTTTCAATACTGCCGTTAAGCTGTTTTATTGTGCGGATAATCTCTTCGATGGTTGCGGCGGTTTCGGTAACGCTTGCAGCTTGGGTCAAAGCCTGCTGCTTTACGCCATCGATGTTTGCACTTATTTGATGAACGGCACTGGCGGTTTCGGTCATGTTGGAAGCAAGCTCATTGCCGATATTTGTCATATCTTCACTGCTTTCACCGACGGATTTAATCGACGAGTCTATTTTTTCGATTGTTTCATTGAAGTATTCCGATAAATCGGTAACTTCATCGTTGCCGTGCACTGGCAAGCGGACGGTAAGGTCGCCTTCACCTTCTGCAATGTCTTTAAGGGCATTTACGACAACATTGACAGGTTTTATCATTGCACGGGCAACAAAAAAGACAATAACCAAACTTCCCGCTAAAACACCAAACCCGATGAGAATCATTTCAAGCCGTAGGGTATCAACTGAGCCCATAAACTCATCGGTTGGAGCACTGATGATAACTGTCCAGTCTGTGGTTTTCATTGTAGCGTAAGAAGCTATTTTGTTTATGCCCTTGTATTCGTAATAGCCGATAGAAGGTTCATCGATTTCAACCGCCATTTTCTCAAAGTCGGCAATAGATTTGAAACTTGAGTCGGCCTTTACCATCTCCTGCGAGTTCTCCATTTTTTCAACCAATGTAAAATCTTTTGCCGCAATAGTGGTTCCCGTAAGTCCTAGGATATGGCAATAGCCCGTTTTGCCGACAACGATGTCATCGATAAGATTGGAAAGCAGTAAACCGTCAACATCGGCACCCAATACCCCAATGATGTTCCTATTGTCATCATACACAGGGATGGAAAACGTGATAAAAAAACCTTCGCTGTATGTGCTATTGTAAGGTTCAGTAGTAATTCTTTTCCCCTCAGCCGCTTCTTTAAACCAAAAAATATTTGCATAATTTTCCTGCCTTCCGTCGGGATAATATTGAATACCCGATACATCGGCAAAATATAATTCTTCCAGCAATGGATTGAATTGGGCTTCTTTGATAAGTATCTCCGTTTTATTTTGGGACGAAACCGACGCATCGCGAATTTGCGGCATTCGGGCTATGCCTTCCAAAAATTGAAACATAGTATTAACCCGCCCGTCAATAATTTCGGCCGTATCGGTCGCTTTGTCAATTAAGTGTGTCGCTACCTTTTCGGTTACGGCTTTGCGGGCGGTGCGCACAGCTAAAATTCCAAGTGTCAGGCCGACTGCAAGAATAAGCAGCCCGAACACAATCATCAATTTGTTTCTAAGTGAAAAGCGTTTTTTCTCTTTTTCCATGTTAAATACTCCTTTAATTTAATGTTTAATTACCAATTAAGAAAGTGAATCGTTCACTCTTATAGGAGTGAACGGCTCACTCTTATGTGTGTGAATGCTTCATCCTTATGGGAGTGAAGTGCTCATCCTTATAGGTGTGAGCGACTCACTCTTACAGGTGTGAACCGGCTGCATTTATACTGTCCGTGTAAGCGGTTTTGTAAAGCGGCCTATTTTAGCTTTTTTAAGGGGCTTGCCGCCTACAGTATATTTTGTTCTTACTTCTACATACCAGTTACCTGCCGGCAAATCAGCGGGAATTATGGCCATAAGGCGGGCGGGTTTATTTTCGGCTATTACCGCTGCCCGTACCGCTTCTCCCGTTTCCGGTACAAAGAAGATGCCTTGTGCCGCATCTTTGGCATCGAATTTAAGGCGGCTTCCTACCAGCTGGACGACCCCGCCTTTGGTCAAGGTTGTGTTTACTGTACCTGTTACGATGTCGGTTACTTCGGTGATGTATGGGTTAGTGTCTGCCGCTTCGGTTTTTTCGCACTTGATTTTACTTGCTGCTTCTTTAAGAAGCGGTCCTGCCGTAAGATTTAAGTTTACCGAATGCCGTTTTTTGTCGAAGGTGTCGGTTGCCCCGATAAACACGCCCGATATGCTTAAAGATGTGTTCATAAGCGGAGTGTTGACAGCTGCCCCGTCTTTGATAAGGGCACTTACGACTTCGCCATAGACTTGCAAGGCAGCTTTTGTATCGGCTTTGGTCAGTGTCGAACCTTTTTCCATCATAAGGTCAATGATCTCGTCTAAAGAAAACGAACGCACATCGGCTGTTTGAGCCATATAGTCGTTTTCGTCCGGTGTGAGAAGATTCTCACGTAAACAATACTTTAACATCTTTAAATCTCCTTTTTAGCGGAAAGCGCTCTATGTTTTTATGAGATAGTTGATTGTTTGTAAAAAAGTTGTGCTGTTTGCCAAATGTAACCAGCCTTTTTGCAAATAGGCGAGGCAGATTTACTGTTTGCTCTTTGTAATAATCTTTTTTGCAAATAGACGGAGTAGATGCTAGGAGCGTACAAAAAACACCCGCAGGCATGTTGGACAGCGTACGTCCGTGTACGCTGTCCAACGACAAGTTTTTCTGACGAAAAACTTGCTGCAGCTTGGAATCGGCGGCATCCGTGCCGCTTTTGATATGCCAAGGACTGTTTTTTGTAAAAATCCTTTTTTGAAATAGGCGAGGCAAGTACAAGGCACAAGAAAAAATTAACCGGAGGCGTATCTTTGATACGTTGAGGATTAATTTTTTCGCAGTAACGCAGTAATTGTCCGCATATTTCAAAAAATTCGGGGGGGGGGGGGTAGTGTATCCATTTCAGCCTTTTTGTCAACACCCTTTTTGCACAATATTTTTTTATAAGAATGCCGGTATTTATAATCGCTTTTTAAAACTTTCATACTAATAGTAATTATATACTGCTTTATAGGAAAATGCAAGTTTTTTTAAGAAGTTTTTCCCCTCCGCTTGGGGCAAATGCCGTAAAGCGCGGCACATAGAATATACGGCAGCATGCCGTTATTTACAAAACCGAAATTTAATATTATAATCCCGCTTATGAAAAAAAAGATTTTGTATTTTGCCTTTATTATACATTCACTGTGGGCAGCGCATATCTTTGCCCAAGAACTGACCATAGACAAGGACGACGTATTTGTAATACAAGACCCCGAAGGCGGCTATCATCTGTACATAAAAACAAAAGAAGATATAAAAAGCGTTTTACTTACAGAAACCACAAAAGATCCTGAGCTTAAACTGGATAATTACGCCTATCGCTCCGGCACCTACAATAAAATCAACGGGGACGAAAAGCGGCTTTTAAACAACGAATTTCTGGATCCTGAAAAAAAACTGTACAGCCTCATCGACTCCACACCCGAAGACGGCACCCCCATCGGCACAGCCTATCATATCTGGATCCCGTACATCATCGAATACGGATACGATTGGGGCAGAAAGGGCGAGGTGGAGGTCGCAGACGGCACCTTTTTTAACATACGGGCTTTTTCAAAACCCTACGGCGATTATTCAGGCGGCTTTAAAGATAATCCCTTTATGCTCAGGCTTACCCAAAAGCCGGTTGATCCGCCCATCGCAAAGCCGGTTTACAGCAACGATGCGGCCGACGCCTTTTCGTCCCTGTCCGAAAAAACAGGCGGGCAGATGTACCGCGCCGCTGCACCGGAAGATATTCTGCCCCTTATACGGCAAATCCTTACAAAAGACAAAAACGAACACTTGGACGTGCTTTTTGCACTGGACGCAACCGAAAGTATGAGGGATGACATAAAAGCCGTCCGCAGCGGTGTTGCCGCCGTGCTTTCCGAAATTAAAGATCAGTACAAGTCCTGCAGGGTTGCTCTTGTTTTGTATAAGGATTACCGCGACGATTTTTTGGTTAGGGACGCTTGCACCTTTACCGGCAATATAAAGAAGTTTGAAAAGGCGCTGAACGGCTTTCAGGTTTTCGGCGGAAGGGATATTCCCGAAGCCGTATACGAAGGCATATATGCGGGCCTAAAACACCAGTGGCGCTCAAAAGACGATTCCATAGACAAAAAACTTATTTTGATAGGAGATGCACCGCCCCATCCGCGTCCGCGTGGAAAAATCTCGCGAAATGATGTCGATGAGTTGGCTGCGGAAAAAAATGTGTCGGTATACACCATCATACTGCCGCATGACCTTTCATATTAAAACGCTTTAAGGCATTTCGCAGGCAATTTGGGCTATCGGCAATGACTTTTTGCTCCGCAGTGTTTGACATAGGCACCTCGTCTATAAAAGGTGCCTTAATAGACAAAAACGGAAAAGTATACACATATAACCGCGTTTTTTTTCCGCCCGGCGTACAGGCTGCCCACTGGTTTTCCGCCTTTGAGCGCATTTTTAACCGATTTTACTCGTTTGCCGCAGAAAAAAGCATACGCATCTGCGGTATCTGCATTTCGGGGAACGGGCCGTCCCTCGTCGCCGTTTCCCGTTCAGGCTGCGAAAAACTTTTCTTATGGAACGAAGCGCTTCCGGCCGGCTTAAAACTTGAGAAAACGGCAGGAACCCGATCCATTTTTATGCCGCGCCTTGAAGCCTTTAGTCTCCTGTATCCTGAGGCCTTTTCCGATGCGGACTGCATTCTTTCGGGGCAGGAATTTTTGGCATATAAACTGACCGGAAAAAAAATTACCGTTCTTCCCGAAGCGCGGTATACCCCCGCATATTGGACAGCCGGCGACTTAAAACTGCTGCACCTCGAAATGCCGCCGTTTGCCGGTATGGGGGAAAACTGCGGCCTGTACCGGGGCATTCCCGTTTTTGCCGGCCCCCCCGACTGGATTGCAGCTCTTATAGGCACCGCTACCATCGTTCCGGGCCGAGCCTGCGACAGGGCAGGCTCCAGCGAGGGCCTTAACCTTTGTATAAAAACCGTTCCGCCTAAAGCCGCCCGGAAAAAACTGCGGCTGCTTCCGTCCCCCATTGCCCCGTATTGGAACCTCGCCTTTATCATTCCCGACTCAGGCCTTGCTTTCAATGCCTATTTAAAAGAAAACGGCGGACAGTTTGACGGCATAGACTCTTTTATGAAAGAAATAGAAAAAATCCCGCATTCTCCCGACGGACTCTATCCCGACGATACGGCAGGCCGCGGCCGAGCGCTTATCGAAAAAATCGCCTACAACATAAAAGAAGGCATGGACCTGCTCGAAGCTGCGTCGGGCTTTAAACCAGTATACACGGTCTGCGGCGGACAGGCAAAAAACGGCACTTGGTGCAAAATAAAGGCCGAAATTACCGGCCGCCGGCTGCAGGTGCTCACCATAGCCGACGCCGAACTTTTAGGCAATGCCGCAATCATCTTTACCTCTTTAAAAGAGTTTTCCGGCATAAAAGAGGCCGCCGAAGCTCTTTTTTTAAAAAATACTTCTTAACAAAAAATACCAAATGCCGACATTTAAAGAAGAGGTACTAAATGGTAAGAGGCTGGTATACTGCGGCAAGCGGAATGCTTGCGCAACAAAGACGGCTGGACGTTATTTCCAACAATCTGGCCAACGTGGACACAACAAGCTTTAAACGGGACGTTACCGTTCAAAAAACGTTCCCCGAACTGCTTTTACGGCGAATGAACGATGACGGTGTTATCAAAAACCCCTTCGGCTCCTCGGATATCGCTCCCATCATCGGCAAACTTGGGCTCGGAGTCGAAACAAACGAAATTTTCACCGAATTTGAACAAGGTTCTTTAAAACAAACCTCTTCACCCTCCGACCTTGCACTGGAAGGAAAGGGTTTTTTTACGGTAGAAACACCCTACGGCGAAAAATATACGCGTAACGGCAACTTTATCGTCGGTGTAGAAGGTTTTTTAATGACGAAAGAAGGCTATCCCGTTATGGGAGAAAACGGCCGCATCTTTCTTCAAGATCAGGAATACAAAATCAATCAAGACGGCCAAATTTACGTGCGGCCCATCACCGACCCCGAAGCCGATTCTACCTATCTGGACCGCTTAAAATTGGTCGAATTCGAAAACGACCGATACCTTGTAAAAAACGGGACGAGCTTTTATTTGAGCACCCCGCTTTCCGGCCCTGCAATTGCGGCGGAAGGCCCCTCGCGGCCCTCGATAACCCAAGGCTTTGTCGAAACTTCGAACGTAAATGTTGTAAACGAAATGGTTCAGATGATTGAAGTCAACCGCGCATACGAGGCAAACCAAAAAACAATTCAGGCTGCAGACACAATGATGGCCAAACTGTGGAACGAGGGCGTAAAACGCTAAACCGTACTTACGGTAAAACAGCAAAAATAATAGGGCGCCTTTAAGCCTCTGCCGATTTTTTAAGGCGGTTATCTAAAAGGCGCAAATAAGGAGAATATAAAAGATGGTAAGAAGTTTATGGACAGCTGCAACGGGTATGAACAGCCAGCAATCGAATATCGATACGGTCGCAAACAACTTAGCGAACGTAAATACGAGCGGCTTTAAAAAACAAAGAGCGGAATTCGAAGACCTTATTTACCAAACGGTAAAGGCGGCCGGAACCCCTGCCACCGAAGACACTATTACGCCCGTCGGCGTACAAATGGGACACGGTGCAAAACTTTCGGCAACCCAGCGGATTTTCGAACAAGGTTCCCTGCAAAACACGGGCGTTATCAGCGATATTGCAATACACGGTGAAGGCTTTTTTAGAGTTTTGCAGTATGACGGCACGTACGCCTACACAAGAGACGGTTCTTTTAAAGTAGACGCCGACCGCCAGCTGGTAACTTCCAACGGGCTTAGGGTTTTGCCGGAAATTATCTTTCCCGAAGGATACCGCGAAAACACCATAACCGTCAGCCGCGACGGACGGGTTACCGTAAAAGTCGGCGAAATCGATGACCCCATCGAAGTAGGTCAAATCGAATTATACCGCTTCCAAAACAACGCAGGTCTTTCGGCGGAAGGCTCAAACCTTTTTAGACAAACGCCTGCCTCAGGAACAGCCATTCCCGGCCGCCCCGGATTTAACGGCTTCGGCAAAACCGAACACAAGTTTTTGGAAATGTCGAATGTTTCGGCCATAAGCGAAATGGTTAATATGATCGTAGCTCAAAGGGCCTACGAATTCAATTCGAAAGCAATACAGACGAGCGATAATATGCTCGGCACGGCGGTCAGTTTAAAGCGCTAACATAAGCGCCGGTTAAAACAATTTGCCGCAATGTAAAAAAGTTTAAAAGATTCGGCTTTTAATGCCTGTTTTATAAAAAAGGAAGATAAAATGAATATTGCAGAAGTAAAACAAAACTACAAAATCGGCTCGATGGGAAACAATCCGCTTAATGCAAAGGTACAAAGGGGAAACACACAACCGCAATCCGATTTCGGTCTTTTAATGGACAACCTGCGGAACAGGCAGGTATCTTCTTCTGCAATAGCCAATAACAAAAACGGCGCGCTTCTTAACAACCCGCGTTTACCGGGAGACTTTATCGGTTCTTTTAGGATAGAAAATCCTGCTCCCGCCGATTCCCATACTGCGGCGCAGGGGATGGCCCGCAGCTACGGCAATTCCGGCGGAACCGTTTACGAAAAACGGGAAATCGATAAGACAAGCGCACTGTACGAACAGGCATTGGAGCTGGAATCTTATTTTATTAAAGTAATGCTCGAGTCGATGCGCAAAACCTTAACCGAAAAAACGCTTGCAGGCGATCAGTCCTTTGCAGGAAAAATGTACAAGGATATGATGTACGACGAATTGGGCAGAACCTTGACCAAACACTCCGGTTCGGGCCTTGCCGATCAAATATATCTGGAACTTACAGACAAATAACTAACGGCCGCAGCTTAAAACCGAAACAACGGAAGCGGGCGGCACATTACGAGTGTTTGGATGTCAAGTTACCCTTAATACTTTTAGTTATAATTAACCTTCTACTTTCAGCGGGGACGGTTTTTAAAAATCGTCGTCGTAATTTACGGTATTTTCATCGCTGCTTTCTCTAGAAGCATTTTCTATACCGGCTTCTATTCCCGCTTCATCGTCTAATCCATATCTTTCAAATTGCTTATTCATTTGTTCTACAATTTTAAGCAGGTTTTCCTGTTTTAGAATTTCTATGACGTCCAGACACTGCGCCGGCGAAAAGGCTATGCGCATAGCAGGGCAGTTTGCACCGTCTTCATCGTTGACGGTTGCATTTCCTAAAATAAAATAAGGCCGGCTCTTCGTTAAAAGTTGAAATTCGCACCTAAGAACCGGTTTTGCGGTACGGGCAGCGCCCCAAAAGCCCCACGAGATTTTAATTTTGGTTTTACCGAAATAGGCCTTTTTTTTATCGTCTTTAGAACTTAGTGTCTTGGTTTTATACGCTTCAATGTATTTCTCCATAGATTCGACGATGACTTTTCTATTTTCTTCCGAAAGGTTAACCCAGATATTATCGCCTAAGAATTTATGGTGCATTCTTACGATGTTCGTTCTTGGATAAAATACAAAGGTGAATTCGGCAGGTTTTATTTCATTTTTTGTTCGTTTTACGGTACCGCCTAATACCCGTCCCGCTTCCATTGCGGGAAAATCACCTAAGAAGCCGGAATTGTGTTTAGACGCGGTTTTGCACGAGGCGCATATCAAAAGCCATAGCGCCGTCTGAAATACGGCTTTAATCATTCTTTTATTCATTTTATGCACACTCCAATCATTGTATTTGCTTGTTGTTTATTTTACTTCAAATGTTTGCACCTGCTTGTTCAATACGGTAAGCAGTAGTACCGTACCCCGCGGTACTGCATAGGGAATGTCGCAGTTTCCGCCGGTGTGTTTAAAGTTTACCAGCTCCGCCCGTTTGCCGTCCGGGTACACGGCATCTAAGCTTGTTTTTACCGGATAAGGATATTTCGGCAGTTTCGGTGAATAAACGCCGTAGATAATATCCGCGCTATTTTCAGGGAAGATCAGCGTTATGCCGACGGCAGAGTAGGCTTCAACTGAAGTGTCGGCTGCCGCGCTTTGCTCCCTAATAAAGGGTGTTTTTGCAGAAGCGTCGGCGGATGCCTTTATTTTAAAAATCAATTTGTTTTTTGCCATTGCAGAATAAAGAGCGGCAAGTCCTTTACCCTGTAAGCCGGGAACCGAAACGGTTTCGCTTTCAGGGCCCTTGCTTACTACAAATTCGATAAAAATGTTTTCCGAAATCTTGGTTTCCGGGCTGGGGTTTTGTTCCAAAATGGTTCCGGCCGGAATTGAGCTTGCTTTGTACATTATCGGCTCTTTTATGGTTATAAGCTGTTTGTGCCCCGCCGAAAAAATGGTTGCAAGCTGCTGCTGTACATCGGTTAGAGTTTTCCCCACGTAGTTTCCCACACTGTTGATTACGGCGCCGCGGCTTACGACAACGGTTATCCGTTTCCCGGCCTTTACAATGGCTCCTGCAGGCGGACTTTGCTCTAAAATATGCCCCATATCCGCATTAGTGTCTGTGAACCGCAGCTGTAAACGGGGGTAAAGCTGTTTTACTTGCAATTCGAGCATAGCGTCTTCAAGTTTTTTTCCTTTGATGTTGGGCACCAGAACCTGCTCTGCCGGTTTTACCGAAATAAAAAAAACGATGCCTGAAATCAAAATGACTACCATAAGCATTATCAAAGATGTCCTTATGATAACCCTACCGTTTCCCTCTATACCGTCTGCAATATCGCTAAAACTCATTTATCTACTACCGTCCATAATCTAAAATTCCGTTTCAAAACCGCCCTGCAAAAACTCAGGCGATCCGTTTAAAAAGTCTTTCCACGAAAGCTTATTTTTAGTCTGCCTTTGCAAAACCGAAACTGCTAAAACGCCGCTTCCGGTTAAAACCAAAATGCCGGCCTTTTTATCCGTTCCGAGTATTGTACCAAATTTTTTGTTTTTTGTCATTTCTTCCGTGCTATTATTATATAAACTTGCGGAAATTATATTGATTTTTTCCGCATTTTTATAAGAAAAACAGCCCGGCCGCGGCGTAAATGCCCTTATTTTACGCTCAATCTGTTCAGCCGAATTTGACCAGTCAATGCGTCCGTCCTCTTTTTTGATTATACAAGAATAGGTCGCCGCTTCTTCGCTTTGAGGTTCGGCATTTTTTAATTTTTCCGTAAAACCCGTTAACACGCAGCTTAAAAGCGGCCGGCACTGTTCGGCACATTTCTTCAAAAGCGACTCGGCTGTTTCCGTACCGTCAAGCGGAAATTCGGTCTTGGCCAAGATATCGCCTGAGTCTGTTTTTGGGGCTATAGTCTGAATGGTAATTCCGGTGGTTTTATCGCCTGCAAAAATGGCGGCGGGTACCGGAGACGGGCCTCTCCACCTAGGCAGTAAAGACGGGTGTATGTTAATTCCCCCTAAGGGAAAAAGGCTCATAGTTTTCGGACCGAAAATCTTTCCGTAGGCAAAGCATACCAAAAGGTCGGGCTTAAGACTTAAAACCTGTTCTCTAAAAGCGGCATCAAGCCGCTCCGGCGTAAGCACGGGGATTTCTTCTTTAAGAAGCCCTTCTGCCTTCATCAATTTTACCGCAGCTGCAACTTCGGAATCCTGTATACGTTTTGAGCGGCCTGCAGGAGCCGGAGGATTGGTTAAAATACCGCACAGTTGTGAAATCTCTGCCGCCGTTTTTAAGGCCGGCACTGCGCACGCAGGCGTTCCTGCAAAAAGAACCCTCATCAGCGGAGCGGCCTTTTTTTGACCTTAGGCCTTATCTTTTGTTTTTGCTCAAACCGCTTTATCAACTCTTCCTTTTTTTTAGGATCGAGCCTATCGATAAAAAGAACTCCATTTAAATGGTCGTTTTCATGCTGAATAACGCGGGCTAAAAGGCCGTCGGCTTCCATAGTTTTTCGTTTACCTTCAATATCCAAAAATTGAATTCTGACGGCAGAAGGCCTTGTTACATATTCGTAAATTTTCGGTATGCTCAAACAGCCCTCTTCTATATCGCACACATCTTGCGAGGTTTCTATTATTTGCGGATTTATAAATACATATTTTTGATTATCAACGAGCGCAATAAAAAGCCGCAGGTTTTTCCCGACCTGCGGGGCCGCAAGCCCGATACCGTTTTCTTTTTTCATCGTATGGAACATTTCTTCCACCAGAAGACGGATATTGTCATCTATTGCCTCAACCGGCTCGGAAACTGCCCGTAGGCACTTTTCGCCCATATAAAATACATTCATCACCTATATTCTACAAAATAAAAACGGAAAGGTCAACGGAAAAAAAATTGATTATCTGCATTTCCTATTTAGTTTATGGGACATAGTTTTCTCCTGTTTTATTTTAAAGATTCTCCGTCGGGGCGGATGTCGCCGTATTTTCCAGAATTGTTCCAATAAATATATCCTTCATTTACGGAATTTCCGGTACCGATAATTTGCCGCTTTACATAATCTTTATCGTAATATTTTTTATCGTAAGAAACCGGCAGATAAAAGGCTTGAGCCCACGGCCGCACAACCGCCTTATTTCTGGCTATCATCTTATTCCGCCACGTCCCCTGATAGTAAATCCGGTAGGGGCGCTCCTCAGCAGGCTTATATGCCAAAAAACTTTGGGAAAAATGGCTCGGATAAAACATCGGGCAGAGGACATCTACGTATTCGGTTAAAAGTTCCACATCCTGCCCCGTCCGGGCACCGGTGCGGTACCAGCCGTTGGAGCCGTAAATGTCTATGGAAATGGGTGCCTTAATCCGGCTGCGCATATAAGCCAAAAAAGACATTATCGCACTTTCCTTGTCCATACCGTGCCCGCTTGCAGGATACACGGCCGCACTCAAATTATCACCGTCGGTAGGAAAGCGGATATAATCGAATTGAATCTCGCCGACCCCCCGTAAAGAAAGCTCTTCGGCTATATCGGCAATGTACCCCCATACCTCTTCATTATACGGATCAACCCAATGCTCCTGAATAAGATCCCGTTCATCGCCGTTCATCCGGTAGCCCTGCCACGGCCCCTTTGTAAGTTTGTTTTTAACGGCATACTTTCCGTTTGCATACGCATAAAGATTTTTGTCCTTAAAGGCGACAATCCGTGCGATAACATACAGGTTTTCACTTTTTGCCCTTTCCACCAGCTTTTCAAGATTGATCGGATTTTTAACACCCCCGAACTTTTGAATATCCGGCTTTTTGCTGTTATAACGCACCAACCCTGCTTCGTCTTTCATATCGATGACTACGGCATTAAGCTTATACTCTTTTATCATTTTCAAATGCGCTGAAAACTGTTTCTCATCGAGCACCTGATGAACCGGAATATAAAGGCCCTTTTTCCCGTCAGCCTTTTTTAAATAGCCGGTCTTTTCCCATGCCCGCAAAAGCCATAATTCCGAAAGAGAAACACCGTTTTTAAAAGGGGTTAGCTCATCGGGAATAAAGGCGCATAGATACCGCGAATGTACAAGTTCCCTCTTTACCTTGTTGAAATTTTTAAACATCGATTGAGATGCATATTGCTTTACGTTGGGCAGTATCAAATCCAAGTTGAAAATACCGCCGTTTTTTACGCCGATAATCGTCTTATTATGAACAGAAAGACTATCGACATAGGTTAGGCTCTTTTCTTTAGGCGTATATACTTTTTCAAACCGCTTTTGTTTCCAGTTCAGTTTAAAAATGTTGCCCGAAAAAGTTTGTGAACAGTACACAGCCGGATCATCGGCCGAATAATTAAAAGTTATATCGGAAACCTCTTCTATTACTTCAGGGCCGCGGCCTAACCCATTATTCAATTCGTACCATATTTTGGCATTAACCTCAGGCTGCATCCACGCCAGCCCATACAGGGCATGCGAAACAAAAACGGTCAGCCTTTTTCTTCCATTGCCGTCGGGAAAGTCTGCCGCATACACCGCCTTTATACCGTTTATAAAACCGTTTGCCCCTAAATCTTGCCATGTTTTACCGGCGTCGGTTGTTAAAAAGACTTTGGAAGAAGACGCCGTTACAAATACCATAGGATTAGATGGGTGAACCTCCAAGTCTTTTAACTGAGGCATTTTTTCGATGAAGGTCTTATTCCCTTTTTCATCGATGTGTTTGATAATCTTTTTCGGAAGCGCTGCATTCAAATACGAAAAAGCCCTTAGGTTTTTAGAAACGGCAACACCCTTGTCGGTTAAAAAAAGCCATTTATCCGCCGCCTTTACTATCTTATATATTTTTGCATCGGACCAAAGACGCGTTACCTCAAAGCCGTTTACTTCATACAGCCCGTCCTCGCTGCCGGCTAAAAAAGAACCGGCTGCATATAAATTAAAAAGATTAAAAAAAGCCCATAAAATCGGCAAGAATATTTTATATTTCATTGCGGTATAATGCCATAATTTAAGCGCCTTTTCAAGCGGATATTAAAAAAGCATTTGAGTCCGCCTTATCTGCCGTAAGGCTCTCCTATAAGAAGCTCGCAGACGGTCTTTGTTTTTTCGGACGCCTCTTCTTTTTTGCCGCCTGCCTCAAGCCGCTTAATTTCCGCCGAAATAATCTCGTGGTTTTCAGGCGTTACCTTAAACTTCGAGCCGAAAAAAATACCAAAAAGCAGCATAAAAAGAGGCATAACGATAAAGGCCGTTTTTATACCGCGCAGGGTTTTTTGCTTTTGAAGCGGCTTTTGCACCGGCCCCAATCCCGAATAGCCGAATTTAATATCGTCAAATAGCATTTTAAGCTCGTAAAGGTCTTCTTTTGTATAAAACCCTTTAGGCTCCGTTTTTTTATAGATGCCGCTTACGCTTTCCTTCCGGTAAGAAGAAGTAAGTAAAAACCTGTCGTTCGCTGCAGCAAAACCCGGCCGGTCAAAGGCCTTTAGTATAAGGTCTTCGAAAAGCGTTTTAGGAATTTCGGGAAAAGTCTTTTTGCCTTCAAAAAATTCGTCATAGGGTTTAAAATCCGCCGCACCGCACTTTTTTTTCTCTGCTTCATAGGCCTTTCGTATCAGCTTTTCCGCATCCTTACTCATATACTTTAAATGAAAATTGCCGTCGTTTTGCAGCGCATAAAACCGCTTTATTCCGGCAAAGTCCGTACCGTGCTGCAAACTTAATTTTTGCGCTTCGGCAAATTGCGCCTTCGTTAAAATGGAAGGTACGGGATTTTTATACCCGATGCCGCTTAAAACCGCCCCAATCGCCGTCATTATTCCAAGCCCTAAAAACAGCTTGCGCGTTAGGGTCATCGCAGCAGAATATGTGCCTGCGCGGTTTTCTCCGCTCATAACCTTGTCGATATCGGATAAAAACGGCAAAAGCTGATGCGGTATTAAGTTGTTCGCAGAAATACCGATCCCCATTAAAATCATATTTAAAATTAAAAAAAGACTGTTTGTTTCCGGCGTGTGAATAGACATCAATACAATGGAAAACGCAAAAATTAAAAGCCCTGCAATGTATACCGGCTTGTGTCCTTTTTTATTGATAAAATAATTATGCAGCGGAAGGGAAAGCATCATCGTAATAAGGAGCGAACCTTGAATGATGATAAAAATACTTCCCTTATTCAAATAGTCAACAATATAAAACAAAACCAGCGACATAAAAATATCCAGCGCCCCGTAAGAGCACACATACATTGCGATATGCAGCCGGCAAGATCTGCTTTTAAACAAAGACAAAAAATTTTTAATAAAAGACACTTTCACTTTCACCCTGTTCTTTTTCTGCGGCATCTCCCATGTTTCAAAATAAAGAGGAATCCACGGCAGGGCAAAGATAAGCGCAAACACGCAGCTCATTATAAAATAACCGGTTTTAGTGCCGTTAAAAGAATCGATTATCGGCTGCGCCAAAAGCCCGCCGAGCAAGGTTGCAATAAACGAAAACATAAGCCGCGTGCCGTTCAACTTGTTTCTTTCCGAAAAGTCCCCGGTTATCTCCGCACTTAAAGCCGCATACGGCACATACGAAACGGTAGACACGGTAAAAAAAATAATATACGCTATTGCATAAAAGATGAATTTCCCGCTCTGACTTTCAATATCGGTAGGAAACCAAATCAGAATAAAGGAAAGGGCTATAGGAAGCACGGAAATTAAAAACCACACCCGCCTTTTGCCGAACCTGTTATCGGGTGTGTTATCCGCAATATAGCCCATCATAGGGTCGGAAACCGCATCCCAGAATTTGCCTATAGCGGGGATAAGACTTGCCAAGGCCGGATGCAGCCCGATGACGTTTACCAGATAATACATTGAAAAAGTTGTTACGATAAAAAAACAACCGCCGCCGTATAAATCGCCGGCCCCGTAAGCGATATAAGTCCGCCGCGTCATTTTTCTTTTTTCCGTATTCATAAAAGCATTATACAACACCGGCGTTTACAATACAAGGGTAAAAGATAAAGATTTGAACCGGCTGTTTTTGTTTATTTAAAAAACTTTTATCTGCCGGTGTGCGTACGGTATTTTTTATAATGGCAATAAAAGATATGAATTTTTTCAAATAAAAATACAAAAACGATAAGTGCGCAGCCGTACTCCAAAAACATAAAAACGGTTTTAAAATTATCCAAATGCGGAATAAAAAAACGCAAAAGTTCGATAGTATATAAAATCATTACGGCTGCTATCGTTATTTTTCCGCCCCTTGTCGAGTTTGTTTCCATAGGAAACTTTAAGAGCATAAAAAACATCATTCCGACGGCTTGAAATAAAAGCCTGCTTAAAATTAAGAAAAAAAACCAGCCGGGTAAAATACCCAACTGAAAATATACGACGGAAACAAGGGTTAAAAGAGAATAATCGCTCATAGAATCAAGCATGCGGCCTATATCCGTTTCCTGATTATACTTCCGTGCAATAAGGCCGTCAAACAAATCAGTTAAAAAAACAAAAACCAAAACAGCTGTCAGCACGAATTTAATCCCTTTTATTTCATGATTTTTTAATAAAAACGCAACCAAGGGTACGGAGCTTATCCTGCACAAGGTTATCTTATTTGCGGTATTTATCCGTGCAGGAAGCATCGATAGTTTTTCTCCTATGTTTTCTGCAGGAGTATTTATGCTCTTATTTGCAAATTCCGACTTATGTAAAATCAAAAAAAGAAGCAGCAATGTATGCCAAAGAGTAGTATGAATTAAAAAAGAACCAAAGGCCTCGCCATCCGTATGGAAGCAGCGGTATACCATAAAAAGAGCGGAACATTGAATCAATAAAAATATAAAAACCAGATTGCCTATTTTCTTTTCCATAATTTTTGCAAGCTTTACCGCATAATACCTCTTATCGATTTTTTTATCAAGGCTCTATCGATTACAAAAAAAGGTTGTAAAGGCTTTCTTGCATTTTCTTGTATTCAATCCTTACACACGATTTACAGACTATTGACAAAAGATGTGTAAAGCTTCATCATAATAAAATGAAGGTCTCTAATTTTTTTACAGGTTCAAGAATGTTCCTTTCTCCTATCATCTTTATTATTTACTTTTTACCCGATTGGGTATCTTTTGTTAACCCTAAAATTTCCATTGTTACCTTAATTTTGATTTTTATCTATGCAGAGTTTACCGACTTTTTGGACGGATATTATGCAAGAGAGCATAATCAGGTGGACGATTTTGGAAAAATATTCGATCCTTTTGCCGATGTAATAATCAATATAACCGTTATGTTTTGTTTTATGCAAGACGGCTTTTTAAACCCTATTTTATTTTTAATTATTCTGTACCGCGAATTCGGTATTATGTTTTTGCGGATGAAGGCAAGGGGCGAAGGAATTACCATTGCCGCAAAAAAAGGCGGAAAAACTAAGACCGTGTTTTATATTACCGGAGCGGGGATTTCACTTTTTTTAAAATTTGTAAGCATTTACGGTTTTTTACCTCAACCGTATTTTAATTATATGTTGTATTTTAATAAGGCCGTATATGCTGCCGCAGTTATTTTATCGGTATTGTCTTTTACGGATTATCTTTTATCTTATAAAAAACAAATATTTAAATAAGCATATGCCGAAAATATAAATAATAAACCTTGATATTTACGGATAAATACCCTATAATGTATAATGAATAATCCCACCTAAAGCGAGAATATGATGAAAAAGATCGTAAAGATTATAACACCGATAGCGGCAGTACTGGCAGCTGCACTATTATTTACAACGTGTAAACAGTTTCTAGCAGACCCGGAAGAATTTTTGAGCTACTGGGCGGCAGAAGTTGTCCCGGAAAGCTTTAGCTTTAATCCGGCGTCTAAAAAAAGCGAGGACGGAACGGAGTGCATAACGTCGGCAAGCGATGTAACGCTTACGCTAAACTTGCGCAATCCTAAAAGCTTTAGCCTTGTTATGCCTACTTCTTCTGCCAACGCAGGAAGTGTTATCAATTTTCCCGGTCTTAACCCGCAGCCGGTACTCGGCACGGACTACACCTTACAGCAAACGTCGGGCAGCCGGCTTAAGCTTTTGTACAAAAAAAACTTTTTAGAAAAGCACGAACGGAAAGACAGAAACATAGGAGTTGAAATTACCCTGACGGGAGAAGACGGCAGAAAGTTCAGCGAGCGGTTTAGTTTAGGCCTAAACGTAAATACAGCGCCTTCTTTGGAATACAAGGGAATCGGAAAAAAGGCAGTCGACGGTGAACAGTACTATGTGCTTATATTACAAGCGAAGGATATGGATAAGCCGCTGCCCCCCCCCCCATCTGATTATCTACATGGAGATATAAAAAGGCTGCGTGTCACAAAAGAAGGCGGAACCGCCGCTGATTACGAGATAGAAAGCATTAATTTTAGTGCTAAAAAGTTTAACTGGAAGGCGGACAGCCCGTTATTGGATGATGCTGTGCCGTTGGCTGCAGGCGACTTGGAAGGCCAGCCGCAGGCTCTTCCCCCTACTACAGACGGCTGGCTTATATACTATAAAACCGATGTTAAAGTAAAGGCTGCCGCAAAATCCTTCACCTTCAGTCTTATCGATGACAAAGGTGTAAGTTCCGATCCGGTTCCGGTTTCTACCGCCAAAGTAAAGGCTAAAGACGTAAAGCTGTATACCACGAATAATTCCGAGATAACCAACAGCAGCGACCCGAATAATCCGAACGCAATAGCTGCAGGGCTGAATGATGCCAATGTTACCCTAAAGGCAAAAACGGAAACCGCCGGCGCAAAAATAACGGGCAAGGTTGAAAAGAAAGACGGCGGCTCATGGACGCTTGTAAACAATGTAGACAGTTCTACTCACTCCCCTACAAACGAAGTTGCTATAGAGCTTCCGGCACCTGAACCCGATAAAGAAGTCTTATATAAAATAAGCCTAACTGCAGGCGGAAACGGCTTTGTGTCCAGTGCCGAAAAAAACTTTTATTTTAAAGTAACAAAAACCGCGACGCTAACCGTTAAAGCCAATGATCCCAACGCATGGGGAATGCTTAAAACTGCGGCAGAAAACCCGACCGGCCCCGGCACCATCATCATAAACGGCGAAATAAAGGCGACAAATGCGGCCGGCAACTTTGGCGAAATAACAATTAGCAGAAACATCACGATAAAGGGTAAAACAGGAGCCAATAAGGATATTCTAAACGCAAACCGCGGCAGCGGATCAACAGCCCCTACACAGAAGCACCGCATATTCAAAGTGGAAAGCACCGGAGAGCTAACCCTTGAAAACCTAACGCTTAAAGGCGGATATGCCCCAGTATCGGGTGCAGGCGGCGGCGCTATATGCGCAGAAGGTGCTCTTACTATGAAGAAGTGCAAGGTTACCGAAAATATAGCCGAACACGGCAACGGCGGCGGTATTTATGCAGGCGGAGCTCTTACCATGACGGAGTGCGAGGTTACCTACAATACGGTAGATAGCAACGCCTTAGGCGGCGGCGGTATTTACATTCACACTATAGCTCCTCCTACTCCTACTTCAGTCCGTACCATGGAGAACTGCACCGTTAGCTATAATACGGCAATAAAAGGCAACGGCGGCGGCATCTATACAGCAGATAAACTTACTATAACCGGCGGCAGTCTTGAAAATAACACGGTAGGAAATACTAGTGGTGGTAACGGCGGCGGCATTTATGTAGAAGGTAGTACACTTACCGTGAAAAACAACTGTAGTATTAAAGACAATAAGGCAATAAGTAACGGTAACGGCGGCGGTATTAGTGTAGCTGGAAACACTACTCATAATGGTCTTCTCAACCTGGTTAAATGCACCCTTACCGGAAATAAAACAGAACACGGTAGCGGCGGTGGTATTATTGTAGTCAAAAGCCATCTCACTATGGAAAACTGTACCCTTACCGGTAATGATGGAGGAAACAACGGTAACGGCGGCGGTGTGTATGTAGGCGATTCTGGTACATTTACAATTAAAGATAAATCATGCATAACCCCGTCAGCAGCATACGATAAGGGCAAAAACGACGTGTTCTTGGCTGGGTCAAGCAAGATCACCATTGATGACGTACTTGACCCTGACGGCGGCATAGCCGCGCGCATTACGCCAAGTACATACGGAGACGGTGTGAAAGTACTTGACGGCACCCCTAAACTCTTAAACTCGGAACACACCAAGTTTACCGTAACGCCGGGAGGAACTCCTCAAAAGAACTGGAAAGTAAACAATCAAGGCAGGCTGGAAATGAAGCCGGGCGGCGGTTCGTCGGGAGCAACAATAGACGCTGAGTCCGAAACTAATCCAAATACGCTATGGAAAAAACTGAAAGATGCGGTTAAGAATGCTCAAGCTGGGAATGTTATTACCATAAGGGGGACAATAAACGCAACAAAATACGGCACAGGTGAACATAAAAACTTTGGAGAAATCATCATCGACAAAAATATCACGATAGAGGGTACCACCAACCAAACTAGCGACATTCTAAACGCGAACAAAACCGAAGACGGGAAAACGGCGCACCGCATCTTCGTCGTAAAAAACGGTGCAAAGCTCACCCTTAAAGGCCTTACGCTTAAAGGAGGCATAGCTCCCAGCGGAGCAGGAGGAGGCGGCATTTTTATTGAAGACGGCGGAACCGTAGAACTTGAAAACTGTACGATTGAAGACTGCGAAACGGGTAGCGGCAGTGACGGCGGGGCTATTAGCATTTCGGGCACCGCAAACCTTACCGGCTGCACCATTAAAACCTGCACAGCGAAACGAAACGGCGGCGGTGTGTATGTAGGCAAAAACGGTACCTTCACTATGAATAACTGCACCCTTACCGGCAATAAAGCAAATGCCAACGGCGGCGGTGTGTATGTAGGCTCAAATGCAAAGAAGTTTACGATGAAAGGCTCCTCATGTATAACCCCGTCAACAGCACCCGATAAGGGTAAAAATGACGTGTTCTTGACCGTGGACAAAAAAATTAACCTTATCGATACATTGACCGGTGCGTCTCCCGTTGCCCGCATTACGGTAGGGACCGCCCAATACAATACCAACACAAAAGTGCTTGACGGTGATATAACAAAGGGCGCACCGCCAAATCAAAATTACACCAAGTTTACCGTAACGCCGAAGAGCGGCGGTGGTTGGAAGGTAGACCATACAGGACACTTGTATGAGGGATAAGTAAGTAATATCAGCCCGGTTGTAAGCATAATGGCAGGGTGTCTACCAGCGTAATGGTATGGGAATGGCACAAAGTCCGCTGTCCAAGAATGTACGTCCGTGTACATTCTTGGACGCGAGTTTTGGCAAAGCCAAAACATCGTACACGTAAACCACCGTACATCCTGTACGGCGCTGAAACCAGTGGCAAACAGGATGTTTGCCCAGGATAGTCGTACGAGTTTGCACCGCAAACTCGAAGCCGAAAAATGTACAAGGACGTACATTTTTCGGCAGGGGGCGCAGCTCCCCTTATAACACTGGGGGCTAAGGGGACACCCCCTTAAATAAAACAACCAAACTATTTTAAGGAGTCATGATATGACAAAGTTTAAAACAAAACACAAGGCATTTGCCTTGACAAAGATGAGAGCCGCGGCGCTCATCATAGCCGCACTTTTAACACCGGCACTTATGTTTACCGGCTGTAAACAATCGGCGGGCGGCAGTAATGAGATAGGCAGCTCCGGCGGAGGCGGAAATACAGGCGGTTCGCAAGAGTCTAAGGCACCCTTTGTCGAAGGCGGCGCATCGCTTATCTTAAGCCCCGATAAACTCACTATCCACGTTACGGTAACAACCTCAGACAACTCTCCCGTAACAGTAGAAGGCTGCGACAAAGCCGAGCTTACAAGCGGCAGGAAAACCGAACTGAACGCAAAAGGTACAAAAGTAATTCTCAAAGGAAAAATCACCAAGCTGGAAGTCGACGGCTGGGACAGTAACGATTCCAATAAATTGATAGCCCTTAATGTACGGGGCTTAAGTGCTTTGGAATGGTTGGACTGTAAGTACAATAAGCTTACTGAACTTAACATGCAGGGCTTAAACGCTTTGGAATGGTTGAACTGCGGCGAAAATCAGCTTACCGAACTTAACGTGCAGGGCTTAAACGCTTTGGAATTTCTGGCCTGCAGCAACAATAAGCTTACCGCTCTTAATGTACAGGGCTTAAACGCTTTGCAAACTCTGGGATGCAACTACAATCAGCTTACCGAACTTAACGTACAGGGCTTAAACGCTTTGCAATGGCTGTACTGCAGCAACAATCAGCTGACCTCACTTAACACGCAAGGCTGTACTGCTTTGTACATTCTGTACTGCAACGAAAATCAGCTGACCGCTCTTAATGTACAAGACTGTACTGCTTTGCAAACCCTGTGGTGCTACGTCAATCAGCTTACCGAACTTAACGTGCAGGGCTGTATTGCTTTGCAAAAGCTGTCCTGCGGCAGTAATAAGCTTACCGCGCTTAACGTGCAAGGCTTAAACGCTTTGGAATGGTTGGACTGCTGGCGCAATCAGCTGACCGAACTTAACGTACAGGGCTTAAGCGCTTTGGAATTTCTGTACTGCAACGAAAATCAGCTGACCTCACTTAACACGCAAGGCTGTACTGCTTTGAAAACTCTGAGCTGCGGCGTAAATCAACTTACTGCTGATGCGTTTACAAAACTTTTTAACGATTTACCGCAGCGCACTGCAAATGCGGGTGCAGAATGCTATCTTTACACCGAACAATCCGGCGTTACCGAAGGCAATCATAAGGACTTTACCGCTCCGCCGGACTTAGCCGCAGCCTTTAATAAGGCAAAAACGGTAAAGAAGTGGAAGATGTCTAAGTATAATGGAAGCTGGTCCGAGGTTGAGCTTTAACGCCGCATTCGAGCGTTTCGAAACGCTCGTATCGGGCTGCTCGAGGCTCTCGTATACCGTTATACGAATGGCTTGTATCGCTCGGATCAGGGGTACCTATCCGAGCGGGTGAGGGGTAGCCATCCGAGCGGGTGTGTGGTAACCATCCGAGCGGATCAGGGGTGCCCACCCGAGCGGGTGTGTGGTAACCATCCGAGCGGATCAGGGGTGCCCACCCGAGCGGG
>CAUUSH010000029.1:0-24193 GCA_963547785.1 uncultured Treponema sp. | reverse complement strand
GTATTTTGTTTTGCCCCCCCCCCATCATCCAAAAAAGACTTGCGTTTTTGCATATTCGATGATAAAATTATAGCCAGTCTCGGATTGATAAATCCGTTGTGAGGAGGAGCTTTAATGAATAAAAAGCTTGTTTGGATGATCCTTGGAGCCTTTGTCCTCGGGTTGGGCGTCGGTATTATACTGTGGCAAACCGGTATAAATATAAACGGATATGTAACATGGGTTTCGCCCTTTGGGCAAATTCTTGTTGCGATGTTAAAGATGATTGTTATCCCCGTCATTTTTTTATCCCTTATTTCGGGTGCTGCGTCGTTGCCGACAAAAGAATTCGGAAAGATCGGTATAAAAGTCATCGTGTGGTATTTTTTAACCTCGCTGTTCGCCGCGGTCGTCGGTTCCTTTTTGGCCGTTGCATTTAATCCCGGTTCGGGAACCTCGCATGCGGAATGGGAAGCTCTAATGCAGTCGGAAAATTCGGGGGCAGCTCCTGCGGCGGGCGGTTCCCTTGCCGACGTATTTTTGAGTATGTTTCAAAACCCCTTTCATGCCCTTGCAAACGGCAACTTTTTGGCGATTATCGTCTTTTCGATTGCCTTCGGTATCGGCTTAAAAATAATTTCCGAGCGGGAAGACGGAAAGTTGCGCGAAGGCGTATCCTTGTTGTTAAACATTCTGGAAACCTGCAAAGAAACCGTATTTAAAATGGTCGATTGGATTTTGGCCTATTCACCGATAGGCGTATTTTGTCTGACATCCGTAAACTTTGCACAATACGGCTCCAGTCTTTTCGGCCCCTACGTTATGCTCACCGTCGGCGTGGTGCTCGGCGTTTTGGGTATGATGTTTGTCGTCTATCCTTTAATGGTGGTGCTTGCAACGCGAAAAAATCCGTTTGCGGTACTGGCGAAGATAAAGGAGCCGATACTAACCTCCTTTGTTACGCGCAGTTCTGCTGCAGCGCTTCCCGTTTCTTTAAAAACAGCACACGACGAGCTTAAAATAAAAGATACGTTGGCTTCTTTTGCCCTGCCGCTGGGTTCTACCGTAAATATGGACGGTGTGTGCGTGCACCTGCCGATGTTTGCGGTTTTGGCCGCCAATATGTTCGGCGCTCAGTTGAGTTTTACAGCCTTGTTTGTTCTGGTTATTACGACAGTGCTTGCTTCGGTGGGAGCCGGCGGTGTGCCGGGCGGCAGCCTAATGCTCTTGTTCATCATTTTGCAAAATATGAATTTAGGAACGGGGCAAATTGCCCTTATCGTCGGCTTGGCTCTCGGCATAAACCCCATCTTGGATATGTTTGAAACGATGAATAATGTAACCGGCGATCTTGTGTGCACCTATTGTGTTGCCGAAATGACCGATATGATAGAAAAGGACGAAAGTTCAAAAGGCTGATTCACCTTCGGACACGGAAAATTTTAAAAGAAGATGTAATCCGTTTAAGGGCGCCGGTTATATGCGTTTTTGCTTTAATCGGCGTCTTTTTTTGTGTTTGCAAACTCGCCGTTTAACTTTAGCAGCCTTATTCGCCTGCCGAAGTTAAACCTTCAAATCCCGGTTTATAGGCCGTAAAACCGGCAAGAAAGCACCTTAAAATCGGTTCAAAAAAGCACGAAAAAACACACAAAATTCTCAAACTAAATGTACAATTTTCTCATTTTGCGCGCCCCGTTACAAAGAGATACAGCAACAAAACTACAAGACGATGGTAAGAACTATATTATGAAGAATATCATCTTGTTACTACAATTCCAACTTTAATGAGGTGCCGTCCAAATAAATTGCTTTCGATTCCGTGATTTTAATTTTTTGTTCTTCGGTAAATCCTATGGTTTCTCCGTGGTGCAGCGTTACATCTTGCTGCAAAACATACTCAAGGATGGGCAATAGAAAGTCATATAGTTCACTGCCTTTCATCCGTGCATCGATTATTTCTATCTCAGGTTTACCGAACTCTTTCATTCCATAAGTATACATACTGCTTTTCTCATTTTCATTGATAATACCTAGATAGACCCAAAGCTGAATCGGTAACATATCTTCCAATAAAAGATTAGCAAAATCAAGATACAGATTTTTTGGAAGCAGCAGCGTCGATGCGCCTTGATATACCCCTATTGCCGTTTCACACGTTCTTAAAATGGAAGCGTTTAGTTTAGATAAGAGGGAGTACCTTTCTACTGCCGATGTATTGCCGGCTAAAAATGAAACGATTGCATGGTGAGTATGCTCTTTTACCTCTAGCTCCGCATTTTTCCAAAGGTAAGAGTAGCCGTACATGGATTCAAATTCTTCAGCGGGTATCGGTGCAAGCATCGAGGAAAGGACTACCTGTTCTTCGCCGATTTTAAATAAAGCGGTATTATCATCACCCTCTACCTCGTTAACCGTAAGTCCCCAGTATGATTTTAAATCCTGTATAACGTTCTCCAGTGAATATCCTCTACCGCCTTTAAACATCGGCATAGATAAAATAAGAGGAGACTTGGCGTCCTGTTTTTTATTTTTCTTGCCGAATATGTTATTCAAAATTCCCATGATATTTCCTTTTTTTACTAGTATAAGTTTTTTCTAAATGGAGGTCTACACAGAACCGCCGGTTTACCAAAAGCCGTTATGCGCAAGAATGACTGGTAAGGCGGAACAGGCGGCGGTTTCGGTACGTAAAATGCGGCGGCCAAGTGTGTATGTTTTAAAGCCTGCATCCGCAAAAAGCTGCCGTAGACGAATTCAGGCATACGCAAATTCACTTGACTTTTTTCGGATTTTTTGATATTTTATCTTCGATAAAAAAGGAATTAAAAAAAGATGAGTGCGGCGGATATATGGCATTTTCCGCCATTTTCAAAACGGGAATTCTTAAGGAGTTTAAAATGAAAAACCTGCTTAAAAAATTCAAGCTGAATAAGAAAAACAGTTCGGACTCGACCGTAGAAAGCTTTACTTATCAAAACAAACTTTATGCACAGGCTTTGTACTGGAAAGCTCACGTGGGCACTACCTACTTTACCCTCTAGCAAAAAGGCCGCCTTATGGCGGCTTTTTTAAAATCCTTATACATAAACACTGTCAAAACTTTTCATCAAGGTATTGACAAAAAGCTTATAAAATAGCAATCTTACCTCATGCTAAGCTCCGTGTTTCAAAATCAAAGCTTAATATCTCAAACTGTAAAAGACGCCGTTTCTTTAGAAATTCCTAAATTCGCGGTGTCCGACAATAAGGAAGAGGTTATAACGGCAGCTTTACATATTGCAGAGGCTTTTCACAGAAACGGGTTTGAAGTTTTTCTGCAGAACAACTTCTGCGAAGCCGAAAAAAATTTGATAAGCAGTTTCATGAAGAACATTAGACTGCTGGTACAAAAAACATGGGTAGAAAAGGCCGACGAAGAATATAAAGAGGAAACTCTCCATCAGATAGATTTCTTTTGCAAAAAATTGCTTGAAGCGGATAATTTAAAGGTTTACAAGGATTCTTTTGCCGGCTTTTTTGCAGTTCTAAGCGACATTGTTTCGTTGCTTTTCGGAGAACTTACAAAAACAGAAATCTTTTTGGAATACGCTTTTAGAATAGATCCTGACTTCGGTTTTTTTTGGTATTATTCCGACCGCGTTTCAAAGATAGAAAATATTACTGAAGAAAAAGCACGGCTTGCCGTTTTGCTTGCAATGTTCTTTTTAGCTGACTTTTAAAGAATGATTAAATTAATCGGCACAGATAGTGCATCTTAATTTAATTTCGAGTTTGCTACACAAACATCGCAAATTGCTTGCCTTTGTTTCTGCAAAAAAAGGATGTCATCTTAAAAAAAACAGATTGACAAAAGACGGTAAATAATTATAATTACAAAAATATAAAGCCTCGTCTTGAAACACCGATTCTACGATGAAGTTTTCTTGTTACTGAACTCGGTTATATGGATATATTTTATTTGAAACATATTTCAATATACTTCTAATGCCCGATTTCAACATGTTTTTATTTTTAGGAGTTTATATGAAACACACCTATAAGACAAGGATTTACAGAGTCCTTGTAAATGCTGCTATGGGATTAGCTCTTGCCGTAATTGTAAGCTTTATTGTCGGTTTTTTTATACCAAGCAATATAGTAAGAGCGCTTGTTTTTATTGCCATTTTGGCAGGGTATGTTTGGCTTGTAATTATCAATAATATCATTACGATAGAGGTTGATGATAAAACGCTGACCATAAAAAAAGGTAAAAAAACGGACATATATGATATTGCGACAACAGCTGTCAGGGCTAAAATCGTTACCTCGACATACGGACGATCTTCTGCCGGAAGCGATACGGAATGTTCACTGTATCTTACGAGACCGGGAGAAGAGGAAGTACTGGTTGATTGCGAACTTATCGGTATTTCTCATTTTAATGAGCTTTTGGAAAACTTGGGCATTACCGGAGATTCCGTAGCCAAGCTCGATACCGAAAATACAACGGAAAAACACAACAGCTGATAAACCGGCTAAATTGAACAACCATAAAGGAGCAAACACATGGACACCATTATGAGTAATGCAAGTTTTTCGCATATCTATTATTTTATCCTTATCCCGATAGGCTTAATTGCTTATTTTGCCTTTGCAATCTTTAAAACAAAGAATGAGAAGCAGCGGGTTACAAACTGGCTGAATGAACATCCCAATGCCGTAAAAGTGTATATCGGTAAAACAAGTTCGGTAATCGGTTATCTGGCAAGCGCGGTACAGCGAATAACCGTCAACAGCGTTGACGGAGAGCGTCCTCTCTTCTTTAGAGAAAAACTTTCAACCGGATTTTATGTTACGCCCGGAACCCATATCGTCGAATCGTCTTTTTCAAAAACTCGTCCCAGTTTCTTTTACCGCTCTGTTACAACGACCTACGGTGCGAGCAAACAGGAAATAACCGTAGAAAATTTAAAATCGTATAATTATACTTTTCATACAAAAGAAGAACGATATGTTTTTGAAGTGATAAACTAAAGACACCGATCAAAACGGGGAGCTTTGTTATGGGTACTGAAGAAAAATATATACGTCCGACATGGGACGAGTATTTTATGGACGTTTGCAGGGCTATTGCAAAAAGAGCCACCTGCGGAAGGGGGCGGTCCGGCTGCGTGATAGCAAAGGATCATCAAATTCTTGTAACGGGCTATGTCGGTGCGCCCACAGGGCTTCCCCATTGCGATGAAATAGGTCACCAATTAAAAAAACTACAGCACGAAGACGGTACGGTTACGGAGCATTGCGTCAGAACCGTGCATGCCGAACAAAATGCGATTTGTCAGGCGGCAAAGCGGGGGATAAGCATTGAAGGGGGGACGCTTTATTGTAAGATGACCCCGTGCAGAACCTGCGCCATGCTGATAATAAACTGCGGCATTGTGCGCGTTGTAGCCGAAAAACGCTACCATGATTCTGCAGATACCGTCGAAATGTTCAAAAAAGCAGGGATAATTTTGGAACATATCTCAGATTCAATCGAACAGTATTAGCGGTTTTACATTGCACCGCTTTTTCACTATTTCAATACCGAAATAAGCCAGTCTTTAAGGCCAGTAAAATCTGCTTCTATGTTTATAATCGTATTGTCATTCCACGAAGTCGGTGCTTCAAGCCGGTCTGGAAGGGACGGTGCTCTTCCGACTGTTTTTTCCATAATATCGGAGTATTTACCGGGGTGCGAGGTTTGCAGCACAAGCCCGATTAAGCTGTCTTTCGCGCAGCCGTCGATGCACGTTTTTCTTTTCTTTTTGCCTTTTTGCGTCTTTAAATTCTCTAGCGAAATGCACTGCCAAGACTGCCATGCAATGGCTCCGTGCGGATCGATGATGTATCCTGTTTTTTCGTTACAGGAGCGGACGGCTTCTATCGTTTCGGCATCGTTAAACCAATGCGGCAGAATGTATTTGCGCAGGTCTTTCAAATTATAAATGGACAGCATACGTTTAAAGTTGATGGGATTGGCTATGTCCAAGGCGGGCGTATTTGTCTTTACCGGCGGCTTTCTATCGTATTTCCCGTTGCTTTCAAGCCAGCTTGAAATGACGTGGTTTTCATTTTCTGCCGATATAAATCCGTTTATCGGCGCTCCCATTTTTTTTGCGATAAGACCTGCCGTAAGATTGGAAAAACTGCCAGACGGCACAGAGACTATGATAGAAGGGTTTTCAATTTTATTATCATACCCGCAACGGTACAGAATTACCAGCACTGCATACACAAAAAAAACGCTTTGTACCAAAAGGGGGGCGATGTTTAAGGTGCCCGACCCCGGAATCAATTTCAGTTTTTGCTGTAAATCCTTGTCTGACAAGGCTTGGTTTACCATATTTTCGCATTCTTCAATGGAGTCTGAAACAAACAGATAGTAGACGTTTTCGGTGTTTTTAAGCATTTGCTGTTTTTGAATTTCCGTAACGGAATCTTTCGGGCAGAGAATAACTGCCCTAACACCCGACACTTGCGAAAATGCATAACCTGCAGCACATGCCCGCTCTCCCGAGGCGGGTAAAATTACGTTAAAGGGTTCATCCTCCGTCTTGTTGAAGTATTCCAAAAGATAGGCAAAAAAGCCTGCTCCGATATCCTTGTAATTACAGGTGGGGCCGTGAAAAAGTTCCAAAAGATATGTCGTTTGGTTTAAAGGGTTGACCGGAATTTTATACGGATAAAATTGAGCAATGATAGACATTAGATCCGAGTCGGGAATTTCGCCGCCGCAAAAATTGCGCATAATTTCAAAGGTTAAATCCCTGAATGACGGCGGAGGATTTCTGTAAATAACGGATGGGCTCAATTTTCCGAATTCCGCAGGCATAAATGTGCCGCCCGTTTTTATGTTTATTCCCTCTATAACGGCTGTTTTAAATGAAACTTTATTGGTTTTATTGTTTATGTCATAAAAAAACATTTTAAAAATTCATCCGGCGGTTTTATTTTTTGCCTCAGTATATACTATATCGGTGTGTATTTCAAGCCGTCGGCCCTTTAAAATCAGGTTTTAAACGCATATGGGTTGATATATTTGAGAAAGAGCGGCAAAAAAAGAATATCGGCTGCCGACTGAACCGGAATGGGCTTATACCGCCCGCTTTCAGCCCTTACAGGCGGCATGATGATAAACGCCTTACTTTTTCAACTTTGCGCTCGCCTTTTCCATAAAGCGTTTTTTGTCGATAATAGCGCGCTCATGGGTGCCGCAGCCGATTAAACCGAATTCGTCAAAAACTTCCGCCTTAAAGGTTAATATCTTTCCGTTTTCGCTTATTCCGGTTAATTCGGTATGCACGGTTACCTTCATTCCTTCAGGCGTTGCGTCCTTATGCTGTACGTCTACATGAATGCCTACCGTCGATTTTTCTTCTCCCAAAAACGGCATAACACTGAGCGAAGCGGTTCTTTCTATTTTTGCAATCATAGTCGGCGAAGAAAACACCTCCATCGCCCCGCTTCCTGCTCGGCTTGCAAGCATTTCATTTGTAACTATAAATTCGCAATTACCCTTAATCCCGACTTCCATAATTGACCTCCTAACCAGCCCGTTTGACGGTGCGCCCGCATTATAAACGATAACCGTAAATATTGCTATAGCATCAGGTTTTAACCGCTATCGGGCGCCTTTATTCTGAAGGATGCAAAGCAAATCCAACAATGTTTTTAAAGATGCCTTATTACAAAAAAGCGGTCTAAAACTTGCCGCCGCCGAGTTTAAAGCTCAAATTATAGCTAATGGATCCCTTATTAAGCGAATCGGGACTAAGCGGATACGAAAAAGCGGGGCCGGTACTCATTTGAATAAACTTATAAATCTTCCAGTTCAGGCTTAAAGTCGTCAATCCTTCCAATTCCGTAATTGCAAACTGCTGAAACAAATCCGCCGACAGTTTTTCCGTACCGATCTTGTTTTGCGACAAGGTTAAGGCGATGTAATGCTGCCCGCGGTTTCCCATTGCATAAATATCTCTCGATTGTTCAATGGCAGGGTCATTATAGCGTTTCTTGCTTAGAGCTTCAGTAGCCTTCAGCAATATGGAATCGGCCGCAGTCGTGTTTGTGTACCCGAAGCCGTTGTAGTAATACTGAAAAGAAAGCGAGGTGTGCGATTTAGCATTCGAATAAGCCCCGCCGAGCGTTGCCTGAAAAAACGGCTTATCCTTTTCCGGATATGCCGTAAAAGCGGCATCGTTTTTATAATAGGTATAATCGCTGCCCCATGCAAATACCCCCTCGGCAAACACGGCAACCTTTCCCGCAATACTGCCCGACAGCGTCGTAATAAAGCGGGGTGCCTTTTCGTAGCGGTACCAGCCGCCGAGCCCCAGCTCCCAATCGCCGAACACAAATTCGGCCTTTGCAGCGGCAGCCGTATGCTGCGGTTTAAAGTCTGTAGTATCGGGCAAAAGATACAGCCAGATATTATACTGCGTTTTTGGAATGACGATGTGCGTCCTAAGCGAAACCGGCCCCTCGCGGTCTTCGGTGGGTTTTTGCGGGTCGATCCGCGAAAGATTGATAACGTCGGCAGGGCTGTAAAAATAACCCGTGCCCCATTTAACCGTATGTTTTCCGAACCTGAAAAAGGCTGTGTCTTTTACCGAAAAATCCGTATACAATTCCCAAATTTTAATATTCGGCGAACCGTTTACGTTTATAGGAATTTCCGTACCGTTCGGAGGAACAAGAGATTTCGGAACAAGGAACGTCCCGCCCAAACTTTTTTCAAACGGAAAAGCAAACAAAAACTTTCCGTATAATTTTAAATTCTGAATGGGCCGGGCATCAAAAAAAAGAGACGCTCCAAGCGTCGGCCGTAAAACCGCATTTTGAGGGTTCAAAAACGCTTTTTTGTAATCGTCCTTTTTCGTATAGGGGTCTTCCCATACATACTTAAGCCCCAACTCGGAGTTAAGCGAACCGCCTATCCGCAGCTTGGTGTTCTCCAACGAGAGGGTTGCAGAATTTAAATCGCCCTTTAACCGAAGCGGATCCTTTTCGTTTTCGGCATTTGCCTGTTCGGGCGTTACAACCGCCTCGCTATCCCCGCCGAAAAGCTCATCTTCCAGACTTGCATTTCCGCCCGCTTCCTGCGCCGCCGCAAAACCGATAACAGCAAAAACAGCCGCTAATGCACATATTTTTCTCATATAAAAGCCTCCACCGGTAAGCTCAAAAAGCCGAAGCTTTTCAGACTTATCCTTTAAGTTTTATTTTTGATATTGTTTTGCAAACATGGCAACCAATGTACGTCCTGTACATTCTTTGTCTGCAAGTTTAGGTTTGCATCTAAACTCATTTCTGCTCTATCTCCCGACCATCCATAAATGTTCTGATACGCCGAGTATTTTCAGAAGCAGCACGGATGCCATCGCTAGAAAATGTTGATACGTCGAGGATCTTCAGAAGCGGCACGGATGCCGCGCGTATTAAGCAGAAACAAGTTTGACACCGGTCAAACTTGTGTTCAGCGAAGTACACGGATGTACTTCGCTGAACGAGCGACGCAGATGTACCCGTCCAGCGCTTTTGAAAATAGCGGTACCGGATACAAGGCGTAAGCAAAAATAAAGCGGAGGCGTACTTGTTGTACGTTGAGCATTTATTTTTGCGCAGCAACGTAGTAGCCGGTATGCATATTTTCAAAAGTCAATTGATTTTTTCCAAGTACGCCTTCGTAAACACCACATCCGGTATCGCGGAAGTATCAAAGTCGGAAAGAACCTGTGTGGTTTTTTCGCCCTTGTTAATCTCGTTAATATAGATGGACTGCGCCGGCCAGTTGAAACTTTCAATTTTGACATATTTCGGAATGAGCGTAGTACGCATAAGCCGGCCGCTTGCTCCATAGCTTTCGATCTTTAAAATCAGCGGATCGTTTTTCCGTACAAAGAACCGTTCCTTCGAGTACGGCGCATCGGATAACAGCGTTTTTAACATAACCGCGTACACCTCGAATTTGCCGATCTTCGCTTCTTCTATGGTCAAAATTTCATACGTCCGCCTGAATTCGGAACGTTTTTTAACGTCGGAAATCTGGGCATCGGAATCCCCGATAGCGCGCTTAAGCGAAGAGTGGGTAAACTGGTGAGACGTCGGATCATATACCCAGAGGTTATTCTTTTCCTGCAGATACCCGGTGCCCTTATCCGCTTCGGGCGCTAACTGCACAAGCGTCGTCTGATCTTTTTTATCGCGTCTGAACAGCTTAAACTGAAGCGCCGATTTCGGTTCGCTCGGTTTTTCGATAACCAGCGAAAGCGTACAGCTAATATCCTTATTGAAGTTACCCGCTTCATACTGCTTTTCCAAAATACCGTACATTTCTTCTGTGCTCGGTATTTGTGCAAAAAGAGAAAGCGGCAGCACACAAAAGACCGCAGTAATAACCGCTGCGGCGTATTTTTTTGTCATCGTTGTGTAATTCATCTTAAAGTCTCCTCAATTATATAAACGAAATGCTTAATTTCGAATTTTGGTATTTTACTCTCGGGGCTTTTCTAAAAAGTCGGCCGGGTTATACCGTTATTTCGATTTGATTTCCTTCCATATCCGCAATGCAGCTTCATAGTACCCGTCGCCGGTCATGCGCGGACCGCTTAGAACGGTAAATCCGTCGGTTTTTAATTGCTTTGTTACAGCGTTCACCTTTTCTTTGCTGCCTACGCTCAATGCAATATGAATAAACCCTGTTGCAGTTAACGGCTTTTCTTTATCGATTATATTCGGGTTATTCATAATTTCAAGCCGTGCGCCGCCGTCAAATGACAAAAAATAGGAGCGAAAGCCGGTGTTTTTGTTATGATACCCGATATCTGAAACAGCCTGAAAGTATTTTTCAAAAAAGCTTTTGGCACGTTCCAAATCTTTTACATAAAGTGCAATGTGTTCAATCTTCATATATGGTTCCCGCTATCCAAAATCATAACACGGCCGATGCTCGGCCGTCTATCGCCTGTCGATTACCCATACACCTTATCCCGCTCAGAGGCAGGTTTTACTTACTCGACCGCAGTGCTTCGGCGGGAATCATATTGGCAGCGCGCACTGCAGGACCGACGGCAGCCAAGACTGCCAAAATAGCCGTAAGCAGAAATTTAATAACGATAACCACAGGCGACAATATCCAGATAAAATGCCCGTTGGTAGTGAACACATTCATCGATGAGTCAAGCGGTATAGGGATAAAGGCAATAACCTGCATAATAATTACCGCAAGCACAAATCCCGCAACCGCACCTATAACCGAAAGAAAACCCGCTTCCGACAAGAACAACACGCCAACCATAAACCTGCCGGAACCGCAGGAACGCATGGTACCGATTTCGCCTTTCCGCTCGTGTACGACCATCCTAAACGTATTGGAAATACCGATCATAGTAACGAGCAGCAACACCAGCAACACGCCTAAACTAACCCATTGTATGATTTGAGAAAGTGTAACCATATCCGGCGCAAAATCGTAGAAGGTCATAACGGCATATTTTGTTCCGTCCCACTTACCCTCATTCAGCTGCCGCAGCAGTTCCTGCCCGGGAGAGGACGGGTTAAACTGCGCCGCCAAGGCACGGCTGGTAACGGGACCGTGTTTAGCAAGCCGCTTTTCAAAAATGGACGCAACAGCATCCTGCTTATTTTCATCTTTTAAGAAAATACCCATCTGGACTGCACAGCCTTCGGGTATATCAGCAACCTTATTGATATAATCGAAGTTCGAGTAAAATTGTATTTGATCAAACTGACTTTGATCCTGATAAATGCCTGCTATTTGAAATTCCGCAACAGTCGCTTGCCCGCGCAGTGTCTTCGTTTCGTAGAGAATTACATCATGCAGTTTGACGTTAAGTGCCTCGGCCGTTTTTTGGGGAATAAAAAGGGCGTTTTCTATTTTTGCATTCTCCCATCCGCCTTCTTTAAACGCGAAGCTGTTTCGTAAGGCTTCTTCTTCATCGAATTTACAACCTGCAATTCGAGTAGTGAGCTGCTTTCCGGCAAAAATAAGCGTTCCATAACGCTCCACACGCACCGTTGTGTACAGCGCATCAATTTTTTCTTCTTTAACAATCTTATTAATCAGTTCAACGCTTTCGGGAGGCAGATACTCATTTGCCTTATCGTCCTCCGTTTTATCGGGCGCCTTTTCCGCCCCGGCGACATAGACATGCCCGCCGATAGCCTTTGCAATCTGATACTCCAAGCTCTTACGGGCACCTACCGCCATTCCGTCAATCAGCGTTACAATCAAAAATGCGAAAATAATTGCAATAACCAACAGCACACTGCGTCTTTTTTGCCGGTTTAAATTCCGAAATGCAATCTTTAATATATTCATAACCTTTCCTTAAAATGCAACAGTTGAAGAAACATCGGTTTCTGAAAACTGATGTATTGGTGCGCGATAGCGCATCCGTTAATAAGCGAGTGTGCGATAAGCAAACTCGCTGTGTTTTTCAGCCGCGCTATTTCAGCGGCTGAAAATAAACTGTCCTTATTTGTTGATGGCTTCCAGCGGGCTTATCTTAAGCGCCATGCGTACCGGATACCAGTTTGCAACTATGCCTGCAGCGATCATTGCACCGAGCGTGCTCAGTATTGCAGTGAAAGACACGGCCGTTTGCAGCTTATAGCCGCCGAACAGCGCCGCAACAATCCTATCGGAAAACCTGATACCGACGGCATTAAAAATAAGCCCTGCAATAATTGCCAGCGCAATGCCGCAGAGACTGCCGATACACGACAGCAAAAACGATTCCGTATAAAAAAGCTGCCGAACAAACGACCGCTTTGCACCGATCGCCCGCATCGTACCGATTTCTCCCGTCCGTTCCATAATCGAAACAACCAGCGTATTCATAATGACGATAAGCACAACAACCGCCAGCAGTACCAGTACGGCAATCATAATCCGCTTTGTAAACTGGATTGCTTGGGCATATTGAACCAAGGCCTTATCCCACGGGAGAGCCTGTGCGGAAAGACCTTCCGCTTTGAACCATGCATTCAGCTCTTTGATAATCTGTTTCGTTTTACCCGAATCTTTCACTTTTACGGCGGCAAAGTGCCATGCGTCGGTATCCGCCATATTGAGCCGGTTGCGCAGTTCGGTACTGCCCAAAAGGTTATTTAAATCCACCGCCGAAGAATTATTTGCAGAAACGATCCCCGCCAGTTCGGTTATTCCCGTGTCATCGTCGGAAAAAAGCTCGTCTTCCGACTTTTCCGAAAGACTTAAATCGATATTTTTCGGAATTTCCGTTACGGTGCGGGCACCCATCGTTACCCCCGAAATGATACGCGCGCTATTCAAGTCGATGTAAAGCACCTCCTGAATTGCCGTGTCGGAATGCGCAAAGGTAAAAAAGCCGCCGACCCGGACCTTCCACAACCGCGCCTTTTCGCTGAAGCTGGTAATAATGATCTCATCGCCGATATGCAGTTCGCGCTCATAGTACTTTTCGTACTTTTCTTTTATTATTTTCGGTATCAGAATAAATTCCGCACTATCCGAATCGGGAAATTGCCCTTCATATATTTTGATGGTATCGAATGTCTTTTTGTATGACGAAGGCTCAATCCCAAGCGAAATTGCGTACGGGGCAAAGGCATAGTTTTGGCCCTTCGCTTCCCACAAATCGGGCAGGTCGGCAGGCCGCAGCATACCGTAGCCGGTAACAATCCCCCGCGTATATGCGGCCGTTTCGGTCATTGTATCGAGCTTTGCCGCTATCTTTTCGAACTTCGACAAATAGGGCATCGTCGGCAGCTTCCCCGTATTGACATTTTTAAACGCCCCGGCCAGCGTTACAGATACACCTTCTTCGGACGGCTTTCCGGAAATAAAAACATTGCCGCAAAAGTCGCTTTCGCATACGTCTTTGGTTTGCCGCTCCGCAAAATTGAGAATTCCGAGCCCGAACACCACCAAAAAGCTGCCGAGTCCGATCAAAATCATAATAATCAGCGTCTTCGTCTTATGCGAAAACAGATTTTTCAATGCCAACTTAAAAATCGTTTTATTCATTTTATCCCGCTTTACTCCGTAATTATCGTTTTATGCATTACCGGTTACGCACCCCGAGCCTATTTTAATGCGGCAAAACCCTTACCGCTTTTTAAACCGATCCGGATGGGTCAACATATCGTAGTCCTCATCGGAAAGCTCCCATGTCAGCGACGAAACGAGCGGCGCGTCCGTTATCTGGGCCTTCTTGTAATTCGAAAACACGTGCATTTCCGCCGTTTGGCCCCTTTCGTTTTGAAACACATACCGGTACAAAATTTCCGCATCTTTCGGAACGCCTGCAAACAGTCCCGCAGGGTTTTCAGCTCCGCCTTGACCTACGCTTTCGCCGATAATCGCAGCCAAATATTCAAGTTCCGGACCTTCTTCAACCGCAAATAAAAAATCACCGGCTGAGTCGTACACGAGCACAACCTGCCGTCCGTCGTTTTTTGTATCGGCTGCGGGCGTTTTTTTACCCGCACAGGCCGAAAAAATACAGCTTAAAAGAAGAACCGCTCCTACAATCTTCAATACCTCATTTTTTTTCATATCAAACCATCTCCTTATCTATCTTAAGTTGTCCGCCGTCCGCTGCCTAAACCGTTTTAAGGCCATTATCTTTTACTCCGGCATTTCATACGGCATCTTTCCTATTTTTCCGTATATGCAACGCTTTCGGCATATAATGCTTCCGGAGCAATATCAAGTTCGTCATTCCATACAACGGTGCCCCGTTCTATATGAGCACGTGCAAAAAACGTCTTGTTTTTCAATCGGGCGAATATCCCTTGAGTTATATCCTCTTGCCCATCATAAACCCTTCTTTCCCCGTTTGAAAACGTAATCAGCAATTTATAATCGCGTAAATAGCGCACTTCCGTCGGATAAATCATAATTTTACCTCTATTTTAAAGGATCGATTTTGAACAAGTTTTGTTTATCTTTTGCAAGTTGCCAGTTTGCATACAGCTCATCTTGATGCAAAACAATCCAAGCCTCTATTAGTTTTCTCTGTTTAACGGGTAGCTCTCCTTCAAGTATATTACCATTAAAGTCCACAATCGCATTATATTCTGCATATTGAATATGAATATGCGGCGGATTATGATCTTTATAGAACATACTGATAATAACCCCGTAAAACATTGACAATACCGGCATGTTATAGTCCTTTACGCGTCATCTTTTACATACTCCCACACCGTTTTAGAGCCTTTATCTTTTACTCCGGCATTTTATACGGCATCTTTCCTATTCCTTATCAATTACCCACTACGCGCTGACCTTTGTATCCTCGACGACGCTTCCGTCCAAGATTTTAATGCGGTGATCGGTCATATTAACGATTTTTGCATCGTGCGTGGAAAAAATAAAGGTCGTATTAAATTCGCGGCTCATATCCTTCATCAAGCTGAGGATTTGATCGCCGGTTTTCGAATCGAGGTTTGCCGTCGGTTCGTCCGCAAGTACCAGCGCAGGCTTCGTAACCAAAGCGCGGGCAATTGCGACGCGCTGCCGCTGGCCGCCTGAAAGCTCGTTTGCCTTGTGGCGCGTCCATTCACTCAAGCCGACCTTTTCAATGAGGTGCTCAATCCATTCCTTGCTCTTTTCTTTGCTTTCCTTTGCCTTACCGAACAAAAGGGGAAACTCGATGTTTTCGTATACGTCCAAAACCGGAATCAGGTTAAAGGACTGAAAAATAAAGCCCAGATACTCATGGCGCAGCCGCGTTATTTTCCTGTCAAGCGACGGCGGGATTTTAAACCCCTTGTTTTTCCGCTTCGAAAGGGAGATAAAATCTCTTTCTTCGTAAATACGCTCCCCGTTAATGATAAGCTCGCCCGATGTCGGCGTGTCGATTAACCCGATCATATTTAAGGTCGTCGATTTGCCCGACCCCGACGGCCCGGAAATAGAAACAAATTCTCCGCTGTCGATAGAAAAATCGATTCCCTTGACCGCTTCTACCAAAACCTTTCCCAAAGGATACGTCTTGCGCAAATTCTTAACTTGTACGATGGTCATACATAATCTCCCATGCTAAAAATATACAATTCCGTGCTATTCGCCGGTACTTTCCATTTGATGAAAGGCCGATCTGAGCAGCTGCAACAGTTCCGCCTTGTATTTTTCTACGAGTTTTATATCGTCCGGATGGATTTTAAAAGGAACATCTGAAACATCTTCTCTTTCGGAATTTACAACGGCAATCACAAGCACTACTGTTTGCAGTATTCCGGTCTTGCCGTCAAATCCGTACTTCCGGAAGAACGCCTGCATTTTTTTCGGTGCCGGATTTTTTTCGAGAAAATCCGATACACGGCCGGCATCCTCCCGTATCACAGTTTTAAACCTTTCAACCCATTGACCTTCTTGCGAATCCTCGTCATCTTCAAAGGCTTCGATACCATCAATCAGTTCCTTGGGATTTTTGATAAACCCCTTCATCGCTTTTTCAGTTAAAACCGGTTTTAGTGTCGGAATTTGCTCCTGTGCATACAATCCGGCAATACTCAAAATAACCGCGGCAAGTCCCAGTACGGCTCTGTTTCTTATCATAAGCTCATCCCATAAGAATATTTTTCAAGCGCTTTTCGCAAAAAACGCATACAATGATACGCTATTCAATTAAAAATGTATATCCGTATATAATACCTGCTTCGAAACTGAAGTTTCTAAACAGGTTTAATACGATCTTGTAAACACGGCTTTATCTTTTAAATAAAGAGATATATAGCTATGTATAGTATGACCTACTATATAATAATTTCCGGTTTTTGTCAATTGAGGTTTTCAGATCTTGAGAAACACAGTCAACAACACCGACGCAGTGCATTGCTGAAAACCGCCGCGTATTAAACCCTCCGCACGAATAAAGCAATATTTGCCATAATTTCAGGCTTGTAAAAACCGGCCTTTAGTGTTATGATTTATTTTAAGGTTCGGGTGATACACTCTTGAGGCTGTATATGCCCGCCTGCCGACCGGTAAAAAAAACGGCCTTTCCGCTCCGGATTTTGATATAGCGGGACTGCTTAAAAGGTTTTTATAAAAATAGAATAAACGGGGGCCGATAAGGGGGGACGTATGGTTTTGTTTATAAGCGACAGTATTTTTTCGGCGGAAGAAGGCTGCGATGAGGCTTTCTGCGGGTATATAGTTGCCGAAAACGGTATAATCCAAAAAGTAGGCCGCGGGGAGCCGCCTGCAAACCTGCAAAAAACGGCGGATAAGGTCATCGACGCACGCGGAAAAACCATCACACCGGGGCTGGTGGACGCGCATACCCATCTGGTGCACGGCGGTTCGCGCGAAAACGAACTTGCGATGAAGCTTGCGGGTAAAACGTATTTGGAAATTCATACGGCAGGCGGCGGTATTTTCAGCACCGTGCGGGCGACCCGCGCCGCCTCGAAACAGGCGCTCACCGAAAAGGCTGTAAAAAGCCTTGATCAAATGCTGATTCACGGGACGACCACTGCCGAATCGAAAAGCGGGTACGGCTTGGATATGGAAACCGAAATTAAGTGCCTTGAAATAAATGCCGAACTGAATTCGATCCACCCCATCGACATCGTTTCTACCTATATGGGCGCGCATGCCGTTCCGCCCGAATTTGCCGAAAACAAGGAAGGCTACATCGATTTGATGATAAACGAGGCAATGCCTGAGGTGAAGCGGCGCAGCCTTGCCGAATTTTCCGACGCATTTTGTGAAGACAAGATTTTTTCGGTAGAAGAAACGAGGCGGATAATGCAGGCCGCCCGAAATGCCGGTTTTAAGCTGAAACTGCATGCGGACGAAATAGTGCCGCTGAAAGGAGCCGAGCTTGCAGCCGAAATGCAGGCGGTTTCGGCCGAGCACCTGATGGCAATTTCCGATGAAGGAATAAAGGCTCTTGCAAAATCGGGCACGGTTGCGGTTTTACTGCCCGCGACTTCTTTCTTTTTAATGTCGCCCGTTTATGCGCCTGCAAAAAAAATGCTGGAAGAAGGGGTCCGCGTTGCCATTGCGACCGACTACAATCCCGGAAGCAGCCCCACCGAAAACCTGCAAATGGCAATGTGGGCAGCCTGTTATAAGATGAAACTTGCCCCGGCGCACATCCTGCGGGGCGTAACCTTAAACGCCGCCCATGCAATCAGCCGCGAAAAAACAATCGGAAGCCTTGAAGAAGGCAAACAAGCCGATCTTGTCATCTTCGATTCGCCGAACATTGATTACCTTGTGTACCACTTCGGGATTAATTCGGTATATCAGGTGTGGAAAAAGGGCGTTTTAGCCGCTCAAGAACGGCGCGTTTTATACAAATAACCGGTATCCGAAAACACTGCGAATTCCGGTTTTAAAATAGACCTGTTCGATAACTCTGTTATCGAACAGGTCGACGAGTTCTAAATCGCGCAAATAGCACCCTAAAATGCAACAGTTGAACAAAGTGTGAACTTTGGAAACTGTTGCATTGATGCGCGGAACGCGCATACGTTAATACGCGATGTTTGCGAAGCAAACTCGACGTGTTTTTCAGCCGCGCTATTTCAGCGGCTGAAAATAAACCTACGATTTAGAACATCGCATTTTAAGGCAGCCTGTTCTGAAACTGAAGTTTCCGAACAGGTCTAATATATCGAATTTATATTCACAAGGGAGAACGGTATGGAATTGGTAAATATGACGGTTAAAGGCTTTGTTGAAGAAACGGCAAGCGATTCGCCTGCACCCGGAGGCGGTTCCGTTTCTGCACTGGCAGGAGCCCTTGCGTCAGCTCTCGGGCAGATGGTTATCCGTCTTACGGTCGGAAAAAAGGCCTTTGCAGCCCTGGACGGGAAAACGCAGGAAGATTTTAAGGCGCAGCTGCCCAAGCTGGAAAAGGTTCAAAAACGCCTTGCCAAACTGATAGATGAGGACACACAGGCCTTTAATTCTTATATGGAAGCCTTAAAACTGCCGAAAGAGACGGAGGAAGAAAAGGCGAAACGGAGCCGCGCGATGTCGGATGCAACGGTTACGGCAATGCAGGTTCCGCTGGAAACGGCCCGCACCTGTTTGGACGTGCTGCGTTTTTTGCCGATCATAGCAATGCACGGAAACAAGAACGCCGCGTCCGATATCGGGGTTGCGGCTTTAAATGCCCGCAGCGGTTTGGAGGGCGCAATTTTAAACGTAAAGATCAATTTAAGCGGGATTAATGATGAGCCGCTGTGCAAAAAGACGGCGGAGGAATGCGATGCAATGCTTGCGGAAGGCGAAGGCCTTAAAACCGAAATACTAAAAACGGTTTATTCCAAAATAGGGTAAGATTAAAATAAATATTTTAATCTTACCATAAGGAGAGAAGTAAGATGTACAATTACTTTGTGTTAATAGGAGTTGCGATTATTGTCGCCGGGTTTATTTTAAAGCTTGATGTGGTCGCCGTTGTTCTTATTTCCGGGCTTGTAACCGGTTTGATTGCAAAAATGGGGCTTTTGGAAGTTCTTGATGCAATCGGAAAGGGCTTTGTAAACAACCGGTATATGAGTTTGTTTTTTATTTCTATGCCGGTCATTGTCGTTATGGAACGGTACGGGCTTAAAGAGCGGGCTGCGGAATTTATCAAAAAAATAAAAGGCGCAAGTTCCGGTATGGTTATTTGGCTTTACATATTTATACGCACAATGGCGGCAGCCTTTTCCATAAGACTCGGCGGGCATGTTTCATTTATCCGCCCCCTTATTTTGCCTATGGCCGAAGGAGCTGCACATAAACACGTAGACCTTACAGACAAAAGAATCGAAGATATAAAAGCGCTTGCGGGGGCGGCCGAAAACTACGGAAACTTTTTCGGGCAAAACATTTTCCCCGTCGCATCCGGCGTCTTACTGATTACCGGAACGCTTTCAGAACAGGGTTTTGACGTTTTAAATACGGATGTTGCAAAATATTCTATTTTAGCCGGTGTCAGCATGGTTATCCTTTCGCTAATCCAGTGTTGGCTGTTCGAACGTAAATTAAGGAAACACTCTTAATTTGAATATCATTTTATTATTTAAGGTTGGAAGGGGAAATGTTCAGTTTTATTTTTAATCATACGGTAGTAATAGACGAAATTGTATACGGTGTGTGCGGCATAGTCTGTATATACACCGGAATAATCGGTTTGAAAAATAAAAAAGCCCGCATCGGAACTTTTTTGTTTTGGTCGATTTTGGGCATACTTTTTATGTTCGGAAAAGTTTTTGTACACGGGTTTAAATACGGCGGCGCGGTGATAGGAGGGCTGCTTATCTTTTTAGGTATTTTAGCTTTGACCAAACAAGTACAAATGGGAGAATTTAAACCGATTCCAAAAGAAGAAATAGATGAAAATTCTAAAAAGGCCGGAAACAAGATTTTTATACCGGCCCTGCTTTTAGGCATTGCTGCAATGTTTTTGGCGCAAATGAAAAGCTTTAATATTTCACTGGGAACGAATGATGCCGGCAAGACTATTATATTCGGGTTTTCGACGGCGCAGGTTGTAGGGCTTTCTTCTTTGATTGCATTTGCTGCAGCTATCATCATCACAAGGCCTAAACCGAAAACCGTCTTGGACGATACCGCTAAAATACTGATGCAAGTCGGTTCGGCAAATCTGCTTCCGCAGCTTTTAGGCGTACTTGGTGCCATTTTCGCCGTTGCCGGCATAGGAAAAATTATCGGCTATTTTGCAAGCGGCATTGTACCGGCGGGCGTTCCCATAGCAGGCGTTATTACCTACTGTTTGGGTATGGCTCTTTTTACGATGATAATGGGAAACGCTTTTGCAGCTTTTACCGTTATCACTATCGGCGTCGGTGTTCCGTTTGTTATTGCACAAGGCGGTAACCCGGCTGTTGTAGGTGCTTTAGGTATGACCTGCGGATATTGCGGAACCCTGCTTACTCCTATGGCTGCTAATTTCAATATTGTTCCGGCCGCCGTTTTGGAAATGAAAAATAAATACGGCTTGATCGCTGCCCAAGCTTTTATGGCGCTGGCCTTGATCGTTGTGCATATTGTTCTTATGCTGACCTTTGCGTTTTAATTGAAATGGAAGGAAAATAAAATGAAAATCTTAGTTACCGGTTTTGACCCGTTCGGCGGGGAAAGCATAAATCCCGCTTTGGAAGCGGTTAAAAGACTGCCCGATTCTATTCGAGGAGCGCAGATTATCAAACTTGAAATCCCGACTGTTATCGGAAAGTCGCTTGCAAAAATTAAAGAGGCTGTTCTAAAAGAATGTCCCGATGCGGTATTGAGTATCGGGCAGGCGGGCGGAAGGGCCGACATTTCAGTTGAAAGAATTGGAATAAATATTGACGATTGCAGGATTCCAGATAACGAAGGAAATCAGCCGGTGGACGAACCGGTCGTAAAAGGCGGCCCTGCAGCCTATTTTGTTACACTGCCGATTAAAGCCATTGTGGAAAAACTTAAAAGCAATAAAATACCCGCTTCCATTTCCAACACGGCGGGAACCTTTATTTGTAACCACGTCTGCTACGGCACCGCTCATTTTGCCGCAACCGAAAGAGGCGGCAAAATGAAAACCGGCTTTATCCATATTCCGCTTTTACCGGAACAGGCTATCGGCAAGCCGATAACAACGCCGTCTATGGCGCTGGAAACCGTACTTAAAGGAATTGAACTTGCAATAGAAGCAATTGCAGAAAATGATGCTGATATAAAAGTCTCCGGCGGAAAAATCTGCTAAGTATTCATATAATCCATATAAAAATAAATAATGAGTTATGTTTACAGTAGTTCTAAATATCAGAAGAAAAAAAGTATTTGGAATAGCTTGGAAATGAAAATTTTAAAAGAAAATGGAGTTCCAATCAAGTATCATAGAGTCAAGTGCAAATCATAAGGATGATAAAAAGTGAATAAAAATAAAAAAACAATACAGTTTACTGGGCGTGCAGGGCTTCTCTATACTGACGAAAGTGGAAATATATTTAAAGTCAATACGGAAATGCTTGCATCAAAAGAATACGATATGGTAATATATGTTGAGGATATAGTAAACATCAATAAAAATATAAATCTTACTATGGCAGAGAAAAAAAACGTTGCAATTCAAATAATAGAATTAACCAAGGGTATAAAATGGTTAATCAGATAAAAGTAATGTATTAGAGATAGTGAATTAGAAGGACTTTACTACAACAGGTACAGATGGTATAATTCAGAGACAGGCTGTTACATAAGTCAAGACCCGATAGGGTTGGCGGGAAATAACCCGACGCTATATGCTTTCGTAAAAAATGTAAATACGGAAGTGGATGTGTTTGGGTTGAGTAGTTGCTTAGATAGACATAATCAAGATGTATATGCTTTATATGATAGTGAAGAGGCTTATTTAGCAGGAGAAAAGCCTTCCTATGTGGGGATAAGTCAGAATGCTGTTGTAAGATTAGAAGACCATAAAAAAGATAGGTTTGTTGAAGGTAATTATATGCATATACATCACGAACAGATACCTTATGCTCAAGCAAGAGCTATTGAATAAATAAAAATGAGAGCAAAAGAAATAAACGGAGTAATCCAAGAACAAACAGAACAGTTTTTCAAGCAAGAAGGGTTTAAATATGTAAGTAAAGATATGGCATATGTAAAAAAGACGGACGCCTATCGCCTTGAATACGGATTCACATATTGTGAATACCATCCTGAATATCAGTATGAAATAGTGCTTTTTGTACAGCTTACAGAAGTAGAAGAAATATACACAAAAATAAGAAATGGAGTTACCATAGGCATTACCTATGTCTTTCCGTTATCCTATTTTTTAGGTAAAGAAAATTATGTCAATAATAATCCCGAATGGACTATAGAATACAAAGAAGATATAGCTGCATTTTCCCAAGCCTTCACGGATACCTATACAAAATACATTAAAGACTTTATCCCCTTTATTACTCAGCCTAAAAATATGCTGAACTTTTTATTAAGCGAAATAGCTACAGAAAAAGATTATGCAAACAATATTAATGTATTGATGAGAACACTTATTCTGTTAAAAGTACTTGATGACCCAAGACTTTTAAATACGCACATACAATTTAAAGAAAAATTAAAAGCATACGATGCTAAAGACCAAATAACTTATGGTAATCAAATGGACAACATAGTTACCGGTAACTGGTAAAAAATTAAAAAATAAGGATAGAACTAATGATGAATCTTTGATAGTGGAAAGTCTTAATAAGAAAGTAGTTCTTTTAAAACAGGGCGGAGGAATAGTGTCGGAAGACGAGGTATTAATACAAGGAGAAGTAAGGAACGCAGAGGTTTCTACTTGTGGATCATAGGCAATGAAGGAAGACATATTAAAATTTCCTACTCTAAAAAACGAGGAAGTTGCTATTCTTAGAGCGGATGCAATGACAGGGCATATATTAGATGAAAAGTATACATTATATATGAAAAATAATAATCAGACAGTATTTTCTATTTTTAGTAATAGAAAAGAAGCTGTAGATTTTATAATAAATAATCGACAGCCAAATATAGAATTTGTTGTTTTTGATAGGAATGAACATATTGTTTATCCTTCTGAATATATAGAAGAGTGATTGAATTAAAGATTTATCAAAAGTTATTTAACATAACTATATTATTACAAATTATGTTGGAGAAATAGTTTAATGTATCAGAGAAAGATTAAGGAAAATTTTTATGAAATTTAAAGAAGCTGTACAAATACTTGGCTATAAACTGGAAGAAAAGTATAGGGCTTTAGGTTTTAAATATAAAAAGTCTGACAGAACATTGACAATGCATAGCAAAAATTTCACCTATATGATTGCCTTTTTTTCATTTAGTGGGAACACAAATGAAAAAATTGACGTAGATGTATGCTACATTATCAATCGTCGTCCCTATGATCCAAGCCCCGATGCTGATAGCCAAGTTTTATATCATTCATTATGGAACAAGGGTGTGTATCTTGATATAGCGAATGAAGAAAAAATAGATACTGCTTATACCATTATCTGTAAATGGATGGATAAAATATTGATCGCAAAGCTGGATGAGCTTTGCGCTGCCGAATAAAGCTTTATGACTGAAAAACCAAGAGAACTTTGCGAAAAAGCATGGCAAGAAATAGCACGCAATTTCCTTGACTTTAAAGTGTTAGGTAAAGGAAAGACTTTACGAAAAATTGCAAATAACAAA
>CAUUSH010000028.1:0-26749 GCA_963547785.1 uncultured Treponema sp. | reverse complement strand
CACTTTATTTTATTATAAAAAAAATTATTTTTTAAAAAAAAACACCCCCACAAACATTTTTTAAAATATTTTTAACCCCCCCCCCCCCCCGAAAAATAGTTAAGAGTGATGAATGCTTAATTAAGAATTGTTTCGGCAAATTCAAATATCTTATACAAATTTTATTCTGTTACAATTATTTTAGTCTCAATAAAAATATATCTAAAATTTATGCGGATAATATCTGCAAAAAGGAGATTTTAATGACGTTTAAAAGAATTTTTTGCTGTATATGGTTTATGCTATTTATGGGTATAAATGCATTATTTGCCATTATGTTGCCGGATGGTACCGATGCGATAATAAGCCGCGTAGAAAAATATCCGAGCGACAAAATCAAAAGTGCAAAGCTTTCGGAACCTACGGAATTAAATACGCCGATCGGCAAATTTACTTTTGGATGTACAGTAACCTTTCATGAAAATGGAATTATCCGCTCTGCCGGCGTTACCGATTACGGTTGTTGTATTACAATAAAAACGCCTGTGGATAACGATTCAGATACTTAAAAAAAAGCAACACAGGAGAAAAATAAATGAAAAAGAAAATCATTATTGTCGCAATTATCTTGGCTGTAATAACCGCCCTTTATTTTGTCATACAGTATTCTATGACACAAAACATGCAAAAAGGCCTTGATGAAGCTATCGCAGGTATTTCGGAATTTGCCGATGTTTCCTACGGTTCTGCGGGGATTAATTTGCTTAGGGCTTCGGCCTATTTAAACGATGTAAGGATTGTTATTCCGGCGCTGTCTGAAAAACAATTTGAAATCAAAAAAATCGTGATATACAATATAGACCGTACTGCAAAACCGCCTCATTTTGCAAAAGTAAGTATTAACGGTTTAAAGATACCGTTGCCGGAATCCATTCCGCTTGTATTTTTTGAGATTCCTTTTGTAGGCGGCGAAACGCTTGTCGATATTAATGTGGATTATGAATTAAGGCCGGCCGTACAAAGCGATTTCCAGGGTGGTTTACGGAGTAATATGCAGGAAATACTTGTTTCCACCGCCAAAAAACCGTCTCCAACCACTGATGGGCAGCCTGCCTTGTATGACCTTATATTAAAAAAGCTTGATGTGGGCATAGATACATTGTTTTCTCTTCATTGTTTTTTGGAGGTACAAAATATCGATATTTCAGGCAATAAAAACGTCTTTTATTCCGCTGCAATAAAACGGGCGGGAATCGAATACCGGGATGCGTCTCTTATTCCAAGTGTTATAAAAAGACTTGCCGAAATGGATGCGGTTTCTGCCGAAGATGTGACGCAGACAGCGGTAAACTTTTTTGAAGAAAAAGGAATGCAAGCTTCGGAAGGTCTTATAAAGGATGCTTGTTTTGCATTAAAAAATTTCATTGCAAACCCAAAAAAAATTACCGTATCGGTTGAACCTAAAACGCCAATAACATACGCCCAATTAAACAGAATGAACGGCGATAAGATTATGAACATATTAAATTTAAAAATTACGGTACCGAACAACAAATAATCACTGTTCTCAAGGTATATATAAAAGGTACCCAAAAAATAACCTATCACCCCATGATAGATATAGTGTTTTATAATTTTTTAAACAGTAATTTTAATACTGTTCAATTTCGGCATTTACATCATCTGCTAGATATTCGGTCTACCGAATCAGGGAAGATTTAAATATAAATATTTTAAGGAGGTGACCTATGTCACAAATGATTAACAGAGGAAAGGAATTGATAAGAATCAGTCCTAAAGACGACAAAAAATTGGAGTATTCAACCAATGACGGACGTTCGTGGCTTACCCGCTATTCTGGAAGCTCTGCTCAAGGAGCTTTTCAGGAATTAACCGACAACGGAAAAGAAATCCTTGCAACAACCGAAAAAGGTTTATTCTACTCCACAAATGACGGTAGAAGCTGGCTTAGGCGTAACTAAACAGTTTTGCGGCAAGACTATTCTTGCCGCTGTTTTAATTGTATATATTTGAAGTATTTTATAAGGAGATAAAAAGATGGAAAAACCTAATTTATTTAGTATAGCTACTAAAGAACTCTCTCAAGATGCATTTATCACATGGCTTTTACAATGGGCAGATGATAAATATAAAAAAGAGAATGAACATTTATGCTTATTGGGAAAAGAATTTGCTAAAAGCTTAATCAAACTTGATAAAAAGCTAAATGCGGAAAATATTAAAATCGCCAAAGTTACAGCAGGGCGTCAATGGGAAAATATTGATATTTGGGCAGAAATAAATGATGATTATGCTCTTATCATTGAAGATTGGAATGAATGGAACTATGTTGCTAATACGTCTGGCGGGTTTTTAGGATTTTGGTATTATTTTACGGCATGCAAAAAAACTAAGGGAGCAGAAATATATATACAGCTGGAAAACCGTTTTGATTCAGGTATTGATTTATGTATTAAAATAGGCGCAGATTGGGAGCGCACAACCGAGCACTTATATAAAATATACGGAATTCTTTTTGAAGAAGCAAAAAAGTTTAATATCGAAATTACAAAGCCTAAAAGATTTAAAGCGGGAGCCTATTCAACTGTAGCTTTAGTAAAAAATGCTTTTACAACCAACATAGACGGAAAACTTGACTTGGATAACTTTTTAAAGGTTTTAACAAATACGGAAGAATTGGTTGCTGCAACAGCTTTAAAATGTTAAAAAAAAGAATTTATTAATATGATATGGAAGTTATAAATGAATAGAACTGCAAGAGAAAGGCAAAAGGGAATCAAAGGTTTTTTATATTGGTGGCTTGAAAGCGAATATAATCCTAAACAGATATTTGTTGAAATATTCATTTTATCGGTTATTCTATTTTCAGTTTTTCTTACTTTTTGGGAATTATATCATCAAGAAAATGATTTACCTTTATGGATATTGCAGATAGATAATACTATTACAGTTTTTTTTATTTTAGAATATATAATACGTCTTTATATTTCAACTGATTTTATTAACGATATAAAACAAGCAAGTTTTTTTTCTGCAATAATTAATAAATGTGTATGGATTTTTTCACCATCTGCATTATTAGATTTAGCGGCTTTGCTTCCTATCATTCGTTTTCTCCGTATTTTTAGAGCATTCCGCTTATTTAAATTTATTAAGATTTTAAGGTTTTTGCGTATATTAAAACTCAAAAAACTTTTTTCTAATATTTCAATCATGATTCGCAGTTTAAAAGAATCTTATTTTTCTTTTTTAATTTTATTTGTTGCAACTCTTACTATAATAATATTAAATTCTATAGGTTTATTTTTGGCAGAATCTCAAAATGAGCCTAACACTTCTTTATTACCACACATTATCTATACACTAAAACTTATAGGTTTAACAGATAATACGCCGAGCACGATTATCGGTAAAGTGTTTGCGTCTCTTACATTGTTTGCAAACATCGCATTTATAGGTTGTTTTATTTCGATTATATCATCAAAAATGGGAGAAATTATGGAAAATATAAAAAAAGGAAAAATAGGGAATTTATCAATTAAGGATCACATTGTTTTGTGCGGTTGTACAAGCTCCTCAAAAAAAGTAAGTGAGGAATTATTGAATAATAAAAAATATTGTTCAAGTAAAATTGTTTTGGTTACCGAACAGGAAAATCCCGACATAAACGGTATTATCTATGTAAATGGAGATTACTCTGATATAGAAGTTTTGAGACAGGTAAACATAAAAGAAGCAAAACTTGCAGTAATTTTTTCAGAACATAAAGAGCATGAAACAATCAAAAATGTAGACATGCGTACAGTTCTAACCGTATATAATATTGAGCAAGAAAACCCGAATGTGCATACCATTGCCGAAATAATTAATGAAAAAAATGCAGAAATTATAAAAGAAAAGATAAACGGCGATGAAATTATTTTTAAGGAAACGATAGATGCTCACTTAATTGTAAACTGCATACGGCACCCGTATATTTCGCCGATGCTGTATGACCTGCTTAATTTGGATGACCGCATTATAAAAGAAAAACAGCTGAAAGATTTCGGATTCACCAAAAACACCACCTTTAAAGAATTAAAACAGTATCAAATCGAAAAAGACATCGTCATTATTGGGTATATTGATACCGAAAATACCGCATTCCTTGCACCACAAAATGCCGCAGTGATTACTACCGACGACCGACTGATTTATGTGGAGTAAGCAAACGCCGGTTGTGCTTTACGGAAAGCATAACTTATGTACTACGATCGACATAGGTTATGCTATACGACCGGTGTAGACTATATGCTGTAGCAGACATAGGTTCAGGGCTGCACCGGCCGAAGAACACTTTGTTTGATGCACCCCGTGTATATTGCCTAAGTTTATTCTCTGCCCGCATACTTACCGCAGTACAGTCGCTATTATCAAAACGGCAGTGATACCGAGTACAAGGCTGTAAACCCAGCATGGCAAAGAGCCGTCATAGCGGTTTTCTTTGTACTTAACACTCGTTTCTTTAATCTTGTCATTCCGATAGCATTTTGTATTTTTTTCTGCATTGGAGTGGACGGCATAACCGTAGGCAGGGCACCCGCTTATAAACTCGTCCGTTCCGCCTAAATAATTGCAGACAGGGCATTTTATCGAGGCAAAAAATTTAGACTTAAACAGTATTACACAAAATCAATCTAAACCATCAAAGAAGTCTAAAACAAAAAATCCGGTTTTTCTAATAACGCAAGCGGAATTAAAATATACAGATGATTCTCTCATTCCTATTCTTATTAAAAATATTGCAAAAGAATCAAAGCTTTGTTATAAAAATACAAACCTTAATATTTGTTTTGAATTTATATCTTTTGTATTTTCTCTAGCGATAATTAACATATTAAAACGGCTAAATACAAAAAAAATTATTCTAAAATATTTTTTGAATCATACCAAATTTTTTCCAAGGCGTAAAAGTTCCTTGCCGTTTCCGACATCAAATGGATAATAATTCCGCCTAAATCAATTAGCTTCCATTCATCGCCGTCAGGGCTTTTCCGCTTTGTATGATATTCTTCAAGCCCGTATTCAGGAAGAGTTTCATGAATACGTTTTTCAAGACCGCCTGCATGAGCTGCACTCGTTACGGTTGTAATAATGAAAAAGTCTGTCCAAATATGTGCATCCCTTAAATCAAGCACAACCGTATTTACGCCCTTAAATTCTTTTAAAAGTTTACCTAGCTCCAAGGCAGGTTTATAAAAATCGAAGTCGTTAATCATTTTTTATTTCCTTAAGTAAGAATAAATCTCTTGGGCATCTCTAAAAACCTTGTTGGGTTTTTAGAGATGCCCGACGAGTTTTTCATAAGTCTTTATGTATAAATGACTTATGAAAAACGTCGCAAGTTAAATCTAAGGTAAACCTCTAAAAACTGAAGTTTTTAGAGGTTGCCTCTTGTCAAACCGCCATATGTCAGTTTTTCGGTTTTACCGAATAACCATTAAAATCCTTTCCTAAAATAAGCGTAAAATCAACATTCGTTTCGCTGCCGTAATCCGAATCGGAAAGAAGTTGAGCGGCTTGTATATTGGTGCAGCGGATAACCTGTGCGACAATTCTTGCAAGATCGGGATTTCCTATTCTGTCAATTAAAACCGTTTCTTTAACTTCTTCATCGGCGTTGCCAATCTGTACAACATCATATCCGAAGCTTTGATACAGTTCGGAAGTATTTTTTGCAAGCCCCTGCGTTCCAGTGCCGTTTAAAATTTCCAAAGCGTAGACGCGTTCTAAGGCAGAAGTATTATCCGACGCCAAAACAGCCGTTGTCTGACGGATAACATCTTTTAGCTGCCTGCCGTCCCGAAAAGGCATTAAAAGTTTCTTTCCCTCAACAAACCGTACCGCACCGGTAACGTATTGAGGAACAAGCCTTTCGGAATCCATCTTACTCATCATTTCTATAAATTTGATAAAGTTGCTTCCACTGATGTTTGAATGAAGATTTTCTTTCAATATGCCGAAACGGTCTTTTAAAAAAATAGCTGGCGCTCTGTCGTTTATGGAGCGAAACAGCGCAAGCACTGCCTTCTGTTTCCGCGAAGCGGCTTCGTTATCGCCGTCGGCTTCGTCTTCATAAATAAGATAGTCGCGCACCTTATCTCCGTCAAGGAGCACAGAACCCGAAGGCAGGAGAACGCGCATAACTTCCGTATTTATATCTACCGGTGTCGGAATAAAAACGGAAATGCCGCCTAGCATATCCGTCAGCTTAGAAAATTCTTCCAGAGAACATGTAAGATAAAAAGGAATGGAAATACCCGTAAGCTTTTCTACTTCCTTTTTAAAGCTCGTTATGCCCTTTTCGGAATAAACGGCGCCTATGCCGTCCGTGCGGTCTAAAGTTTGAATAATTAAGCCGGTGTTCGCAGGAATATTAAACATTGCCGCCCGCTTCGTTTCAGGATAGTAGGCAATTACATTTATGGAAATGGGCATTCCATCATCTTCAATTACGGTAAGAACCTTTAAGATTTTATCGGATGAAAGGGAATCTTCAAAAGACTCCGTTCCCATTTTTATTAAAACAAAAACAACGGCGCTTATTAGTACAAGCAATATCATCGATAAAAACAAAACATTTTTTCCGGTATCCATTAATTTGATTTTCATCTTTCTTCCTTAATTTAAAAACTCTCTTTTTTAAGCCGTTCATACGTTTCTTTTGTCGCAGGGTGAAGACAACCGCCGGTTTTCAACACGTAGGCTGACGACCAATCCATAACCGCGAGCATTAAGGCATTCAGGGAAACCGCACCTGCAATCTTACGGAAGGTTTCCGTTTCAGGCCGCCTGCCCGGTTCAATCTTATCGGCGATATAAATTATCTTGCCCAAGGCATCGATATTTTTATGACCGAAGGTATGAAAGGCCACGGCATTTAAAACCGAAACATCGTTTATCCCGAATTCGTTTTTTAAAATAAGAGCAGCCGCCCTGCCGTGCAAAAGATTTAATCTCGTTTTTTCAATTTTGTCTATACCCAAACCGTCGGCCTTCGTGATTTCGGTTAACTCTTCATCGGTACGATTTTTGCAAATATCATGCGAAAGCCCTGCAAAATAGGCGGTTCGGGGACAGACAGATTCCCCGCCGTATGTTTCGGCAAGCAGTTGTGCATATTCTCCAACCCGTACGGAATGCAGATATCGCTTTTTTGTCAAAACCGATTGTGCATACGCATTTATCGCCCGAATTTTTTCTTCTATGTTTTCTATAGTCCCGCTTTTTTCGTTTTTTCTATCCGTCATAATCAATCCCGAATCGTTTTTAGACCTGTTCGATAACTCCGTTATTGAACAGGTCTATTGCCGATACAGCCCGTTTTTTACAATATACTCGCAGACGGGCGGCGGCACAAGGTGTTCGAATTTTTCGTTGTGCAAAACGGCGAAACGGATTTCGGTAGAAGAGACTGCCGGTATTTCGGTTTTCAGTTCCGTAAAAGGATAGCGGACGCTCTCGATGCCGCCTGCCGCCGCTTTAGAACCGCACCGCCTGCCGATTATCATATCCGCCCGTTCCAAAATTACCCCGGATTCTTTCCATGCAAAAAGCGTGTCGGCAAGGTCCTCTCCTATGATAAGCCCGATCTTACCTTCAAGTTTTTCTTCGGTTCGATCGCCGCTGCTCCTACCGAATTTCCCATACAGATATTCGAGGGTATCCGCTGTATACGAAATACCTTGTTTATCCGTTTCGTAGGTTTCGCAATACATATACGGATAATCCCGTATCGCAAGCCGTATCATCCGTATTCTGTCGCCGGCGGCCGGGCTTTCGGCGGCAGGTTTAAACGGGGAAATAAATGCCGGTATGACCGCAACCGTATCATAGGCCAATTCCTTATGCGCCGCCTCCGCCAAGGCAAGATGCCCCACGTGAATCGGATTAAAAGAACCGCCCAAGACCGCAAGCCTCATTTTTTCGGCTTCCTTTTTCTGCTCAAACTGACCGTTGCCCCGAAATTTCCGTCTTCTTCTTGATACACCGCATCGTCATAAACCGTATCGTCCAAGTCGGCTTCCATAAAGTTTTTGTTCGGAGCATACGGATCGGACAGCTCTTCTTTTTTATTCTTTTTTTGAACATCGTCGGCAAGGGCGATAAACGCATCTTTTACCTCGCCTAACCCCCATTTATTGAAAAGCGAAATACCCAAAACCTTGTGCTCGGGCAGCGCCTCTTGCAGTTTTTGAAACCGCTCTTTTGTATCGGGCAGATCAAGCTTCGTTGCAACGATAATTCTTTTTTTCTCCGAAAGCTCCGCAGAATAAGACTCCAATTCCTTGCATAAAATGCCGTAGGCTTGCAAATAATTATCCTCAGACAAATCGATTAAAAAAGCGAGCCCCGCAGAACGCGAGATATGTTTTAAAAATCGAATACCAAGGCCTACGCCCTCAGACGCTCCTTCCAAAATACCGGGAATATCTGCAATAATGATGTCCCGCTCTTCGTCCACACGCAGTACACCGAGGTTCGGAATTTTTGTTGTAAACGGATACGGGGCGATTTTCGGACGGGCATTCGTAAAATAGTCCAAAAGAGAAGATTTACCCGCATTCGGAAAGCCGACCAAGCCGATATCCGCAATAATGTTTAACTCTACGATAATCTCTTTTGTTTCGCCCTCCTGTCCCGGCAGGGCAATTTTGGGAGCCTGATTAGTTGACGTCTTAAAATGGCAGTTTCCCCAGCCGCCGTTTCCGCCCTTTAAAAACAAAAAGCGTCCTTCTTCCGCATCACCGAAATCGAAGATAACAGCCCCCGTTTCCGCATCTTTTATGACGCAGCCGGGCGGCAGGGGGATAACACAGTCCTCGCCTTTTTTTCCGAACCGTTGGGAACCCTCGCCTTCGCTTCCGTTTTTTGCCTTAAAAACCCGCTTATACCGCAAATGCACCAAGGTCCGCATATTGCGTCTGACTTCAAAAATCAGATCGCCGCCCCTTCCTCCATCACCGCCTGAGGGGCCGCCCTTGGGAATATATTTTTCCCGCCTAAAAGCAATGCAGCCGTTGCCGCCCTTCCCTGAAGACACCCGTATCTTCGATTCGTCTGCAAATTTTACCATTTGACCGCTTACAACCTATAAAAAAAGCCGGTAACTATACCGGCTCCCCTAAGCAAGGCTTGTCGAAAACAAACCGCATATTCTTAAAAACCACAATTTCAACGGCAAAAACAGCTTTTACCCTCGAAACCTGCTTTACAATGCCTTTGCTTCGATCGAAGCAAGTTTGCGGCCCCTTCTTTGATGATAAACGACAACGCCGCTTGTTTTTGCAAACAGGGTATAATCTTTCCCGCAGCCCACATTATTGCCGGGATGAATCTGCGTTCCCCGCTGTCTGACTAAGATGGAACCGGCCGAAACTTCCTGTCCGCCGTAAACCTTTACGCCCAAATATTTGGGGTTGGAATCTCTTCCGTTTTTCGCACCGCTTCCGCCCTTTTTACGTGCCATAAAAACCTCCTAAAAAACCGAAAGGTTCACCCTTTTCGGAATAAAAGACCTTACAACCGAAGGTCTATTCGTTTACAATTTCCAAATTCAAACAATCGGGATATTCCGCCTCTATCGACAACAAGCCGATCGTCAAAAATTCAAATAGGCACCGAAGCCTCTCCCCGTTTTTTTTATCGGATTCTTCTATTTTTACCGAAAGAAAACCGGCCCTTTCCGCATCAATCTTAACCCGTAAAAGCCCCTTTTCTTCGGCTGCCTTTAAGGTCAAAACCGCCGTTTTAAGAAGAGCGGTAACGGCCGCACAAACAATGTCCTTACCGTATTCCGCGCTTCCGGCATGTCCGGCAGATTCAAAAGCCGAAAATTCGTCCGCGTCTTTTGAAACAAGCCGAATCCGTATCATATCTTAACCGACAATTTCGTCAATCGTAATACAGGTGTGTCCCTGACGATGCCCCTTTGTCCTATGATAATTTTTTTTGCTTTTTTCTTTATAAACAATGATTTTTCTGTCACGGAACGTATTTCCGACGGTAGCCGAAACCTTTGCACCGCCGACATAGGGAGTACCGACGCTGATCTTATCGCCGTCGCTTATCAAAAGTACCGTATCTATATCGATTTTGCTGCCCGCTTCCGCAGAAAGTTTATCGACTACGAGTTTAGCCCCTTTTTCCGCCTTGTATTGTTTACCTTTATACTCAATAAGTGCGTACATTTTATTACCTCTTTTAATATTTTTCCCTAACTGCCGGCATATTAACGGGTTTACGCCAAGCATAAAAGGCAGAGGTTTATTATATCAAAAAAGGAAGAAAAATGTCAATAGGTTTTATAAAGACTGTCAAGTCTTCAGTATAAAAAAGGATTTAGGCTAAAACCTTATAAATTGACTGCAATATCCTGCAAATAACGCAAAAGGATTCAAGCGTTTTTTTATTCCATACAGATTGACCGCTTTATGTCAAATATGGTATAGTTTTGATATGGATTCAGGAATTTTTATTACCGATAGCCGCTTAAAGTTTTCACAAGAACTGGCGGGTATTTTACGCGACCGCGGCATAAAGGTATGCCTCAGCGCAGAGCCGAAGGCGGACGGAAGCGAAGGCGGCGCAACGGCCGAAGTCGAATGGAACCGCTCCTCTCTTTTTTCGCTGCAATCGCTGCCGCTTCAGCTTAAAAATCTGAATATTTCGCCGGATACTTCGGTTATGGTTTTTGACGCATCCCTTTACACACACATGTACCCGAATACCGACGCCTTGGGCATAGACAAAACGATCAGCGACTTGGTTTCTGCAAATCTCGCACTTGCGCTCGTATTAAAAAATATGTATATCAAAAGGGCGCAAGGCCGGCTTATTTTTGTGCACCGCGACCTTGAAGGCCCGTGCGGAAACCAAAATGTTTCGGCGGCATCTGCGGGATTTGCGCGCATAGCCGAAGAGACTGTAGACTCTATCCGCAAAGCCGATTTACCGGGTATCCAAACCCTTTTGGTCCGGCTCGAAGGTTTTGATGATGAAGTTTCTTCAAGATGGGTAGCCGATCAAATTGCGCTTCCCGTTCTGTCAAAGAGCCCCGGAAGATGGGTTAAGGCAGGTCAGCGCGGCTTTTTCGGAAAATAATAAACCTGTTCGGAAACTTCCGTTTCGGAACAGGTTACCTTGAAATGCGATGTTCTAAATCTCACCTTAAAATGCAACAGTTGAACAAAGTGTGAACTTTGGAAACTGCTGCATTTATGCGCGGAACGCGCATACGTTAATAAGCGATGTTTGCGAAGCAAACTCGCCGTGTTTTTAAGCGGTACCATTTGTACCGCTTAAAATAAACCTGCTATTTGTGCGATTTATAGCTCGTCGATCTGTTCGACAACGCAGTTATCGAACAGGTCTAATATTATCGTTCTTCGCTTTCAGTGCCGCCGTACCCGATAAACGGAGCTTTCAGCCAGGTCAGCTCGTGTTTATTTGCCGTTAGGTGCACAACAAGCGAATTGGGAATAGCCGCAAACTTTTTTACGGTTTGGTTATCCGGCTCTCCTTGCATTTTTATCGTGCAGATAAAGCGGCTGCACAGCCCCGCATCAAGCCATTTAAGCACCCAGTCGTAAAGGCGCGGCGGGTAACAGATGACATCGGAGCACACCCAGTCGGCAGGGCCGAGCTCTTCAGGCTTGAGAGTAAACGCATCGTGCTTTATGAATTCTATGTTTTCCCGTGCCATAAGTTCAGGCGAAAGCGGGCTTCTGTCGATAGCCTTGATCGTGCAGCCGACCCCATCTAAAACCCAACTCCACCCGCCGGGACTCGCCCCTGCGTCTATACACAGTGAACCCGCAGCCGGCAGCGAAAAACCGTCCGGCGCCGCTCCCGTTAAACGGCGTTCAGCCTTTTTCAAATGGAACCGTAACAGGGTCAAGGCCTCCCGCATTTTAAGATAGGCCCGGCTCGGCGGGTTTATCTTATCTTCTTCAAAAAGAATTTCGCCTTTGGGAAAGGGGCTGGACGTTTTTGCCGAAGCAAAAAGAGTATTCTTGTCAAGCAGCGTCCACAGGCCCATATCCGCAAGCGGCACATCGTATGGAAAGGGGCGCGGTTTTTTGCTTATAAACGGCAGTTTTTCCTCGATTAAAGATGCCCGCCTAAAGCAGTTAAACGGATAAAGTGCCCAGTTTCTTTGAACGGACCGCAAAATTTCCGCCGCCCCGCTTATCCCCGAAAACCGTGCAATAAAGGGCCGCTCCATACACAGCCGATGCCAAAACACCTGCGCAGGGAAATTTTCTTTATAGATAATATCCCCGTAAGCGGCCGTGTCTTTTGCAAGCCGCGTTATGCCGTTCGGTTCTTCGGAATGAGGAATGTGCAATTCGTCCAGTAAATGATTTTCAAAAAAGGGAATGTTGAGCCAGGCCTTTCCCGGCAGATATTCGATTTTAGGATGAGAGCCTATTTGCATCAGATAGTTTTTCTATATAACGTATATAATCTCTTGTGCCGACGGAATGAAGCACCGTAAAGCCTATCTTGCACGAATCCTCCGACTGCACCGTCCATACAGGTTTTACAACGATTTCGAATGCGCTCATTCCGTGTTCCGGAGCGGGGGTTATTATCATCGTGAATTCGGAAGACGAATCGACGGAATCGACATGAGAAAATTTTACCCTGCACCCCGTGCGGCTTAAATCCTGTAAAATACCCGGTAAGCGGGAAAGCTTATCTGCCTGAACCTTGGCAAAATCCGAAAAGCGCTCCGCTTCTCTGTTTTCTGTACTCATATCGTCATATATTCGTAAATTTCCACAAAACAGTCAATAGGAAATCTTAAAAAAATGCTTGACAACAAAGGCTTTTTTAAGTTATAGTCTTTATATGAACAGCGTGTTTACGGCTATACCAAATCCTTGTACATTTGAATCTTCTCACAAGGCATTAATGCATAAAAACACATCTTTGTTCTACCCCCCCCCATCTATATAATTTTATAGATTTAACTTTTATACACAGTATTTTTCTTCTCTTTATAAAGGCCTTGCATATTTGTTTTGCAGGTCTTTTTTTTCGTTTTTTTATTCCGGCTTCTGTTTTGGGAAAAAGCACAATTTCTTTTACGGTTTTTTGTTTTTGCTGTTCCTTCCCAAATCGGCATATAAAGCGGTGCCTGCACTATCCGTATGGGTACCGTACAAACGGGGTATGTCCGGCTTTTCAAAGCCTTTAGCCCCGAATCATACACTGCAGGCGGCTTTGCCTGCAAAAGGAGTTTTTATAATGAAACACAAGAAATTGGTTTCCGTTTTGGCTGTTGCGGTTTTGTCCGCAACTTTTGTTTTTGCAATCGATTTAAGCGTAGGCGGCGGCTTGGATTTCAGCTATCTGAGTCAGTCGGTTGATATGTCTGCTTCTCTTGCCGGTATCCCAATCCGTGGAAAAGTTTCGTCGAGTATGATGCAGATGGGTGTAAACGGTTTTTTCGATGCCCAGTATGTTACTGCAAAATTAGGTATTGCATTTAAAGTCGGCGATCCTAAAACTTCCATATATTTAAATGTCAATGGTACAGATATTTTGAATCGGAATATTGCCCAAGAAAAACTATCTTTAACCTACATGAATTTTGCCTTGTTGGGAAAATACCCCTTTAAGGTCGGCATTGCAAAAATTTATCCCCTTTTGGGTTTTGATTTCAGAATCAACGTCAGCGCAAAATACAATGGAGAGGATATTAGACAGCATCTGACCTCCAAACAAAAAGACGCATTAAATCAATACTATTTTGTACTCGGCCTCGGTTCGGATATCTATGTAATGGATAAGCTGTTTATCCGCCCGATGGCCATGTTCGGCATACAGATGAATTCTCCAGTAAGTAATTCGTCGGTTCAACAAGCGGTGGCTCAGGCAAACGCATTGGGGCTCGATGTAACCGTTAAAGACGGTTTTAATTATATGGTGAATTTGGGCTTGAGCATCGGCTATCAAATAAAGTAAATTCGGTGCGTCACAGCACACACAATTAAGGAACAGCACGGAATTGCCGATTTTAAATCTCCTATCTTTATTCTTTAAATCGTTTTAATCGGCGTTTCTCTAGGGCGGGCAGTCTTTTCGATCTGTCCGTCCTTTTTTGTGCTGGAAAAGGGGGCGGAATGCTAAAACAGACTAAGCCGGCTGCAACTACCTTGCCGCCTTATCGTGGAATTCTAAAAAAGGGCGGGATAGGAGGGGCGAAAAGCGCTTATCCTTTCCATCTGCATAATCGTTTTTCCGCCATACCGATTGCTGCATACAAGATGTTGCCGATAAGGGCAAGCACCGTAATACCTGCATACATAGCCTCGTAATTTCTTTGGTCCATACATTTGGTGATAAAATAGCCGAGTCCTGCCGAAGATGCGAAATTCTCGGCGATAAAAAGCAAGGCGATACAGGCGCCGAGCGAGGAGCGGAGGGCTGTCATTATGTCGGGTATACAAAAGGGCAACAGCAGATGGCGGATTATTTGCGGCGCCGAAGCTCCCAGCGTTTTAAAATAGCTCAAGAAATCGGCGGGAACCTTCCACACCGCGTCCCTTACAACAATCGTCTGCTGAAAAAACATTACCAAGGCGATCAAAAAAATCTTAGGCGTGTCTTTTATACCCATGGTTACCACGATGACGGGGAGAAAGACCACCTTCGGCACAATATACAGAAAATCGAATACCGCGCCCGCATAGGCGTCCGCCTTGGAACTAAAGCCCAGCACAAGGCCCGCAGGAACGGCGAATGCGATTCCGAAAAAGATGCCGAGCGTTATCCGTTTTAAGCTGGCGGCAATGTGTGCGCTTAATAGCCCCTTGGCAAGCATATCGGCGCATACGGTTAAAACGGTAATAGGGTTCGGTAAAAAGGGCTGCCGCAGCACAAGATGAGCAAGATACCACAGGGCTGCAATTTCAAGCGCTACGGCAATTTTTTGCCTAAAAAGGGCCTTAGTCCGCATCGGTGAACGATGCATCTACCAGCGTTTCGTATTCGTTTTCGGTAGTCAAAAGGCCTTTTTGCACCATCCATTTTTGAACGCGGTCAAACAAGGGCCGTTCGGTTATCGATTTTTCGCTGTATACGGGCAGGAAATATGTTTGCTTCAGCGCTTCGGGCACGCGGGCAATTTCCAAAACGGCATCACGGTACAGATCGGGGTTTTTGTTTATGAGTGAAGCCGTTTCCGCATACGCCTGCACGAATTTTTGAACGTTATCGCGGTAGGCTTCGATGTATGCCTGATCGACGGTTATAACGGACTGCGACAAGTTGACGTTTAAACGGGTGTCGTCGATGAGTGCGCCGGCCCCTTGTAACAGGGCAAAATCGCCGAGCGGTTCGGGCAAGATAGCCGCATCGATGTCCTTAGCGGCCAGTAAAACTTCCAGCCGTAACGAAATAGACGGGATATTGACCTTTTCGATTGTCTGCATATCGATTCCCAGCTCCGCACAATAGGAATCCAATAAGAATTCCATCATCGTGTTTTCGGAAATGGCGATTTTTGCGCCGCCTATGGTTTCGACGGAATTATGCGGATTTCCTTTTGCAGAGGCAATGATGAATTTTCCCTGTGTTACCGTGTCGCCAAGGGCAACCAGTACCGTTTTTAAGGTGCGTCCGCCCTTGTTTATCAGGCTTTGTACGACCATATCGGTCATAATGGCATCGATTTGCCCCGCCTCCGCAGCCTTCGATTGTTCCGGAGCACTGCCGAATTCGATGACCTCTACGTTTGCACCGTGTTTTTCGTATATACCGTCCCGTTGTGCAATGAGCAGCACGGCACTGTCCGCAATGCTTAAAACGCCTATGCGCAAGGGCGGCACGGAAGCGTTTGAAGCTGTTTCGGTTTCCGTTTTACGGCAACCCGATAGGGCCAGAAAAACGGCACATACAATCAATAAAGCTTTTTTCATTTAGTTTCCTCCATAAAAACTTTTTTTTGCACTTTTAAAAACGCTTTTGTTTTGAAAAAGCGTAATCAACAAAACGATGTAAGGCCTGAACGACGAAAGGACCGCCTGTAAAAAAAACGCCGATTATCCTTGTATTTTCAAAAGATCAATCGGCGTTATTGTTGTGTTATTTGTTCTTAATTAAAACGAATTCTACGCGGCGGTTTTTCCACCAGTTATCCTTATCGGTTATCGAAGCGACCGGCCGAGAACTGCCCATTCCGATGGAAGAAAGCCGTCCTGCCTTTACGCCATGCTGTACCAGTATTTTTCTTACGGCTTCAGCACGCTGGCTCGACAGGGGAATCAGATCATTTTTTTCTTCCCGTTCCGTACCCGTCGTCGTGTTGGCATGTCCTTCTACCTGCACCTGATATTCAGGGAACTTGTTTAGAATTTCGGCAACCCGTTTGAGTATGCTGTTATTCTTGTTAACAATGTCATTTGCCAGCCCGTTAAAGTCGGCGGCGTTTGCCCTAAATATAATCGAGGGTACTGCAATTTTGAGCTTATTTCCGTCACGGATTACGAGAATATCGACGGGAATGTAGCCGCGGTGCACGGCCGTTATGCCCGCTTTATCGACTACGGTAAACGTAAACGGATAATCCGTCGCCGACTGTACGGTTTCGCCCGAAAGGGAGCGGCCGTCCCAAATAAGCTCTTCGGTTATCTTTTCTTTTCCGTCCGTTTTCCAAAAGAGCCGTCCGCCGTTTTCATCGGGTTCGCGGATTTCGAACTTCCAAGAAGCGATACCGGCAAGGCTTTCGACCTTCAAATTGATGAATAAATCATCGTCCGTACCGTCGTTATCGGGGCTGAAATATTTAGGTTTCAGCGTAACGCCGAGTTTTGCAGGCTTAGTCGAAAGGGCAAAGGGTTCGGTAAAGGCGGTTACCACATCGCCTTTTTTGTATTCGATGTAGGCCTGTGCCATATACCTTCCGTCAGGGGCGTTTTCGCCCGTTTTCGCATTTTTACCGTTCCACGTCAATTTTTTAGGAAGCGCGGCACTGCCTTCCTGTTTCCATTCGGCAAATACCGTGCCCGTTTCTACGGAAGAAACCTTTATGTTCCACGTTTCGAGTTCCGCATCGATGTTTGTAAAGACTGTAAACTCCTCTGTGTTTTTACCGTCGGCTGCAACGGGCGAGAATACGGGATATTTTGCCGTGATATAGCCCTTGGCCTCGCGGCTGTCTACGACAATGCCTTCAAGTTTTTGCACGGTCTTGTTGCCCGCCTCATCTTCCGCTTCGACGATATAGGTATACCGTCCGTCGGGAACCTTGTTGCCAAGATCGTCGCCGGCCTTCCATTCCATATTTCCGGCCTTGCCTTCCCACACCTCGGTTTTGACCGTTTTATTTTTGGCGTCTACAAAACGTCCCGTCCATTTTTTCTCTGCAGAAGAAACCTGCGTTATGGGAAGACGGTTTTTGCCGGTTCCTGCGCCTGGCGAAAAGGCCAGATAGGGAGCCGAGATACGGATTTCGGGGAATTGCGTATCGATCGTTATTTCGGGGATCACGGACTTTGCCGTCTGCCTATTGGCAAGTTCGACTTCGAATTCGGCCGAATAGGTGCCGTCGGGGCAGACTTCGTCCTTTTTGCCGCCCGCACCTTCGCCGTTTGTTCCGTTCCATACCAGCTTTTTAGGCGGAGCGGCTCCCTCAAAGACCTTTACGGGTCTTCCCTTGGAATCTTTAATCGTAACTTTGTAGGAGCTTACCGCCGTATGCGATTTTACTACGGGATACAGTTCAAGCGTATCCTTTACCTTATCACCGTTGGGAGAGAAGGCCGAATAATTGGATTGCAGGATAATGTCAGCCTTTTCAGTGTTCAGTTCTACGATAACGATGTTTGAAGCGGCGCTGTTTCCCGCTTCATCGGTTCCACGCAGGCCATAGGCATATTTGCCGTCTTCGGCAAGGGTTCCATCGTCCTTTCTGCCCGTCCATTCGAATTTTGCAGGCGGATTCGGTCCGAATTCCCTTTTTAATATGGGAGCCGAGTCTTCGATCTTGTGTCCGTTGGTCGCCTTGTAAATTTCGGCAGTCCAGCTTCCGCTTCCCGTATAGGTGTGCGAGAATACGACACGGTCAAGCTGTCCGTCGCCGTCGGGTGAAAAGAGCTTTTCAGACGCCGTTACTTGAGCCGTCGGCGGCGTTATGTCCAGCGTAAAGTCAGGCGTTTCGGTTTCGGGCTTGTAGCCGTTTATGTAGGCAGCCGAAAGAACGGCCTTGTACTTACCTTCCGGCAAGAGTTTTCCTGAAAGGTCTTTTCCGTCAAAAGACAGTTTTTCGATTTTTGAAGGACTTCCGGTGTATGTTTTTACCGTTTTGCCGCCTTCGTTTTTTACCTCGACGGTCCAGCCGGTAAGGCCTGCAGTAACGGGGATCGACGGCTGTAATTCTATCTTATCCGCCGGTGCGCCGCCGTTGGGCGAAAAGGCTTTTTTGTCTATTGCAATGCTTACAGTCGGCTTGTTCGTATCGATGATGATGTTGGCAAGCGCCGCAGAACCCCTGTTGCCTGCCTTGTCCGTTGATTCGACCGTATATTTGAAAATACCGTCGGGGACAAGGTTACCGTTATCGTCCTTACCGTCCCAAACAACGGGTTTTAAGTCCGTATCCGTTATTTTAAGAGTTCTAACGGGTTTTCCTTCCGCATCGCTTATAACGGCGGTCCACAGCTCTTCTTTCGAGCCTGTATTGGCAAAGGTAAACGAATCCTTGTTTCCGTCGCCGTCTGGGCTGAACACGAGGTCAGCTTGAGAAGCGGGCTGCAATAAGGTAACCTGAGGCGGTGTATTGTCAACATATACCGGATAGGCCTTCGTTTGGCTCTTATTGTGATTATCGTCTTCGGCCCGTACGATAAAGGAATACTTTCCGTCGGCAGCTATGTCGCCTGAATCGGTGCGGCCGTCCCAGCGCAGGGTTGGAGGAACTTCGACTGCTTCTTTCGGTTTACCGAGCAGTTTAAAAAACGATTTGGCGTCTTTCATTTCCGTAAAAGGCACCTTGTTCGAAATGGTGCGGACGGTGTTTCCCTTTTCGTCTTTTATTTCGCAGCTCCACGCCGTAACGTAGCGCTTGTCGGTGATCTTTAAGGGCAGTTCCATCGCGTCCTTTTCACCGTCGTTATTAGGCGAAAAATAAACGCCGTCTTCGGGGATTCCCACCTCGATACGGGGCGGCTCATCATCTTTTAATCCGAAGTGCATATTGACGCCCGCGCCGAATGCCCAAATGTTGTTGTAAAACGGTTTTGCCGAAAATTCGGGTTTTAAATCGCTTTGCTGCCAGCCCTGTTTTTTCATAAACTCATTTTTATCGGAATTGATCCTTATAGTCATCCCCAAATTAAACGAGGGGATATAGGTTTGCCTTTTGTAAATTGTTTCGACAAGATTGAAGACGAAGCCGCTTTTAAAGGTGAGCATATCCGCCATTTCCATGTGCAGACCCGTGTTAAAAATCAAATTTTGAAAAAACGGCGCGGAAAGGTCGGTGTGCATACCCAGCTTAAAGCCGTCAATGCTCACAAGGGTGGAGGCAAAACCGACGTGGGGCGTAATCATCGCAGGGGAGCCGCTTGAGGCCTTACCCTTTACCCCAATCCACTTCGGGTTATAGGTTTTACCGAGCCCCGTAAACGAAAGACCTAATTTAGAATCTTTTAAAAAGCCCAAATCGCCTAACTTGTACAGAATGCCCACATCGAGCCCTAGCCCCCAGTCCTTGCCTATGTCGAAATAGGCGCCCGCTCCGATAAGAAATTTTTCGGTTAAGTCCTTTGAGTACGAAAAGCGGAAGCCCCCCATCGTTCCCAATTTAAGTGAATTGAATTCGGAATTCAAAAAGTGAAGGCTGCCTGCAAGATTACCCCAGCGGAAAGGATAGAGCACTGCCAGATTGGCGGCGTGCCCGAACCCTTTTTCGCTTTTACCCAGCCCTGCGAGCAGAAAATACGAAACGTCTAAAACAGGCCTTTGTTCCGCACCGCCGACGGCAGGGTTTACGGACAAACTGCCCGGTACCGTGTCGCCGAAGGGGCCGCCTGTAACACTCGACTGACCGCCGGCCGTCGAGGGCGAATGCAGCGTCGACTTTTCTTCTCCGCCCGACACGGGGTCATAGGCGGACAAAAAAGCAGCTGCCGCAAAAAAGGTCAAAACAAAAATCTTTTTCAATTTAAAACGAGCAGATTTACAAAACCGCATAATTACTCCTATAAAGTCAATATAAAGAATTATCAAATTCTTTATATTGACTTTAGTCTGCCGTTTCCTAAACGTTAGTTTAGGAAACGGCATAAAATAACCGACGTTTGCCTGCAAAGCAAACTCGAAGTTGAACTGCCGAACGGTATTTCCGTGAGGCAGTTCAACAAAACTCCTATAAAGTCAATATAAAGAATTATCAAATTCTTTATATTGACTTTAGTCTGCCGTTTCCTAAACGTTAGTTTAGGAAACGGCATAAAATAACCGACGTTTGCCTGCAAAGCAAACTCGAAGTTGAACCGAGCGGCGCTATTTCAGCCGCTCTCCTATGAGCACTTATCATTATATTCTCCGCCACGGATGGCGGTGGTTTAAACCGTACGATATTTTGACAGGCGGAAAGTCCGTCAAAACCCGGGTTGAAAACTGCACACGGATGTACAATTTTCATACAAACTCTTTCCTATCATAAACACAAAACCCGTACACAATGCCCCTTATTGTTATCGGATCATACATATACCGGCACAAGCAATCGGGGTTTTCAAACGCCTTTGGTGTTAAAAGGCAGCCCGATTATAAAAAAGCGGATTTTTTTCGTTTTACGGCAAAACGATGTCCGCTTAAAAGATTTCTACACCATCACAACCGGCTGTCCCGTTGCGTCCAGCGCATCGCGCCACAAAGAGCTTTCAGGATCCACGTAATTGCGTTTCATTACCGTCTCTTCGATCGGCAGATGCACGAATTTATTGTTGACAAGGCCTATCAGGGTACGCGTTTTTCCCGCCATTGCCGCATGCACGGCATGGTTTCCCAACCTTTCACAATAGATGGAATCGATGGCCGCCGCTGCCGCAGAGCGTATCTGGTAACTCGGATCGATGTATTTTAAGTTTATGTGCATACCGATTTCTTCAAAATGGGACACTATTTCCTTGCATAAAAAGGCTCCGATATCGCCTAGCTTCTTGTTTCCCGAAGCGTCGGTTTCGTTTCCCACCTGCATCAAATTTTGCCCGGCTCCTTCGGCGGCCACAATCAAGGCATAGCCGTTTTCTTCCAACTTTTTTTGCAGATGATAGAAAAAGCCGTTTTTTCCTTTTAGGGCGAACGGAACTTCGGGGATAAGCACAAAGTGTGCCTCATGGCTTGCAATGGCTGTGTGGGTCGCGATAAACCCCGATTCCCGGCCCATCAGTTTTACCAGTCCGATACCGTTTATCTGCGAACTGGCCTCCATATTTGCCGCCGCAACAGATTCTGCGGCCTTCGCAATAGCCGTATCAAAGCCGAATGATTTTTGAATAAAGGACAAATCGTTGTCTATCGTTTTCGGGATCCCGATGACGGCAATTTTAAGTTTGCGGCGTTCTATTTCGCGGGAAACTTCCAAGGCTCCTTTTTGAGTGCCGTCTCCGCCTATCAAAAACACCATATTTACGTTCATCTGTTCTATGCCGTCCACTATTTCAGCCGTTCTGTTTCCGCCGCCGCGCGAGGTTCCCAAAAAGGAGCCGCCGGTTTTGTGTATGCCGTTTACGATGTCGGGGTTTAAATCTACGGACGGAAAGCCGTACTCCGCAATAAAGCCCTTGTACCCGAATTGTATACCGCTGATACGGCGGACGCCGTAACGGGTCCACAGGCAGCGGACAACGGCGCGGATAACATCGTTAATGCCGGGACAAATACCCCCGCAAGTTGCGATTGCCGCATGTACGTAATTGGGGCTAAAATATATTTTTTGGCGGGGCCCTGCTTTTTCGATTAAATCCGCATGAGTGAGCGGCTCGCCGGTTTCACCCAAAGAAGCGTTTATGTTATACCGTACAAATTCCGTGTCTTCCACATAATTTGCAATGGAATCGCCGTGGGTTTCCGAAAGGGCAATGGGAGAAGGAATTTTGCATTCTCCTAAAGAAGAAATCAAAAAATTGGCCTTATGCATAAAATACACTCCTAAAAAACAATTTGATAATGCGTAAAACCGGCCGCTGTTATGCGGTTTTTCCGAGTCAGGACCTATTCCTAAAACCGCTTTCATTCTATTAAAATAAGGCTTTATTGTCAATTATTCCCCATAAAAATTTCAAAACCGTTCAGGTAAGAAGTTATTTTAAAATAAGCCTTCCCTATATTCACTTTTTTATCAACACCCTTTCCGATAGTACCGGTCTATTTCTTCAAAAGCGTCCTGCAAAAACGAATTTAAAAAAATAAAAGCGCAAGAAGTAAGTGCAAAACGGTCATTGCAAATATAGGCATACCCTCTTTTTTCCCAGCGTTCCATCGTTTTTTTTATAACGGCTTCAATATCTATTCCGAATCGTTTTATAAAGGCGTTCCGGTCAAGGCCTTCTGCAAGGCGCAAATTCATCATAAAAGTTTCTTCCATAAGCTCTTTTTCAGAAACATTTTCGTACTCATAGACGGAATCCCTCAAGGAAGAGGTAAGCCATTTTTCTATCCGTTTGCAGGCGGAAAACCGAAGCGCGCCGGCAGGTTTTTCGGAACATTTATCGAAAAACATGGAACCGACCGCCCCCGGCCCTACCCCGCCGTAATCCGTAAGCTGCCAGTACTTACAGTTATGAACGCTTTTATACAAATCTTTATATGAAAAATTGGATACTTCATACAGAACATACCCGTTTTTTTCCAAGGTGTCTTTTCCGTGCAGCCACAAGGTATCTATACGGTCGGAATCTTCTTCACTTAGTTTTTTTGCAGTGCATAACGAATACAAGGACAGATGCTGGGGTGCAAAACGTAAAACAGCATCTATATCGTCTTTTAAAATTGCCTGTGTCTGCCCTTTTAAACCGGCAATAAGGTCGCAGGAAAGAAGAAGATTATCGAATTTTTTGATACGTTCGAGCGCAAAAATAGTTTGTTTGCCGCTGCCCCGTCTTTTTTCGGCACGCAGCACCGTATCGGAAAAACTTTGAATTCCTACCGAAACCCTGTTTAGCCCTAAAGAAACGGCGGTTTTAAGCCAGCTTTCACAAACATTGTCTGGGTTTACTTCGATGGTAAATTCCTTAGGCGGTTTTTTTTGGCCTTTTAAGATGCGGGAAAAAAGAAAATCGATATCCCATTCGGAAAGAAGCGAAGGCGTCCCGCCGCCTATATAAACCGTCTCCCATTCATCAATCGCGTATTTTTCGGCTTGCAGATGTACGTCTTCGATAAGGCGGCGGACAAAAGCGCTTCCGTTTTTACCTGATAAAAAATGCAAAAACTGACCGTGTTTTACGGAAAAAAAATCGCAGTAACTGCATTTTTGCGTGCAAAACGGAATGTGAATATAAAGCCCCGCCTTTTTCATCGGTTCGGTGCAGCCTGCTATTTATAAATCTTAAAGGTATTAAAAGGCCAATACTTTACCAAAATACGTCCGTAAATTCTGTTTTTGCCGTTTACCGGCCCCCACATTCTCGAATCGTCGGAGGCAATCCTATTATCGCATAAAAGAAAATATTCACCTTCTTTTAAAACCGTTTTAGGATAAAAACCCGAAAACGGCAAAGACTTATCCCAATTAAGCGGCAGTTCTTTTATTTCCAAATTATATTTATCTTGAGAAAGCTCGAATTCGGTTAAAAAATGCTCAGCATCCTGCGTTTTTATATAAAGAACAAAGTTTTCCATATAAACGGTATCGCCGGGAAGGCCTATAACCCTTCTTACCGTATATTTTGAAGACGGACGCTTTTGTAAATCGAAGGGGCGGTACAGCTGAAAGGTTAAAAAACCGAAAACCGCATTTAAAGACTTTTCAAAAAAGTTTAAATCGATATGGAAGGCCGGAGCGGTAACAACCAATTCTCCCCTCTTTACAGAAGCCGTATTATAAATTGGCACGGCAAGGATTCTATCTTTAACGGAAATTTCAGGCTCCATCGTATCCGACTGAATTCTAAACGTCTTTATAAAATAAGAAGTTAAGACGGTATAAATCAAAAAAGTAAAACCGATTAAAAGGGCGGTAAAAATAATCTTTTGTCTGTGAACGCGGGCTGCGGTATATGAATATTGACGGTATTTTGCACTCATTTTATTTCTCTATTGGGGATAAGCGCCTTTCTTAGTTTAATCGGGCGCTTCCGCAGGCATAGTATCATTTTAAGGCATCGTTGACAAGCCTTTAATCTATCGATATAATACCAATATGGAAAAAACGCCCGTAAAGGTCATCGCAAAGAATAAAAAAGCTTTTTTTAATTACACAGTTGAAGAAAAAATAGAATGCGGGCTCGTTTTAAAAGGAACGGAAGTAAAATCTGTACGCGAGGGTCGCATATCGTTTCCCGACGCCTTTGCCGAAATTAAAGATAATGAGGTATGGGTTAAAAATTTTAGTATTGCAGAATATGTGTATTCTTCGGTTTTTAACCATGTGCCAGAACGGCCGAAAAAGCTGCTTTTAAAAAAAGAAGAAATAAAACGGCTTAAACGGAAGGTTGACGAAAAAGGCTACACCCTAATCCCTTTGGAATTTTATTTTAAAAACGGTATAGTGAAAGTTCTTTTGGGTGTTTGTAAGGGTAAAAAGACCTTCGATAAGCGTGCCGACATAAAAGAAAAGGATATAAAACGTGATATGCAAAGAGAGCTGCGTGTAAGGAACAATTAAAAAGATGATAAAAATAAGGGTTGATTTAAAAAAAATCGGAGATTATAAACTCTTTTTTGCGCTTGCAGCCATTCTTTTTATAAGCCTAAACGGTTTTGCAGAGCCTTCCGTAGGCGTTTTTAAACTTGAACCTAAAAACATCGACCATCAGACAAATGCGGTTATCAATAATGCAATTTTTAATTTTATAAAAGAACAAAAAAAATATGAAATTACCGATATGCGGGTACGCTCAATATCAGATGAGGGCGCTAATTTCGATTATATTTTTACCGGCACCATTACAGGGCTTGAAAGCGGCATAGAATTAAAGCTGATTTTAAAAAACAAGGCGGATGCAGTTACCAGAACTATTTCAAAAATATACGGTAACGCAAATCTGATTCTTTTAGATTCAAGAATTCTTGTCAATAACCTTTTCGATATGTCAATTCGGTTGGAAAACGGAAATATTGCAGAAGAAAATACGGTAAAACTGCCACCTTCCGAAGATGGAACCCCTGTTGAAATAACAAATATAGAATCCCTTGCCGGTTCGTGGCGCGGAGAAAACGGCATAGAAAGAATAGAAATAATGCGCGGCGGAAGGGCCATTGCGGTTTTATCAAGCGGCGTTTCTATTTTTTTAAGTTTGAAGTTAACAGGCGGACAGCTTATTGTAACGCAGTCGGGCGCTCCCAATGCACGGCAGTTTACGAATTTACCTGATAATATCGCAAAAAAGGCTGCCGAATTAGGCAAAACCCCGGCTTGGAAATTCCTTGTTTCAAAAGACAATAAAATACTTTTCGGCGAAAAAACCTATACCGAAATTATTTACAATAACGATTCCATTATTTCCAATAAAGAAGTAACCGAAAAGGTAAAATGGATTAAAAATTAACCTTCTTTCCGTATTTAGATATTGATAGGGCTTATGAAAAACTCATTATCGGCTTTGCCGGTAGAGCATCTTCTATTTGCGAAAAAGGCAAAGCAAATCCGGCTAAGGTTTTTGCAAAGGATGTTCTACACTTTTTTTGTAAAATATGGTAGATTAAACGGTCTTTAGACGGAAATTTATGTACCGCATGACAGTTTAAAAGCACACGCTTACATTAAATGTCCGCCTTTTGCTTTTACGGGAGATCTTATATGCGTGCCTTTTTTAAAGTGAGCCCTGTTTTTCTTCTTGCCGGCTTAATGATGATTTCCAACATCGAATTTCTTTCCGCTTTTTTTGGGTTTAAACTGGATATTTTGATTATTGCGCCGATAGCCGTTATTTATGCCGCCGTTATTGCAATTATTACCGAAAAACTTTCTTTTCAAGAAATTTTAGATTCCGCAATAGACAATGTAAAAGAAATGCAGTTGGTATTTTTTATTCTTATGTTCGCCTATGCCATGGCTGACGCCTTTATGTCCGCCGGAGTGGGGGCTGCTATCATCTCTTTAAGCTTAAAAATAGGCATTTCCGCAAAAACCGTTGCGCTGGCAGGTTTTTTAGTAACATCCGTTTTATCGGTAGCCACCGGAACCTCTTGGGGAACCTTCGCCGCCTGCGCACCGATTTTTTTATGGATGACTCATATCTTAAACGGGCACATAGTTTTGACCCTTGCGGCCATTGCAGGCGGCTCCTGTTTCGGAGATAACCTCGGACTTATTTCAGACACCACTATCGTAAGTTCCGGAATCCATAAGGTTGAAGTAACGGACAGAATGAAAAATCAGGGGCTTTGGTCTTTATTTTGCCTAATTCTTGCGGGAGTCTTTTTCCTTGTTGCAGGAAGCAGCCTTCCCGATTTTTCCGCTGCGCCGGCAAAGGCGATTGAAGCCATTCCATCAGACGTTTGGGCTCAATTACAAGAAGAAAAACCGGCA
>CAUUSH010000027.1:0-27827 GCA_963547785.1 uncultured Treponema sp. | reverse complement strand
CCAATTATATTACTTAGTAATATTACTAAGTAATATAATACTCTTTCTCGGCACACTTGTCAAGCCGATATTGCATAATTTTTTATATAGACATATTGAATATTTTGATAAAATTATGATAAGATTATGATATGAGAGTTTTTATTGGAGATGTTAATGATGCAAATAAGACCTGTTTCAGATTTACGAAATAAATTTTCAGAAATAGAGAATATTGTTATTTCAAATAAAAGTCCTGTGTTTCTTACGAAAAACGGCTACGGTTCTATGGTACTAATGAGCCTTGATATGTACGAAAGTCTTACAGATAATGTTGAAAATAGGCTTGATGAGGCTGATTATCAGGCGGCTTCTACCAATGTTAGGCTTTCCCATGAAGATGTATTTTCAGATATCCGCTCGCGAATAAAGTTAGGTAAATGAAAAAATATATTTTGCGTTATCTTCCTTTAGCAAAACAGGATTTAGACGGTATCATAAATTATATTCAAAATAATTTACAAAATCCTATTGCAGCAGAAAACACACTCTCAAAGATTGAATCTGCAATACTTGAAAGACTTGACAACCCGGAAGATTTTGCAATATGGAGCTCAAAAAAGCAACGTCCATATCCATATCGAAGAATAAATGTCGGAAATTATACAGTCTGGTATGTTGTAATTGATAATATTATGGAAATAAGGCGAATTTTATATTCAAGGCGTTACGAAGAAAATTTAATTTGATTGATTTATAGATATAAAAAACACATTCAAAATCTTTGCGCTCTTTGCGCCCCTTGCGGTTAAATAAAATCATTCTTTGCTACAACCCAATCTGCAATTTTGCTTTGAGGGCATTTTGTAATTCTTGCGAAAAATTAAGATTTGCAGTTTCGGCCTTGTAGTTTAACCATGCCGGAATGGTAACCGTTTTTTTCACCGATTTTTCTGAAAATTGCCTGCGCCATTTATCCGTATCGGCTATAACATAGTTTACAAATCCGTCTTTTATTTTTACGTCCGATATATTACTGGCTTTTGGTATTGCTTGATTGTTATCTTCATAATGGGCAAGCATCATAGCTATGGCATCCTCTGCCATTTCTATAGCTTCAGTTACTGTGTCTCCGAATGTAAAACAGCCGGAAATATCGGGAACTCTTACCCCTATTTTTCCGTCATCATTTTCAAAAATAACAGGATATGTATATTTCATTTTTACCTCCACTACCCTATTTAATACCGGCTTCTTTTAAAATATTATGTGCAGTTCCTTTTGGAACATCACCTTTATGACGCGGTATTGCTATCATCTTTCCGCTTTCTTTGTGAATTGCTTTATCATGTTTTGCTCCGGCTATTATTTCATAACCGGCTTTTTTTAAGAGCTTTATAATTTCATTGGATGTCATAGCTCAACCTGCAAGAATATTATAGCACGTATTAACACGTATTGTCAATCGTTTTTTGTGGAGTTTATCTTGTTGGCGAAATTGCAAAAAATATGCAGGTATTAAACAAAGTAGATTGACAAAGAAATAAGCATCATATATGATACCATACAATGGTAAAAGAAGTTTCCAAATTCGATAACATTTCAATCAATCAGTTTATAACGGCTGCAATAGGCGAAAAATTGACAGCACTACAAACTGAAAACTATCTTGAAAAACGGTCAAAAAAAGGCTCTAAAGAAAAATTTTTATCCGTTTTGGATAAAGCACCGGACATCAAACCTGAAGAATATGATATGTAATTGCGGGTGCTTAATTAAATCTCTTTTTAAATATATTTTCCATCTTTAATTTACCGTGTAGGCGATAAATATCAAAATCCGAATCTATGCTGATTATCCGATTGATTCCTCGCTCTTCTGCAGCGGCTACCAATGTTGCATCCGCAAAATCCATTGGCCTGTCGGAATATTTATTTATTAATTCGGAGATTCTCTTGATAGAGCTTTTATTAACATCATGAATAATAAGCCCTTTTTTCATTACCCATTCTAAAAAATTAATTTGAACTTTTATATTAAAATCAAGCATATACATTACTTCAGTTAATACTGCAATGGTTGATACAAATCTATAATTACCGTCTTTGATAAAGTCTATAACACTTAAATGATATTTATCGTCTTTATCAAACAAAGCAATAAGGGGACCTGTATCAATGAGGACGGTATTTAGCATTTATTTTCTCCTTGATTTTTTGCTTATAAGAAACCGATAGACTTGAGTTTCCGCTCCCGTATTTGCCGAAATATTCTTTTCCCAGCTCATACGAATCAATTTCCATTTCTTCATTGCGGAACAACATATCAAGAGCTTCTTTTATTAAATCGCTTTTATTCTTTTTCTTTACGGTAGATAGAAAATTAAGCTTTTGTTCATACTCTACCGGCAGTCTTACTGTTGTCATGGCAACCTCCGTATTACAAGTGTAATACAAAAAAAACGGCTTGTCAATAATAAAATCTTATCCTAATCTAAAAACTTTTGCAGAAATCTCAACCTCAATAATTTCACCATGATGATCAAAAAAAATATCAAGGCTGCGCTGTCAAGCCGATATTGCATAATTTTTTATATAGCTATATTGAATATTTTGATAAAATTATGATAAGATTGTGATATGAGAGTTTTTATTGGAGATGTTAATGATGCAAATAAGACCTGTTTCAGATTTACGAAATAAATTTTCAGAAATAGAGAATATTGTTATTTCAAATAAAAGTCCTGTGTTTCTTACGAAAAACGGCTACGGTTCTATGGTACTAATGAGCCTTGATATGTACGAAAGTCTTACAGATAATGTAGAAAATAGACTTGATGAGGCTGATTTTCAGGCTGCTTCAACCAATGTTAGGCTTTCCCATGAATATGTATTTTCTACTATTCACTCTAAAATTTGATTGATTTTATGGACATACTAAAAATCCTTGTTTGTCTACAACCCAACCTGTAATTTTGCTTTAAGGGCATTTTGTAATTCCTGCGAAAAATTAAGATTGGCTGTTTCGGCAGCTTCTGCAAGCCATGCGGGAATTGTTACATTCTTTCTAAGAGATTTATCTTTCTTTAGATATTTCCTGTCCGTTTTGATGAGTGTAATAAATTCCGCTTCTTTAGGTTTTTTAATATTATAGACCTCTGACGGTATAGGGAGTTTTTCATTATTTTTTAGCATTAAGTGTATGCGTCCGGTTAAAGCCTCTTCTGCCATAACAAAAGCTTCTTGCAGTGTATCGCCGCAAGTAGCCAATTCAAAATCATAAAAAGCTACGGAATACCCGCCTGTTTCGTCTTTATAAAATATTGCCGGATATAAATACATTTTCTACTCCTTTAAGCCTGCTTGCTTTAAAATACTGTTTATAACTAACTTCGATAAATCTTTGTTACCATGAAATGGAATTGTAACCTTGCCTTTTTTAGTTTTATGTAAATAGTGATAATGAGACCCCACTGTTGAATCTAAATACCAGCCGTCTTTTTTTATTCGTGCGGAGGGTTTAATACCCCGACGCTTGCGTCGTAACGAAGGGTATTAAAGCCGACTGCAACCACCTTATGAGAACATACAATGCGAAACATTGAGCATTGTACCCCGATGCTCGCGTCGGAGTTGTTGATTATTTTTTCCATTTCTTTGAATGTCATAATTTATTATACACATTTATACACATTCAGTCAAGATTACTTTCTCACCCAAAAAATTCCATACATATTTTAAGGTCTAAAACGTATTAGGGAAGTTTTATGAGCCTGTCCATAGGCCTCTAATCTATGCCGGTTGTAATTACCAATTACACAGCCGGCGGCACAGTTCGTCTTGAGTAATCGGTTCACAGTGCATACCGCACCGGTTCGGCCTGAAGCAGGCACCCCCTTGCCGTTTTTTCGATTTTTTTGTATCTTATAGCAAGAAAAATGAAAAGGGATGCTTTTAAAGAAACGGTTTTGGAAGAGTCCCTTCAAATTTACATAGATATTTTAAGGAGATTCAAATGGCTAAACAATTATTGTTTAATGAAGAAGCCCGAAAAAGCTTGTTAGCCGGCGTAGAGCAGATTTCAAACGCGGTAAAGGTTACGCTCGGCCCCAAGGGACGGAACGTCCTTATCGACAAGAGCTTTGGAGCCCCCACCGTTACCAAGGACGGCGTTTCCGTAGCTAAGGAAGTCGAACTTGAAAACAAATTCGAAAATATGGGTGCCCAATTATTAAAAGAAGTCGCTACAAAAACAAACGACGTCGCTGGAGACGGAACGACAACGGCTACCGTTCTGGCATATTCGATGGTCAAAGAAGGCTTAAAAGCTGTTGCCGCAGGAATGACCCCGCTTGAGTTAAAACGCGGTATGGATAAGGCTGTTGCCATTGCAGTAGAAGATATTCAAAAAAATGCAAAAGAAATAAAGGGCTCGGAAGAAGTTGCCCACGTCGCCTCCGTTTCGGCAAATAACGATGCGGAAATCGGAAAAATTATTGCAGACGCCATTGCAAAGGTCGGAAAAGACGGCGTTATCGATGTCGGTGAAGCCCAAACGATGGAAACGACAACCGACTACGTAGAAGGTATGCAGTTTGACCGCGGTTATATCTCCTCCTATTTCGTAACCGACCGCGACAGAATGGAAACCGCTTTCGAAAATCCTTATATTTTAATTTACGATAAATCCATCTCGACGATGAAGGATCTATTGCCCCTTTTGGAGCAGGTAGCCCAGTCGGGAAGACCGCTTTTGATTATTGCTGAAGACGTTGAAGGCGAGGCCCTTGCGACGCTGGTCGTAAACAGCCTGCGCGGTGCGTTAAAAACCTGTGCAGTTAAGGCACCCGGTTTCGGCGACCGCCGGAAGGAAATGCTCGAAGATATTGCCGTGTTGACCGGCGGACAGGTTATCTCCGAAGAGCTCGGCTTAAAACTGGAAGCGGCTCAAGTGTCTATGCTCGGACAGGCCAAGAGCGTCAAAATCGACAAGGATAACACGATGATTATCGACGGAGCCGGCAAGGCGAAGGATATCAAAGACCGCGTGGCTCAAATCAAAACCCAGCTTGAAGCAACCGATTCCGAATACGACAGCGAAAAACTGCGCGAGCGGCTTGCAAAACTTTCAGGCGGTGTTGCAGTTATCAAAATCGGTGCGGTAACCGAAGTCGAAATGAAAGAGAAAAAGCACAGAGTCGAAGACGCTCTTTCGGCAACCCGCGCCGCCATCGAAGAAGGCATTGTCGCAGGCGGCGGCTTAGCACTTATTCAGGCTATCGCGGCGTTAGATAAGGCTGATATGGCAGGCTTGGGTGAAGATGAAAAGGTCGGCTTTAAAATTGTAAAGCGCGCCTTGGAAGAACCTATCCGCCAAATCGCTGTAAACGCAGGTTTGGATGGAGCCGTTATTGCGGAAAAGGCCAAAGAGAAAAAAGGCATCGGTTTTGATGCAGCCAAGATGGAATGGACCGATATGGTAAAAGCCGGTATCATCGACCCGGCCAAGGTTACCCGCTCGGCACTGCAAAATGCGGCTTCGATTGCAAGCCTCTTATTGACCACCGAATGCGCAATTACCGACATCCCCGAAAAACAGGCAGGCCCTGCAATGCCTTCACCCGATATGGGCGGCATGGGAATGTATTAATTTTTCTCCTTATAAATAAAAAAGGCGGCTGCTTCTTCACAAAGAGCACACCGCCTGTTTTTATGCCGCCTGTGATACGGTTGCAAAGACTTTCATTTTCAAAACTCAAGGTTTTAAATAAAAAAATAGTAATTGATTGAAGGAAATCTCCGGTTAACTGTAACAAACGGATTACGCAGGGCGCTTTTTACCGCAGCAGATAAAGTGCATTGCAGAAAACCGCGGCAGCCTGCGCCACATTAAGGCTTTCAATATTTCCGCTTCCTGCAATTTTTATTAAATGCGTGCAAAGCTTTTTTGCTTCACTGCCGATGCCCCGCTCTTCATTTCCCAACACAATAACGCAGGCCTCATCTTTTTCGATAAACCGTTTTATTTCGGCAATACTGTGATGCGCCTGCAAGTCCGTGCCGAAACTTGTAAGCTTGCCGCGGCATTGGCGCAAAAACCAATCCGTCGAGGAAACCCGGTATAAATTAACGAATTCCATTCCGCCTTGGGCAACCCGGTATGCGGCCGTTGTGCATTCGGCCTGCTTATCTTCTTCGGTTATAACGATATGTTCTATACCGAAAAAAGCCGCACTGCGGATAATTGCGCCTAGGTTATTGGCATTTCCAACCTCATCGAGCATTAAAACCGAAGCGGAATTTTTCGCCCAATCATCGATTAGGCTGATTTCAAGCCGCGGAATAACCGGCTCGTAAATCATCGCGGTTACACCTTGGTGGTGCTTTGACGCAGAAAGCTTTTCCAGTTCCGCCTCGGAAACAATTCTATACAGCCGCTTTTGTCCGGCAAGATACTTACAAAGCTTTCCGAAATGTTTAGCCGTGTCCTCGGAAAAGAACAGGCGCGAAACCTTTTCGGGGTGATATTCCGCTAAGGCCTTCACCGAATAAAGCCCGCAGACGGGAAGCTCTTTGAAAAATTTTTTACTCATTTTCAACCGATACAAACGATTCTAAAACACAAATTTGTTTTTTAGCGTTATATACCCGCACCCTCACCTTGTATCGCCCTTTTTTGTATTTGTCGGTTATCAAAAATCCGAATAAATTGTTTATAAGAAAAATGTTATCGGAGTTTCTATCTTCGTTGATAATTTGCCTTTTTACGGTATGATCGGTTTTAGAAACGGTACCGTCCGGTTTAATTAAATCGGCATCGCAGTATATGGGAAAGGTTTGCCCGCGTTTACGGATTGAATAAAAGATGACGGGAATGAGGGTTTCTCCCGGTTTTATTGTTGACGCCGTTTCTATCCTCGGCCGGCTTTTTGAAGCATTTTTCCATTCGCTTAAAAACGCGTCAAAATCCCGTACCAGCGCCATTGTAAACATAACCGTATCATCCTCGTGCACAGCAATTCCTGACAGCGGGTTCGTATTTTTTTCCTCCGCAAAAAGATGTAAAGCAATTAACAAAATAGCCAAGGCTGCCGTAATTTTTTTCATTTTATCGTTTAACTCCTTATGCTGTAATAAAATGTGATAAGATTCAATAGGGTATATCCCCAAAAGAATACAACAGAAGATAACTCCGTGCATTTTTATGCTTCTGTTATGTTCCAACACCGACGTACGTGAACCCGAGTTTTTCGACGGTTTTGCGCTTGTAAACATTCCGCAGATCACAGAGCACAGGGGCTTTTAAATCTTTTTTGATTTTTTCCAAATCCAAATTCCGGTACGCATTCCATTCTGTCATTATTACCAAACAGTCGGCACCTTTTACCGCCTCGTATTCGTCTTCAAAATATGAAACGGCATAATTTTCTTTTTCAAGCCGTATCTTTGCTTCCGGAATTGCAGCAGGATCGCAGGCCCTTATTTCAGCTCCTTCTTTTATCAGCTGCGGAAAGATTGTAAGAACAGGCGATTCGCGCGTATCGTCGGTGTTAGGTTTAAAGGCAAGCCCTAAAACGGCAATTTTTTTTCCCTTTACGCTTCCGCCTACAGCCTGCCTTATTTTATCTACCATTTTTAGTTTTTGGTTTTCGTTTGCGAAGATAGCCGATTCCACAACCGAAAGCGTACTGCCGTATTGTTTTGCGATATTTACAAGAGCCTTGGTATCCTTAGGAAAACAGCTGCCGCCGTATCCGGGTCCTGCATGTAAAAATTTGTCGCCGATGCGTTTATCACGCCCCATGGCCCGCGCAACGTCCTGCACGTTAGCGCCGGCCTTTTCGCATAGGTTTGCAATTTCATTTATGAATGTAATTTTTACCGCTAAAAAGGCATTCGAAGCATATTTTATCATTTCGGCGGTTTCCAAGTTAGTTTCGATGTACGGTGTTTCGTTAAGATACAAGGCACGGTACACGTCCTTCATTAAGGCCGCCGCCCTTTCGCTTTCCGCACCTATAACTACCCTGTCAGGATGCGTAAAATCTTGAACGGCATTTCCTTCCCTAAGGAATTCCGGATTTGAAACTACGTCGAATTCGCATTGTTTGTGCTGTTTGTTTAATTCGTCGTTAATCCATGCGGTAACGCTTCTCGCCGTTCCGACTGGCACGGTGCTTTTATCTACAATTACCTTATACCCATTCATCGCCCGCGCAATTTCGCGGGCAACGGTTTCCACATATTTTAAATCGGCGCTTCCGTCTTCCATCGGCGGCGTTCCTACGGCTATAAAAATAACGTCCGACTCCAGAACCGCGTCCGCAGTATTGCTTGTAAAATGGAGTCTTTTTGCGGCGGTATTTCTTTCTACGACCCTATCAAGACCGGGCTCAAAAATGGGGATAATCCCTTTTTTTAATGCTTCTATTTTTTGTTCATTATTATCAATACAAATTACATAATTTCCGAAATCTGCAAGGCAGGCGCCTGAAACTAACCCTACATAGCCTGTTCCGGCAATCGCTATCTTTGCCATAATCTGAATCTCCTTTTATCAGGTGGGGATCAATTCGTATATACTATCAAATTTTTGTTATAAAATCAATCTTAGGGAAAAAGAGAAATTTTAATGATTGCAAACCGCTAAAAACTTTAGTTTTTTTAAAGATACCCATTACTCAAAATGGGCAATCTTGACAAAATCGGCAATATCTGTCATAGTTGCCGCGGAAGCTGATGGGGTCTGGTGGCTCCCGCGGTCTTCAAAACCGTAGGTTGCATAATTCGCAATGGCAGGTTCGATTCCTGCCTCTTCCGTATCCTTTGCCGGCCTTTTTATCTTCTGCACCATTCATCAAAGTTATATATGCCGATACCCGGTGTTTATTCAGGCTTGCACGTTTGCGCAAAATACGCTATACTGCTCTTATACCCCTTAGGCCAAACGAAAAAATACCATTGAAGTTAAGGAGTTAAATGCTGAAACGTTTTTTGTTACGGGCAGTATTTTTCTGTGTGATCTACCTGTGTTATGCACAACAAGAGGAACCCATCTTACCCAAAGAGGCCGAAACTTTAGAAGCGGCAACTGCAAACCAAGAAGACAAAGCCTTGCAAGAAAACCGCGAGCCTGCAGAACAGGAGCATGCGGATGTACCTGAGGTACAGAACAATGCGCCGTAATTACATATTACCAAAGAATACGCGGAAAGAAGGCGGCTGCGGCGCTCATAATAGCTGCAACAATGCCATAAGTTACACAAGGAGACTTTATATGAAAACAAAAACAGCTTTTTTTGTTTTAACGGTATTTTTACTGTTATTCTTTTTTTCGTGCATAAAATCAGAAAACCCGGCACCGGAAAGCAGGATAATTAGTACGGCGCTAGGCGACGAACCTGCCGTATTGGATGCAGCAAAGGCATCCGACAGATATTCGTTTGCAATTCTAGATTATATAAACGAATCTTTAACCAATATTCAAACCGATACGGGCGGAAGGCGCTCCATTCTTCCCGGCCTTGCTGAAAAGTGGGAAGCCAACCGCGATTTTACCGAATGGACGTTTTATCTGCGGGAAGCCTTTTGGGAAGACGGCGTTAAAATTACCGCACATGATTTTGTGTACAGTATACGGCGCATAATTAACAAAGAATCGGCGTCTCCTATGGCAATGTATTACGATTATATCAAAAATGCACACGCCGTCTTAGACGGAAAAGCGGATTACAAGGATATCGGAATTGAAGCGCTCGATGAAAGAACCTTAAAAATTACGGCAGAAGGGCCTGTTAAAAATCTGGACGAATTCGCTGCCTCTCTTCCGCCTCAGCGTGAAGATATTGTAAACACTTTCGGCGTTTCTTATGGAAGCGAAGCCGATAAACTTATTTGCAGCGGCGCTTTTAAAGTAAAGACTTGGACTCATAACAGCACAATCGAACTGGTAAAAAACGAAAAATTCTGGAATGCAAAAAACATTAAAACGGATGCCATCATCTTCAAAATTATTAACGAAGAAAATGCCGTTATGGGCGAGCTTCAAAACGGCAGCATAGACATTGCAAAGGCCGAATCCGTAAGCTGGATAAACCGCTTAAAAAACGAAAAAGAACTTGTTCACCTTACCGGTATTGACAGCCGCGTTTTGTACATCTTTATGAATCAGAAGGACAAACTTTTTTCCAACAAAAAAATACGAAAGGCCGTTTCCGCCTGTTTAGACAGGGAAGAAATATGCCGCGATTTATTTGACGATATATACAAACCGGCCTACGGTTTTGTTTCGCTTGTTACGGAACTTGACGGGCAAAACTACAGGGCATTGGCAGGTGAACCGATAAAAAAACTCATTGAAAAGGCCGGAGATCCCAAAGCGCTTTTTATGGAAGGCTTAAAAGAATTAAATTACCCTAACGGCCCGGCTTCTGCAACTGTTACCATAATGATTCCCGCACACGAAAGTTCCAAATTCGACGAATACCTACAACAAACGCTAAGCAAAAAGCTCGGCTGCACCGTTGTAATCGATAAGGTTGAATCGGCCGTCTTTAAAAAAAGAAACAAAACACTAGACTATCAGATAGGGTTTAAGTCATGGTCGGGGGGCATCGATGCGCCGTGCCGTTACCTCGATTTATTTTTACCTGGAAATAAAATTGTCCCCATCGGCTGGGAAAACCCTGAATATACGCGCCTTGTTTCTGAGGCAAAAAATTCCTCAGACTTTAACACCAATTTGGCAAATTACAAAAGAGCGGAAGAAATTCTTCTTGTAGAGGACTGCTGTATTGCCCCTTATGCAAACCAAACGTATAATATCTTTATGAAAAAAAACCTAAAAGGCGTAATAAAGCTAAAACAAAATATTTACAATTTAAAATATGCATATAAGGAAAAATAATATAAACCATTCACCGTTTCCTGCGGGAACGGTGAATATGATTTAAACCGAATTCTTACCTATCTTTATTAGGTAAAAATCAAAAATGTTAAATGCTCTTCGGATATAGACCTTACAGCCTGATTCGGATATTATAAAATCTCTATGGAGGAAAAAATGCAGTTATCAAAAGATTTACTTGCCGCGTATAAAGCGGATTACGAAAAAAATCCCATAAACAAAACCATTGCAGGCGCCATTGCCCGTGTAGGCTTACAAGAAGCCTCGCTTAACAACGAGACACTGCGGTTTCACAATTCATATTTTTCAAATGAAACAAAACGCGGAGAAATTACTTCGCAAAAATCGAGCGGAAGGTGCTGGATGTTTGCGGCCTTAAACGCAGCGCGGATTAAAACAATCGAAAAACTCAATGTGGAAACAATCGAATTCTCTCAGAACTATACGCTGTTTTGGGATAAGCTTGAAAAGTCAAATTACTTTTTGGAAAGCATACTTGAAACCCTTGACGAACCGCTTAATGGGCGGCTTCTTGCGCATCTTTTGGAAAACCCCGTTCAAGACGGCGGTCAATGGGATATGTTTTCCGGCATATTGCGTAAATACGGAAGCGTACCGAAAAACGTAATGCCGGAAACCTTTCATTCTTCAAACACGCGCGGATTGGTTTCCGTTTTAACAAAACGGCTTAGAAAATATGCGCAGCTTTTGCGCTCGGAACACAAGAATGGAAAAAAAATAGAAGAGCTTAGGAAAATGAAGGAAGGCTTTTTATCCGAAGTGTATTCGCTTTTAGTAAAAGCCCTTGGAATGCCGCCTGAACAGTTCGATTTTGAATATAAGGATAAAAACAAGAAGTTTCATAAAGATGAAAATCTAACGCCTCAGGAATTCTTTAAAAAATACATCGGCTGGAACCTCAATGAAAAAATAAGTTTGATAAATGCGCCTACTGCAGATAAGCCTTATGGAAGGGCATACACGGTAAAGTTTTTGGGCACGGTAAAGGAAGCGGCTCCCATCTGCTATATAAATGTTCCCATTGAGGTTTTAAAAGAGGCTGCAATAAAATCTGCTACGGCAGGAGAGGCAGTGTGGTTCGGCTGCGATGTGGGGCAAATGTTTGTAAAAAAAGAAGGCATCATGGATATGGCGCTTTATAATTACGAATTAACCGTAGGGCAGCTTCCCGAATTTACAAAAGCGGAACGGCTTGATTACGGAGAAAGCCGTTTAACACATGCAATGGTTTTTACCGGCGTCGATCTTGATTCGAAAGGCAGACCGATTAAATGGCAGGTGGAAAATTCGTGGGGAGATGAACACGGTAAAAAGGGTATGTTTTCTATGAGCGATACATGGTTTGAAGAATACAATTACCAGATAATGGTCGATAAAAAATTCGTTGAACCAAAATGGCTTAAAGCGCTTGAGCAGCCCGTTATCGAACTTGAACCGTGGGATCCGATGGGCGCCCTCGCTTTAATGCAATAAAAAAAGCCCATCCTGCCCTTCCTACCACAGATGATATACGGAATTAATTATTTCGCCGTTGACCATTTCGTTTTTTCTCCATGAACTGTTATCGTTTAAGGCGATGTAGCGCCGTTCTTCCGAACGGTAAAACCAGTCCTTATCTATTTGATAATATATTTGCTTATCTTCTATTTCGATGATATTATTAATTGCATTATTGTGATAGTTTTTTTCGTCGTAGTCGGTTAAGGCCCGCTGCCCCATTTCGGCATATTTTAAATTGAGTTCAAGCAGTTTTTCGCTGACAGCGGAGTTCATCGGTTTAACGGGTAGGCCCAGCTCCAAAGCCTTTGCCGACAAAATCGGATAGCCGTGCGCAGGGTATTCAAAGTTCAGCATGGCGCTGATTCTTTCGATGGTTTCTTTATCTTTCATGTGATAGCCGAGCAGTTCCTGACACAGTTTTAACGAAAGGGAGCTGGCCCTATCAACGGCACCGAAGACGAGCGGATGAATGTAGCTGTATAGGTTTTTATACGGGCTTTCAAGATTTCCGGTCGTATGGTTGTTCCATAATTTAAGGACGCGGTTTAATTCGTCCATCGAAACGCTTACCAAATCATTGGTTACGTCGACGGGTGACAGGTCATGCGTGATACTGGTGTCTACCGGCGTCAGGTACGAAAGCGGCCCCATGTGAATTTCGTCAGCGCCCAGTGCAAGCATTGTCGCAGCCGAAGCACAGTTAAGAGGCACGAGGGCGATCAGCCTTTTACAGTATTGCCTGAGTACATTGATAATTTTTAATGCCGCTATTCCGCTGCCCCCATCGCTTTTTATAAAAAAATAAATCTTGCTTTTTTTGGGCTTGTTTTTTAAGGCCTCATAAATAGCCAGCGAGTCGGTTCCGCATACGCTTCCGTTGTTCGAGTTCCAATAACAAATAAGCGTTCCGTCCAATATCGATTGCAGGTCTTTTAACAACACTTGCGTTTCTTTAAAAAGTACCGGCGGTTTTGCTATTTCCTTATCCGTTTGTTTTTCCATATTTTTTTTCCTTTTTGTCTTTGGAGTTTAAAACGAGGTTTTCCGGCAGTATATCGGCATACTGCCGTCCGTATAAAAAAGAGAGCCGGCGTACTGCCGGCTAAAGCGGGCTGCCTGCGGGTTTTAACGCATGAGATGGCCCGCAATCCGTTATTTTAAAAAGGCCTTGTATGCCCGATATGCCATTAAAAGATCGGCCTTACTGATAAGCTCAAAGGGGGCATGCATCGAAAGAACGGGAACGCCGCAATCGACGACCTCGGTTCCGTATTTTGCAATGATATAGGCGATAGTCCCGCCGCCGCCTGCATCAATCATGCCCAGTTCGCCGGTTTGCCAAACGACCTTATTATCGTCAAACAGTTTTCTGATCCGCTGCAGGTATTCGGCATTGGCGTCATTGGACCCGGCCTTGCCGCCGGATCCCGTATATTTGTTGATACAGATACCGTTACCGACATAGGCGGAATTCATCTTTTCGAATACGGAAGAAAAGGCCGGATCAAAGCCTGCAGAAACATCGGCAGAAAGCATATAGGAATTCGCAAAGGCGCGGCGGACGTCAATGTCGCGATATTCCTTTTTAAGGGCGGCAATTTCTGCAACCATATTTTCAAAATAAAAGGCCTGCATGCCGGTATTGCCCACCGAACCGATTTCTTCTTTGTCGGCGAACAAGGCGACGGCAGTTCTTTCGGGATTTTCGATTTCTAAAATACCGCGCAAGGTTGTGTACGCACAAACACGGTCATCGTGTCCGTGTCCCGCCACCATCGAATTATCGAAGCCCACGTTCCGCGCCTTTCCTGCAGGAACGACTTCAAGCTCGGCCACACGGAAATCTTCTTCTGTAATGCCGTATTTTTTGTTCAGTATTTTTAAGATGTTTTCTTTTATTACCGCAGACTCTTTTTTCTCCCCGTTTTTAGAAGCGGCCGGTTTTTGATTTCCGACAAGCACGTTAAGCTGTTCGCCCGTAATTCCATCCGTCATCGTTTCTTGCAGCTGCTTTTTCGAAAGGTGGATCAGTAAGTCGTTTATAAAAAACACAGGGTCCTTTTCGTCCTCACCGATACAGACTTCAACCTTTTTGCCTGCCTTCGTATAAATGACGCCGTGAATGGCCAGCGGAATTGTCGTCCATTGATACTTTTTTACGCCGCCATAATAATGCGTTTTTAAAAAGACGAGATTCGATTCTTCAAAAAGAGGCATTTGTTTTACGTCCAGCCGCGGACTGTCGATATGGGCACCGATTATGTTCATACCCTCGGTTATATCCCGTCCCAAAACCATAAGCACGACGGACTTGTCTTTGTTGTTCAAATATATTTTCTCGCCCTTTGCGGCCGAACCTTTTTTGACGACTTCCTCCAGCGGCTTAAACCCGCATTTTTTTGCCTGCGCAATAATTTGAACGGCACATTCGCGTTCGGTTTTACCCTTATTCAAAAAATCGATGTACCCGACTGAAAGTTTTTCCAGTTCCGCAAGTTCTTTTGTACTTAAATCTTCCCAAGCCGATTTGGCCTTATAAGACAGTTCCATATCTTTTCTCCTATCAGAAACCGGGTATACTTTACTTACCGGTTTTCCTTGCTTTGCATTTGCATACGGCAAATGATACTCAATTATACTATATTTTGCCGTTTTTTGAAAGGCTGACTTAAGCTAAGACGGCAGGGTATCAGTATGAAAGAAAAAAGTATTTTAGCCGATAAACACTATTTTTTTCACGCTAAAGACCTGGAATATCCGCCTTTTCATATGTATTGACACAATATGTTTTTTTTTATACTATAATAGCTACACTATCAAAATTTAGGAATCTAGGAGGCATACTATGGCCGGTGCAAGTAAAAACTCGCGAACAACCGTAGCAACCCAGCATTTTTCGTGCCCGTGCGGCGGTGAAGTTGTATTAAAAACAATGGTCGATAACGGTAAAATTAAAAATATTGCGGAGTGCACGAAGTGTAAGCGTGTAGAAAGAAGACCGAAAGATTTTCATTAAAAACTGTATAGGTGTTCGTTTACGCAGAGCTTCGGAAACGCAGATTGTGTTCCGAAGCTCTTCTTTTTTAAGATAGCTTTATACCGCTTGACCGGTTGTAAAAGTTTAAAAGGCTTCACGCAGCAGCTTTGCAGCAACGGACGCAGCCTTACCCCGGTGGGAAACAGCGTTTTTTTCCGTTTCGGTCAGCTCGGCAAAGGTTTTTCCGAATTCTTTTAGGTAAAAAATAGGATCGTAGCCGAAGCCGTTTTTTCCGTGCACAGATTCTGCAATTTCGCCTTCGCATATTTCTTGTACCGAATAAAAGCGGTGTTCGTTAAACAGCACGACGATACAACATACAAAATGCGCCTTTCTGTTTTTTTCGCCCTTTAATTCGGCCAAAACTTTTTCGATTTTTGCTTCAAAAGAAAGGGGGTTTCCGTCTTTTTCACCATAACGGGCGGAAAAAACGCCGGGTGCACCGTTTAAAAAATCGATGCATAATCCCGAATCATCTGCAATAACCGGTTTTCGTATCATACCGTAAAGGCTCTTAGCCTTTATGAGCGCATTTTCAAAAAAGGTCGCGCCTGTTTCTGCAGGATCAAACGCCAAACCTTCTTCCTTAGGCACTACAATTTCGAAGCCGGGCAAAAGGCTTTCAAATTCCTTTTTTTTGTGCAGATTACCCGAAGCCAAATATATTTTCATCACTTTGACTATACCATTTTTTTAAGGCCTTTGCAATATTTTTATCGATTGTGCCGCGCGAAATATTTATGTACTTTCCGATGAGCCGATTGCTCGGTGCTTTAATTTGTTTTTTGTTTACACAGATAGCTCTTTTCCATGACAGCAAATAGTAGCGGTATGCCTTTTCGTATTTTCGATAGCTGCCGGTTGTTTTATCGCTCGATTCAAGGATTTTTTTACAAAGCCTCATTCGCATATAGTATTTGTTTCTTTTGTAAATTTGTTCGTTAATGTTTTTGCAGCGGCTATAACAGCCGATTCTTATATCGCCGATAAGCTTGGAAAAAGCGGCATAAGAAATGCCCAATCGTTTTGAAACCTCTAAAATCATATCGTCCGTTAAAAAAAGGCAGGACTTACAAGCTAAGAGAAATATGGTTTTGTGTTCCGGCTTCATTTTTTTGCAGTTAATAGTATCCTGTGCATCGGAGCCGTATAGTGCGGATATGTCGCCGGTGTATAAGTTGTAGTCTTGATCTCTGCTCTCTTCCTCTTTACAATAAAACTGCTGCGTTTCTTCCGCTTCCAAAATTTTACTTGCCGTTTCCGCTGTTTTTGCTTCATACTTAAAAGAAATAAAGGCAAATTTTAAATTTTGAATAAGATAGGTTAAAAAACGGGACTTTACAGGGTTGTAGGTTTCCAGTGTTCTTGGAATTTTATGGTAAAACCGCACTAGAAAATCGTTCCGCAAATCTTCATCTACAAAGAGAATACCGAATTTTTCCAGATTAAAATAAAGGGCCGTAAAAATTTCCATAACAATGGCATTACGCTTTTTATCGTTTTTTGTTTCCTTATAGACTGCCGCAAGCTCTTCCGCATTTTTTAATACCATTGAATGCCTCCTATCCGTTATCCGGATACAGCAAGAACCGTGCAGAGAATATGCTGTGTAATTTTGAATGTTTTAGATATTTTTGACGGCAAAAGGTTTCAGATTTTCTTCCTTTTTAAAAGAAAGTGAAAACCTGAAGATAAGTCTCTTTACTTTTATTTAGAATGTGAAAGTGTGTAAAATTGTTTGCATTTTTTTAACCGGTTTTTATAAAAGCGTATGACATAAACCGTTTTTTTACAGGATACTTTGTGTAAATGCTTCGGCTTACAGTATTGACTTAACCGCCGCTCTTTTTGTACAATGCCGTTTATGAAAATTTGGATAAAATATCTGATAGGCTCGGTCTTGGGTATTGTGTTTGCACTTTTAGCGCCTGCGGATAGTCAATTTTTTAATACTGCCGTAGAATTTACTTCTGCTCTGGCAATCCGGTTTGGAAGGTATTCCCTTTTGCCCGTATTGTTTTTTGGGTTCACAGTAGGCATTTATAAAATAAGAGAATCTAGGGGTTTACTTAGGCTTGCTGCGTATATTTCGCTGTTTGTTGTTGCTTCTGCCTTTATAGCGGCTTTGCTGGGCTTGATTTCCGTCATCTTAAGCAGCCCGCCTATAATACCTATTTTTGTTGAAGAAGCGTATAACATTGAGCCGCTCGGAATTAAAGAGTCTTTTTTAAGCCTTTTTCCTTCAAGTTCGTTCGGCGTTTTTACCGACGGCTTGTATCTTTTGCCTGTTTGTATTTTTGCAGGGTTCGCAGGCGCAGGTTTTGCCGTGGATAAAAATGTTTCAAAGCCGGCCATTGCCTTATTTGATTCGTTTTCTTCGGTAGCGTATTCCGTGATGGCTTTTTTTGTGGATATGTTTTCGATAGGGCTTATCGCGGTTTCCGTAAACTGGGCAATGCAGTTTAAGTCGCTCCTTTCTTCGCGGTTTTTTACCGGTTTTATTTTATTGCTTTCGGCAGACTTTTTGATAATCGCCGTTATTATTTTACCCATCATTATAAAAATATTTTGCAGGGATATTAATCCGTATAAGGTTTTATATGCAGCCGCAGCGCCGGTTTGTGCCGCTTTTTTTTCAGGTGATACGAATGTAACGCTGCCTATTTTATTAAGACACGTTAATGAAAGCTTGGGCGTTCGCCGCCGTGTTTCTTCGGTGAGCCTTCCGGTTTTTTCCATTTTCTGCAGGGCAGGAAGTGCAATGGTGGTAACCGTCAGTTTTGTAATGATCGTGCGCTCGTATTCCAGTTTAGGAATCGGCAGCAAGGATATGTTGTGGCTTGTCTTGGTTGCTTCTATTTTTTCATTTTTTTTAGGGCGCTTTCCTGCGGCAGGCGCATACACTTCGCTGGCTGCCGTCTGTGCGCTTTACGGCGGTTTTGAATCGAGCTTTTTAATTTTACGCCCTGCGGCGTTTTTTATCGGCTCCATAGCGGCTGCAACGGATGCAGTCATCGCCGTTGCCGGAACCTACATTATAGGACACCGTTTAAAAATAACGACGCCGCGGGAGTTGCGGTTTTTTATTTAAGAAAAACAGAGCCGGAAACAGCCTTTAAGGTTTTGCGTTTTCTGCCTCACATAAAAGGCGGCAGCCGGAATGTAATGCCCTTGTTTTGTAGCTAAAAAGGACGTTAGCTTTCCGCACACATAAATTTTACGGTATTAAGGAAGAGAGAAAATGAAATGTATTTTTTTAGGCCCTCCCGGAGCGGGAAAGGGTACGCTGGCATCCGAAGTTTCAAAGCGGTATGGTATACCGCATATTTCGACCGGAGATCTTTTTAGGGCGGCAATTAAAAATCAAACGGAATTGGGAAAAAAGGTAAAATCCGTTATGGATTCAGGCCGTTTGGTAGACGATAATTTAACTGTCGCTTTAGTAAAGGAGCGGCTCGATAAGGATGACACCAAAAACGGTTTTATTCTTGACGGTTTCCCGCGTACAATTACGCAGGCCGATGCACTTGAAAAAATTACAAAAATGGATTCGGTTATCAATTTTCATATTCCCGATGAAGAAGTTATCAAACGGCTGTCCGGCAGGCGGGTTTGCTCATCGTGCGGCAAGGGTTTTCACGTAGAATTTATTAAACCGAAAAAGGACGGTATCTGCGACTTTTGCGGTTCTTCTTTAATTACCCGCGATGACGATAAAATCGAAGCCATTCAAAAAAGGCTCGACGTTTACCGGAAAGAAACCGCCCCCCTCATCGATTATTACGGTGAAAGGAAGATATGCGTCGATATTGACGCGACACCTTCTGCAGAAGAGGTTGTCCGCATATTCGAGCAAAAATTCCCTAAAGGGTAAGGCAATGGCCACGGGTATTGAAGGCTGTCCTGGCGATTAATGAATTTTCCTTGTTGTGTGCTTTGCAAAAATCATCATGTAAGCAACAGGATAGTACAGTATCCGCACAAATAAAAACCGCCAGGCTTGACAAATCCGTGCGATGCCATATAATAACCGTATGACAGACTTAATCAAACAAATTTTAACTTCAGAGCCCAAGGGGCAAACCGTTGAGGTGTGCGGTTGGGTGCGCACAAAAAGAGAAACCAAAAATTTAATCTTCATTCAAATAAACGACGGCTCTTGTTTTGCCTCGATTCAGGCAACCTTTGACCGCGAAAACGATATATATAAGAATTCGGAAGAAACCGTAAAGCTCGTTACGACAGGCTGCTCCATAAAGGTTGCTGGCGCCTTGGTGCCTTCGCCGGCTTCGGGGCAGGCGGTGGAAATTCGGGCGGAGCGTATTGAGCTTTTGGGTACGGCCCCCGTGGAAACCTACCCCTTGCAAAAAAAACATCATGGAATGGAGTTCTTAAGAGAAATCGCCCATCTTCGTCCGCGCACCAATACCTTCGGCGCCGTTGCCCGTATGAGAAGCCAAATGTCGTATGCGATTCATGTGTTTTTTCAAGAGCGCGGTTTTCAGTACGTACATACGCCGATAATCACTGCCTCAGACTGCGAGGGCGCCGGTGAAATGTTCCGCGTTACGACATTCGACATTGAAGAAACGGTTAAAAAAGCGCTGAAAGAAAAACGGGACCCCGAAAAATATTCCGTCGATTATTCGCAAGACTTTTTCGGCAAACCGGCAAGCCTGACCGTTTCGGGCCAGCTCGAAGGCGAGGCCTATGCAACGGCTCTTTCGCGCATCTACACCTTCGGCCCGACCTTCCGCGCAGAAAATTCCAACACGACACGTCATCTGTCCGAATTTTGGATGATAGAACCGGAGATGTCTTTTTTCACATTGAAAGAAAATATGGAACTTGCCGAAGATTTTGTCGTCTTCCTTTTAAAATGGGCATTGGAAAAATGTGCGGACGATTTGAAATTCTTCGATGAAAGAATAAAGCCCGGCCTCATCGAAACCCTAAAACAGGTGGTGAGCACGCCGTTTACCCGTATTACTTATACTGATGCAATAAAAGAACTTGAAAAAAATGCGGGCGCATTCGAGTTCAAGCCGTATTGGGGCTGCGATTTACAAAGTGAACATGAGCGGTATTTAAGCGAAACGGTTTTTAAGGGGCCTGTTATCGTTACGGACTACCCGAAAGAAATTAAGGCTTTTTATATGAAGCTGAACAGCGACGGCAAAACCGTGCGGGCAATGGACGTACTTGTACCCGGGCTCGGGGAAATTATCGGAGGGTCCCAGCGCGAAGAAAATTTGGATATTTTAAGAAACAGAATAAAAGAACTCGGACTGAACGAAGCGGATTATTGGTGGTATTTGGATTTACGCAAATACGGAACCGTGCCCCATTCGGGTTTCGGACTGGGCTTTGAGCGGCTCCTTTTGTACGTAACGGGAATGGGAAATATCCGCGATGTTATTCCTTTTCCGCGCGCACCGAAGCTGGCGGAATTTTAATTTTGTGCCGGGGTTTATTTTACCGTCATGCCTTCGACTCAAAGGTTTTTTGTAAAAAGATTTTTAACGGCTCTTTTTATAACCGCATTTTTTACCGGTACGGCAGTTGTTTTTATTTTTAAGCATAGACAAAATTTAACAAACACGCAGCTCGTTTCCGTAACAAAAGAACAAGAGGCTTTTGCAAAAAAGGCTTTTTATAAACAGGCAGGATACAATCCCGATAAGCCGCAGTTAAATTACATTGAAAATTATCTTCCTGTCGAAAACAGTTTAAACCTCGCGGCGGAAGCCTATGTTTTGGCCGACATAAAAACGGGAACGGTTATTTTGGAACATAACCCCGACACAATAATTCCGCCGGCCTCGCTTACAAAACTAGTTTCGATTTATACGCTGATGACGGAGCAAACCGATTTGGAGAAAATCGTGGCGCCGCCTAAAGAATCGTATGCAAAATTTTTGCCGCCGCTTGCTTCCCGTATGGGGCTTGCCGAAAACCAGCAGCTGAGCATTAAGGAATTAATTTTGGGAATGGCCGTCTGTTCGGGAAACGATGCGGCCGCGGCTGCCGCAATAATCGGCGGCGGCTCGGTCAAAAATTTTGCCGCCAAAATGAACGAAAAAATAAGAGCGCTCGGTTTGACCCGATCGTATTTTGAAGAGCCGTCCGGTTTAAGCGCTAACAATAAAACTACCGCAAAAGAGTTTGCGCTTTTTTCTCTATGCTATTTAAAAAAATATCCTGAAAATTTAAAAACCTTTCATTCGGTAAAATCGATTTCCTATCCTCAAAAACACAATATAACCGTAGACGGGAAAAAAAGCAAAACTCGAATGCGCACGGTTACAAAATACGCGACGAATACGCTTTTGGAAAAACTGGAAGGCTGCACCGGCTTAAAAACAGGCTTTATTTACGAGTCGGGTTTTAATATTGCGCTTACGGCCAAACGCGGTGAGAGTGAATTCCTTGCGGTTATTTTAGGCGGAGAAGGGAAGGGCTTTTCGGAAGGGAGTTCTATCCGAGAGGATAACAGCAAAAAAATTATGGAATATGCCTTTGAGCATTTTGTTTCGGCCGGTATTCGCGGAAAAACCGAAACCGCCTTATCGGGAATAAAAACCGTTGTGTTAGGCTCTGCATTACAGGTTCACCAAACGGCGATTAAACCGATTCCCGTTTCCGTATATTTTTCGGCAGATTACCTTACCGTGAACAAAAAAGATGTGCCCGATATTGAAACGGCGGTAAAGGTGCCCGCCTTTATAAGGGCTCCCATTTTTGCGGGTGAACAAATCGGCAGTATAGAATACCGCATAAAAAATTCTAAAATAGTTTTAAAAACAATTCCGCTTGTCTCCCCTGCCGATATTCCTGCGGGAAACTTTTTGCGGCAAACCCTCGACGGGGCTTTGTTCATAAACCGCTTTTAAAAATCAATTGATATTTTGTTATGACCTTCCATCGTTATATTATTGATTATTCCGGTATCTTTTTTACAAGGATAATGATAAGCGGCAAATACATATAAAAAAGATTTAATCATTGCCGCAATTCTACATTATTAATAATATTTTCGGAAAAGTTTTCTTCCGCATGCAAATACGGTTCCGCTATTTTTTTATTACCGTATCTAAAAACCGAAAAAGGGCAGTAACGGAATCTTTTGACGTAGCCCACGAAGTACAAAAACGGACGGCGGTTTTATCTGCAAAAACTTTTTCCCAAAATTCAAACCCGAAGTCTTTTGCAATTTCAGGCAGCAGCCGGTCTTCAATTATCGGAAAATTTTGATTGGTATCGCTTTCGATAAGAAAATCAAACCCGCGCTTTTTAAACCCTTCTCGGATCATCTTTGCCGTTTCGTTCATTGCAGCACCGATTTTAAAATAAAGGCTATCCGTAAAAAGTTCTTTAAACTGAATCCCTAAAAGCCGGCCCTTCGCAAGCATTCCGCCCCTTTGCTTTTGAATATACCGAAAGTCCTTTTGTAAGGATGTCTTGTTTATCACCAAGGCTTCTCCGAAAAGAGCTCCCATTTTTGTGCCGCCTATGTAAAACAGATCGGTATAACGCGCAAGATCGGCAAGCGTTACATCGTTTTTTTCGGCGGTTAAGGCGGTTCCGAGCCGCGCCCCGTCAAGAAACAGTGGTGTTCCATACATGTCTGCGACGGTTTTAAGGGCTGTTATTTCTTCTTTCAAATAGATGGTACCAAGTTCCGTCGGATTCGAAATATAAATCATTCCCGGCTGCACCATGTGTTCGGCTGTCGGGTCATTGTAATGAGCTTTTATAAGTTTTTCGGCAGCTTCTGCGGTGAGCTTTCCGTCCGCAGTTTTTACCGTAAGTACCTTGTGCCCGCAAGCTTCTATCGCCCCCGATTCGTGTACATTTATGTGCCCGGTTTCGGCCGCAATGACGCCTTGATGAGGTCTTAGCACGGAAGCGATTACCGTTAAATTGGTTTGTGTACCGCCGACAAAAAAATGGATGCGGCTTTCAGGCGACTTTAGCTCTTTTAAGATAAGCTCTGCAGCCTCTTTGCAGTAATCATCGCAGCCGTAGCCTGCCGTCTGTTCCGTATTTGTCCGTGTAAGGGCTTCCAATATTTTAGGATGACAGCCTTCACTGTAATCGTTTATAAAAAGATACATATACGTTTCCTTATATTGGGAGCGGACTGCTCCGCTTATTTTACCAAATTGCTTATCAAGGCGGGTACCGTGATAAAGGTGCCAATGGCACTTCCGAGCGAAGAAAGAGCGAAAACCAAAAGAACCTTGGTAATTCTGTTTTTATACCACCCCCTTAAACCTGCCGCATCTTGTGTAAGCTCTTCCATATCCTTTATACGCGGTTTTTTTGCCCACGCCTGCACCAGCCCCGAAATAAGGCCGATTCCTAAAAAGGGATTTATCGTGGTAATCGGCGCACCTAAAAACGATACGAGGACAGAAAGCGGGTGCCCCAAAGCGATGAGCGCTCCTATTGCCGAAAGCCCGCCGTTCCATAAAATGAATGAAGTAAGAAGTTCTCCCGTTTTAGCTCCGCCGCCTTTAAAAAAACCTGCAACAATAAGGCCGATAATGGCCGCAGGAAAAACCCATGCTGCAATTTTTTTTGCAGCGGAAGCCGGCGGTACGGAGCTTATATCCGAAACGTCGGTCGTTTTTGTACCGGCTTCAAGCTCTTTTAAAAATTTTTCGGTTCCCGGTAAGTGCCCCGCTCCCAGCACGGCGACAGTCTTTTTCCCGCCGCTTTCCCAAATCTTCGAAGCCAAATAGCGGTCTCTTTCATCTATCAAAACTTCTTTTACATTGGGAAGATATTCAGCCATTTCTTCCATCATCGTATCCATTGCGCTTTGGTTTTTCAGTTTTTCTATTTCCGCCGCATCCAGTTTTTCGTTCGTAAAGGCTGCCGAAAAAAGCGTTGCCAAAAGCTTGGCCTTTCCAAAACCCTTATTTTTTGCCCACGCTCTTTTTAAGGTCGTATGAATGGGACGATCGGCCAATTCCGTTTTTATGTTAAACTCCTTACTAACTTCCACAGCAGCCTTCATTTCGTCTCCCGGCCTTACGCCCAAATCGGCCCCTAGCCGTCTTTGAAAAGAAGATAAGACAAGGTTTGCAAGAAGCAAGAACCCCTTTCCCTCTTTAAGAATGGCGGCAATATCTATTTGTTGCCATGCATCCTTTGAGGTCAATGCCCGATAACGGGTTTCGTCCAGCTCTACGCATACGCAATCGGGACATTCTTCCCGTATGACGGTTTGAACATCTTTGATGCTTTCTTTTGAAACATGAGCCGTTCCGAGCAAAATAATTTCCCTGTCCTTTAATTGCAGCTTTTTTAAGGCCTTTGTTTCGGCTTCTTCCATTGGTTCTCCCATATTGTTTATGATTAAAACGGTGCCGCCCGTAATCTAGGTTACACCGGTAAGTGCCATGCCTGTTACCCCTCACCTGCATTAGGCGGAATAACCGGCCTTTATAAAAAAACGGTGATATGCACTTGAGTGTTTTTATAAAATTGATGCAGCAAGCGGTTTCGCTCCGTTAGATTAGTCCCATCTCTTTTCCGGCCTTTTCGCAGATTTTTACGGCGCGGTCAAGCTGTTCCGTTGTGTGCCCTGCAGTAACCATACAGCGCACCCTGCCGGTTCCCTTGGGTACCGTAGGGAAAACAATAGGGCCGGAGAAAAGACCGTTTTCAAAAAGCTTTTTCGAAAATTGCAGAGTCTTTGCTTCGTCACCGATAATAATAGGCGTTATCGGCGTTTCGCTGCGGCCTGTGTTATAGCCGAGCTTTCCGAGCTCTTCTTTAAAAAACTTCGCATTTGCCCATAGCTTGTCGGTATATTCGGTAGAGCTCATCAGCATTTTTACCGCCTCGATTGCCGCACCAACTGCCGCAGGCGGAAGCCCCGTCGAAAAAAGGAATGGACGGCCGCGGTTTTTAAGCCATTCTATGGTAACCTGTTTTCCCGCAACATATCCGCCTATCGCACCTATCGCCTTTGAAAGAGTACCCATTACGATGTCGACCCTTCCGTGCAATTTAAAATGATCTACAGTACCGCGTCCGCTTTCTCCCAAAACGCCGCTTGAATGAGCGTCGTCCACATAGGTTAAACAGTTATACTTTTCCGCAAGCTCCACAATGCCGGGAAGGTTTGCAATATCGCCGTCCATAGAAAAAACGCCGTCCGTTATGATAAGCACGTTTTCGTACTTTGCCCTTTTTTCTTTTAAAACCTTTTCGAGGTCAGCCATATCCGAATGCGCAAAAACCGCCTTGTCGGCCTTTGAAAGACGCGTTCCGTCGATAATGGAAGCATGGTTCAGTTGATCCGAAATAATCAAATCACCCTTATCCGTAATAGCTTGAATAACGCCCGCATTGCAGTTAAAGCCCGATTGAAAAACGAGAACCGCTTCTTCTCTTTTAAATTCAGTAAGAAGCCTTTCCAAATCATCGTGAATTTTCATATTTCCGATGATAGGACGCACGGCGCCGGCTCCTGCCCCGTATTTTTCGATAGCCTCAACCGCCGCCTTTTTTAAGCGCGGGTGGTTTGCAAACCCCAAATAGTTGTTGGAAGAAAGATTAATAACCTTTTTTCCGTTTATACAGCATTCGGCTTCATTCGGCCCGTCAAGAGTTACCAATTCCTTGTATAAACCCTGCTCCTTTAATTCCTGCACCTTTTTCTTTAAAAATTCCATATCGTGTATGTTCGACATCGTATACCCCCGCTATAAAGCATTCTATTAAATAGGTTAAAATTCAATATCTGCATTATTTATCTTTTTATATGCATTGTCAAGTAAGCGGTCAATTGGGAAACGGCGGAATTACTGCGCGTAAAGCCGTGTGCGAAAAAAACACACGAGGCGACGCTGCTGTCTTAGAATATATAAAAGACGTAAAACCTAGCACAATAAAGTTGCTTGATGTACAAAATTATGATATAAATATGAATGTAGTAAATAAGATTTTACTAGGGGGAGAATAATGAATAATAGAAACATCGGTATAAGATACGCAGCGGACGGCGACATTGAAGCGTACGATAAACGCACCGGCAAGACAACAGGCCACATTACAACAATGGGGAACCTCATAGAAGAAACGGAAGAAGATAGACGGCGCAATGAAGAAGACATAAAACATGTAATGGAAAAATACGGACTAACAAAATAAGACCTTGTCTAAGGCTCCCCACCTATAAAACACCCCGCCAGAGGTACAATATACATTATACTCAAGATTAAAAAAACACAAAATATCCTATTTTTTTACTTCTACCACAAACAAAAATGACTATATAGGTAGAGGTAAAAGATGACAATCAAACAACACTTACTAACACCCAACGAATGGAGCCGCTCCCAACGCCGCATTAAAGAGGTACTAGATATCGTAATGCACTGGACGGCCAACCCAAGAGCAAACGCAGAGCAAAATCGGAATTATTTTGAGTAACCAAAGCGATAAGCCGCTCCATAAGCCTAACCGGTTTTTGAGTTGGATGATATAGTGAAGTATCTCTTGACTGTTTAATGACTGATAATTCTAAAAACCCAAAAAGAAAATGTTCTATGGTGTATAAAAAACTATGACCTGTTGACCTGGTTGCTAAAGGAGTTGTTACCGCGTGTTTTATTTTCATTGGAATATGGTGCATGTTAGGGATAGGCTTATAATCGACTGCAGCACGAATGTCGATATATTCTTTTAAAAGTTTAAATTTAGCATCGTTTTCTAAAATTGATAATAAAGCGAGAATATCATTACGTATGGCTTTAAAATCATCGGCTCGTCTTTCAAAATAAGAAACTTTACAACGATTAAGCTTACTTTTTCCTTTTGAAAAAATAGATATAGTCTCGTGCATCCGTATTACACGAGAAAACGGACAGGTAGATTGATTTTTGAACCAAATAATTTCTTCTTTAAAAGTAAAACCTAAATCGGCAAGTATGGTATTCCAGCGGTAAAAGGATGTGCCTCTTCCAAACAGTACGATAAAACCTGCGGGTTTTAATACCCGTTTTGCTTCACGAAAAAAGACTTCTTCGTTAAAAGGTATATCTAGCTTTTGATTTTTAAGATAACCATACGGCGGATCGGTGATAATTGCGTCAATGCTGCCGTCCGGGATTTTAGACAAAAGGTCGATACAGTCGCCATGTAAAAGTTCTATTTTGTCGCTTAATTTCATTTTTTTTTAAATCCATACTCCAATTTTGCATAAACGGCATATTTTAGGCGGAGCGGAGTTAAAAAAGTTGTAAAAAAACATAAAAAAGTACTTGACTTTTGCCGAAAATAGTGTATACTGTAATTAAGCTTCGGTGTGGCGATAGGGGCAGGTGCGACCAGCTCCCACACTCACAGCAAGAGACTTATAACCGAG
>CAUUSH010000026.1:0-29150 GCA_963547785.1 uncultured Treponema sp. | reverse complement strand
TCAGCGCATTCCGTGAATATGACGAAATATTTTTTCCGCCGATTAAAATTTCACCTGAATTTATTTTATAAAAACCAGAGATCAATTTTGCTATTGTACTTTTTCCTCCGCCTGATGATCCGACCAGCGCATAGGTTTTATTCGGTTCCAATGTAAAACTGACATCATTTAAAATTTTTTCTTCCGTGTAACCGAACGATACGTTTTTAAACTCGATACCGAAGTTCTCAAATGTTTCTTCCGTACCGTGTTCAAGGTTATCCTTTTTCATATCTGCAAAAAGATTTTCAAGTTTATCTACAACACTTTTTGCCTGAAAGTTATACATACCGACATACATCACGCGCATAAATGCCGAAAAAAGCACACCGGCGATACAGACAAAAAAGACGAGCTTTGCAATGATGAGATTAGCGTCCGCCCCCTTGTTCATAAAATAAATAGCAGCCGGAATAGTGAACACCGCAAACAGATTAAACAGCACTTGAAACATCACGTATGGCGTACGGCAGCTGAGCGTGTACTTGTATGCTAAATCGGAATAACCGGTAATTGCTTCGTAAAACGCTTTAAAAGATTCAACCGTGCTTCTGAAGATTTTGACAATCTGCATACCGCGGACATATTCAACTGCTTCGGCATTCATCCGCTCTAACGCCGCTTGATACTTCCGCATAAAATCTTTATTGCCCATCATAAACATCATCTGCGCGCCGCCGATAAGAGCAACGGCAACCAGCAAAAGACCGAGTTTTACATCAACTGCAAATACAATGATAAACATAAAAATCGGTGTAAACAATGCGGAAATATTATCGGGAATTAAATGCGCAACCAGCATGTGCGTCTCCTGTGCATTGTCGTCAATGAGCTTCCGGATTTTTCCCGACGGGTTCATATCAAAAAAGGCAAACGATGCATTCATCAAATGGTTGATTGCCGTTTTGCGCAAATTCGATTCAAGCCGGAACCCCAGTATGTGCGACGCCCACAAAGCGCTGAAGTATACAACCGAATAGCCCGCCAACAGCGAAACAATCACCGTTGCGTACATCGAGCCGTCCGTAACGTTTTTGTTAACCAAAAGCGCGTACAAGAACTTCCATAAAAACCAAAATGCCCCCATCTGAGAAGCAACTCCCAACGTAGCGCACACCACCGAAATATACGCACAGTGTATTTTCTCCGGCGTATATTTTAATAATCTTTTGTATGTGTCCATTCAAGACCTCCTATACCGATTAATTATGTATTTTTGATCCCAGTCTTTTTTCCAATCTCCATTGAGGCGGAACTCCATCATCGCCCCAATACTCATCCATCGCAATGATTTTATCGTCCTTTAATTTTATAAATGACACAGCATGAAAAGAATTTACCTTATCGGTGCTGTACACGTTGACAGCGGTGATGATTAAATCACCGATGCGCTCTATTCGTTCGATTACACCGCCCCATGTTCCCGGATATTCGCAGTTCGCGCGTATGAATTCTTCTGCCGTAAAATGCTCATTCGTACAGTGCCAGTTGATATATGCCGAATCTGCAAAAAAGGGGCGCAAACGTTCGGCGTCCTGCTGTAATACCGCATTCCAAAAATCGTGAATGTCCATAACCGACCTCAAAGTTAAATTTTCAATTCCATTTCAATACATTCCCATACGCCGTCCGGCATGGTATAAGTTGCAGTTTCTCCTTTGGGTTGAAAACCGGCGGCTTCATAACAATGCCGCACATACCGGCGAATTACGCATTCCTCATTACTTTACCGCCCGTGTCGCGATGAATGAGGGGATGTGCAATTCGTGCAAGCGTCCTTCTCCGTTCGTGTCTTCGTAGAGGTCTGTGAGCGTAAAGCCCGCACGAAGCTGTCCGCCGATTTGTTCGGTAAGGGAATGCGAAAACTGCCAGCCGCAGTCCTGTTCTTCAAGCTGTTTGCGATGGGTTTCGTTACGCAGCGGATTAAACGGAAGCGCATTGATAATTTTCTCTTCTTTTTAATCGACAAGATAATTGATACCGGTATCGAGTCCGCACAGCAAAACACCGCCTTTTTTAAGCACGCGAAAACATTCGGCAAATACCGGCTCAACTTTTTCGATATAGCAGTTGCTTACCGGATGAAAAATAATATCGAAAGAGGAATCGGCAAAGGGCAGCGGCTTTGACATATCCGCACGCATAATATTTATGCGATAGCCTTCATGTTCGGCAACAAAGCGTTCCGATTCAAGCTGTTTTTCAGAATAATCGAGCACAGTGCATTCGGCTCCGGCTGCGGTAAAAATCGGCATTTGCTGACCGCCTCCCGACGCGAGCCCCAAAAGCTTTTTGCCTTTTAAATCGCCGAACCATTCGCGCGGCACCGGTTTTGTCGGCGTCAACACTACAGACCATTGCCCGTTTTTCGCTTGCACAAAGGTTTGATGATCGACGGGCTTTCCCCATTCCCAGCCTTCGGCAATCCAGCGGTCGATTACCGCCGCATTTGCGTCTTGATAATCTTGATATGCATTCATAAAATTCTCCATTCATTTAATTGGTAATGAGTAATTACCGCATATTGCGCAAAAACCGCTTTATCCTCAATTACAAATTATGGCATGCACAATCTTTGCCCGTTCAATAATGTCCCTTATTTGTAGGTCATCTGTTACAACCCTATCGATTCTTCTCATTGAGACCTCATTAACCGTCTTTTCCAAAACGCTTCCTTTTCGGATAACTAATAACAATGTTATTAAAAATATAAAAAAGTGTCAAGCGGGTAACTGAATAGAGTTTATACCAATGTATCAAAATATACTACTCTTTCACCTGCTCCATCCAATATTGTTTCCAGCCCCGGTTCCACTTAGGCAATGGGGGATACCATCTCTCTTCCTTGACCCCCCCATCCATTCCACGCCCTTGACCGAATGCAAACTTATTGATTATACTGAATATATCCTTAAATGCGGCATCCGCACTATGGAGATTTTTATGGATATTTTCGATATCATCGGTCCTATAATGATAGGCCCTTCCAGTTCGCATACGGCGGGAGCCGTACGGATCGGGTATGTAACCCGTATCCTGCTTACCGAACAGGCGGTAAAAGCGGATATTTATCTGCACGGCTCCTTTGCACACACCTACAAGGGACACGGCACGGACAGGGCACTTGCGGCAGGCCTTATGGGAATGCGGCCCGATGATGAGCGAATACGGGATAGTCTTTCGCTCGCAGAAAAACAGAGTTTAGCCATAAATTTTCAAACAATCAACATTCCCGACGCTCACCCCAATACGGCGCTCCTTGAAGTTACCGGTATAAGCGGAAAAAAACTGTCGGTTCAAGGCTCGTCGGTAGGCGGAGGAAACATACTGATTACAAAAATAAACGGAAAAACGGTAGAAGTTACCGGTAAAACCCCAATCTTGCTGGTAGAATACAGCGACATACCGGGCCAAGCGGCCGCAATTACGTCCGTAATTGCACGCTACGGCCTTAATATTTCCCGCATGAACATAGAAAGAGATCACAAGGGCGGAACCGCTTCTATGTGCGTACAGCTGGACGGCCTTAGCATCGATACCAGCATAGAAAAAGATATATTAAAACTTGCGCATGTTTACGGCGCCATTTTGGTACAGCCCATTTAAAAGAACGGACAAGGGAGAATCACAAATGGAATACAAAACAATAGAAGAACTTGTAAACACGGCAACCGAAAAGAGGGTGAAAATTTCGGAACTGGTTTTAAAAGATCAAAGTCTTTCTTTGGAAATAACAGAGAACGAATGTTTTAAAAAAATGACAAAAAACCTCGATGTCATGCTCGATGCAATCGAAAAAGGCACAGCACCCGGCATACAATCTACCAGCGGTTTGACCGGCGGGGATGCGTATAAGCTTTATAAAAAAACGGAAAACGGAGAGGCGCTTTGCGGTCCGCTTATGGCAAACGCCATACGGATGTCGATGGCTGTTTCGGAATTAAACGCTGCTATGGGTAAAATAACCGCTACTCCAACGGCAGGTTCCTGCGGCATACTGCCCGGCGCAATCGGCTCCTTAATGAAAATAAAAAATATAAAAAAAGAAGATGCGGTTATGGCCCTTTTTACAGCGGGGGCTATAGGCCTCGTTATTGCGAATGCCGCTTCAATTTCAGGGGCGGAAGGAGGCTGCCAGGCCGAATGCGGCTCTGCTTCCGCAATGGCTGCAGCCGCAATAGTGGAACTGTGCGGCGGAACGCCCGCAATGGCTGCCGACGCTTGTGCAATAGCCGTTAAGTCCATACTAGGCCTTGTCTGCGACCCCGTGGCGGGCTTAGTTGAAATTCCGTGCATAAAACGGAACGCTTCAGGCGTAAGTCTCGCCTTTACTGCTGCCGAGCTTGCCTTAGCCGGCATAAAAAGCCGCATACCGGCCGACGAAGTTATTCAGGCTATGAAAAGTGTTGGAGACGCCATGCCCGCAGCTTTACGGGAAACGGCCGAAGGCGGCCTTGCCGACACGCCTACCGGCAAAAAACTGCAAAAACAGGTTTTCGGTGTTAATTTACAAACGAAAGAACAAAAATCTTCCGGCTGTCTTACCTGCTGCAGCTGTAAAGCGTAACCCGCTAGGCCTTTTCTACAACGTAGGCAATTCCTTCTCTGCGTAAAACCCTTACTCTAGAGCCTGCTTCTATCGTACCCGATGTAGAAACAGCATTCCATGAAGTACCCTTATACTTAATACGGCCTTCCTTTGTTTCAGAAACGGTTTCCAAAACATCGGCAAACTCAAAGCTGTACATATCAAGCTTTTTATCGGGATAAAACAGCGTACCCTTAAAAATAATGGTAAACTTCTTCCGTAAAAATGCTAACGAAAGAACAGAAAAAATAAGAAAAAGAACGATTTGCAGCCAAACACGGTTATTAACAAAGGAGAGCAATGAAAAACCTGCCGTGCACACACAACCTAATCCGAAAAAGATAATCACAAGGCCGGGAATAAATAACTCAAGCCCGATACATAAGGCTCCTGCAATAAGCCATATCATCCAATATTCCATAGGCTTTTCCTCCTCACGATGTATTAAAAAGACAAAAAATTAACGCAAGAAAATAAGCTTTTCCTGCGTTATTCGATTTAAGCCATACCCTCTTTTAAAGATAAAAAGACCGTCAAAACGATTTTAGTCTTTAATATTATAACGTTTCTTAAACCGGTCAATCCTTCCTGCAGTATCAACAAGTTTTTGTTTTCCGGTAAAAAATGGATGACACTGCGAACAAATTTCAACCTTAATATCCTTTACCGTAGAAAATGTATTAATAACATTTCCGCATGCGCAGGTAATGGTCGTCTGTTCATATTTCGGATGAATATCTTTTTTCATAAAAAACCTCCAAAGGTGTTTAACTGATATAAAACTTATACTCTTACATTCATTTTTGGAATCTAGAGTATACTCTATTTATTCTTTTTATGCAAGACCGGAATTCATCGATTTTAAAAAGGCCTCGTTGTTTTTGGTTTTGCTCATTCTTTCGATTAAAAGCTCAATAATTTCCGCATCATCCATAGGATTAATAAATTTGCGTAAAACCCACATAAGCGGCATTTCTTCTTCCGTCAAAAGAAGCTCTTCTTTCCGCGTCCCCGATTTCTTTATATTGATAGCGGGGAACAGTCTTCTGTCGGACAATTTTCTGTCCAAATTGACTTCCATATTGCCGGTGCCCTTAAACTCTTCAAAAATAACCTCGTCCATCTTGCTGCCTGTTTCTATTAGGGCTGTCGCAATTATCGTTAAACTGCCGCCTTCTTCAATGTTGCGCGCCGCACCGAAAAAGCGTTTTGGTTTATGAAGCGAATTGGAATCGACACCGCCTGAAAGCACTTTGCCGGAAGTCGGCATTGTCTGGTTGTAGGCTCTAGCCAAACGCGTAATGGAATCAAGCAGGATAACGACATCCCGCTCATGTTCCACCAGTCTTTTTGCCTTTTCCAATACCATTTCTGCAACCTGAACGTGGCGCGTCGCCTGTTCGTCAAAGGTAGAAGAAATAACTTCGGCATTGACGGTGCGCTCCATATCCGTTACTTCTTCCGGACGCTCATCGATAAGGAGCACAATCAGATACACTTCCGGATGATTCGCAGTAATTGCATTCGCAATTTTTTGCAGCATGATCGTCTTTCCCGTTCTCGGCGGCGCCACAATTAAGGAGCGCTGCCCCTTTCCGATAGGACAAAACAAATTCATAATTCTGGTCGAAAGCTCTTCGGTAGTTGTTTCCAAATCGAGCTTATTTCTAGGATAAAGGGGTGTCAGGTTATCAAAGGGAATACGCCTTTGCGAGCGCGCCGGTTCATCAAAATTAACCGTTTCGACCCGTAAAAGGGCAAAATACCGCTCCCCTTCTTTAGGCGAGCGAATCTGGCCGTACACCGTATCGCCCGTTTTTAAGTTAAAAAGCCGAATCTGGCTTGGGGAAACATACACGTCATCGGTACCTGGCAAGTAGCTATTTTGCGGGGAGCGCAAAAAGCCGAAGCCGTCAGGCAGAATTTCCAAAGAACCGGAAGCAAAAATCGTGCCGCCTTGATTGGTATGGTTTTTTAGAATGTGATAGATTATTTCCTGTTTTTTCATTAAGGATATTTCATCTTCTGCAACTCCGTATTTTACGGCCATATCTCTTAAAGCAGGCATTTTCATTTTAGTTAAGTCGTTTATAACTATTTTAGGCAGGCTATCGGAAGATGGGGCGGATTCTTCAGCTTCAATTAGAGCTTCCTTCGGCGGGAAGTTTTTAAGCGATACGGACGGCCTTCTCGTTTTGGCAGGCGGAATACCCGCAGCGTCCTCAATTTTTCTGGAAGCTCTTGCACGTATCAGAACTTTTTTTTCGCCGTTTTCATCGTCGTGTTCGGCAAATCCGCTTCCGCCTTCCTGTTCTTGTGAAAGTTCCGAACCCAATAAGAACGCATCGGGGGTTTCCGGCAAATTCTTTCTTTTTCTTACTGTCATTGGATTTTTTTCTCCTACTATATAATGGATCTTTTCGTATTTATGCCGTAATATTATTGTGTATGCAAATGACATAAAGAATTATTTACGCAAAGGAAATTGTATAAAACTTAAAAATTACATTACCCAGCTTGTTCCGGCAACGAAATTACCTCTCCGGTTTATATCCCGATGCCTTTAGAGTCTATCGGCACAAAGGCTTTCCGATTAAATTCCATAACTTAAAGCCGGTTAATCGAAAAAGATATGCAGGTTATAACAATTTTAAAACTGTGTCAGCAATATCCCTTTAAGAATGACATACTTTGAACTTTTACCAAAGTATGCCGGTTAAAGCTTTTCAAAAATTAAAAACGATTAATCACCTATAATGAACAGACGGGTATTTTACCAAATTTATATTTTTTTGTCAAGACGGCGCATTGTAATACTACGAATATGCATCGTCCTATCCTCCGATAATGCCTTTGAACCTGAAACTTAAAGTCTAAAATACGGCATACCCATAATTTCTACAGCCGAAATCAACAACCCCGACGCATAGCGTAGCCGAGAAACGGCAGGTATTAAGCCCTCCGCACGAATAAAACAAAAACACGCTGCCCATCCCGAAAGGCGCGGTGCCTTCCCCGCTTATTTTATACCGTTTACAGCTTCATCTATTCTGCGTTTTGTATAACCGCTTACAATATAGGCATTTTCCGACACGGAATCGGAGAGAACAAAGTCGCCGCCTTCAGCAGGTGTAAAAGATATTTTTATCCTGTCTTTATTATCCAAAACCACGGTAAAAGAATCCGTTAAAGCGGATACAACAGGCGCAGCAGGAAAAATATTTATAGCGGAAAATTGTTTTAAAAACAACTCCAATTCGGAAAATGCCTTTTCGTTTTTTTCCGACCGCAAGATATACAGGTTGTTTTGTTCGAAGGCTTGAATTGCCGAGCCGGAAAAAACGCCGCCGTATATTTGAAGATCGATCCAAAAATCGGGCCGAAGCGTCAAAAATGCAGACAAAATATCGGGCATACGGAACACCTTAGTTCTTCCGTTAATGCGGACATAGCGCTCCGTACCGAGTGTGTTTTGTTTTCCAAAAATAAATTCACCAAATAAAGTTTTATCCTTTCTTAAAATTTTTATTTCGCTTGCCTGCTCGTCATCCAAACCTAAAAGAGAAAATTGTTTTACATCACCGGTTACCTGCACAAAATCGGTTTTGGAAGACAATAAATCCATAAGACGATTCATTATATCATACTTCACCTTATATTCTCTTCCGGCCGCATTTAAAACAAATCCCATTTCCTTTTTAACAAGGTGTACTGTATTAAAGCCCGCTTGCAAATCGCTGTTGGGTATGCTGATAATAATTTCACCAATGTTTTCCGTTTCGCCTTGCGCAACAAAAGAACCGCTTATAATTTCTTTTTTATTTTTGGGTATATCTGCAAAAATCAAAACCGCAATTAAAAAAGAATTAAGAAGAATTAATCCCTTCGAATATTTTTGAAACTTTATTTTTGGAAATATCATATCTTTCATTTTTTTCTCCGTTGCGCGACAAACATAAAAGCGCCCAGGCTCACAATTAAGGCCGGCAAAAACACAAACGAAATAAGGCGCGCCATAAATACAACCGCATTGAACTCGGCATTATCGTCAAACCGTTTAAACGGCAAGGCCGTATGTTTTTTGTTTTTAAGCAAAACAAGATTATCTTTTCCGCAGATATATTCGACACAATTAATCAAAAAATCCAGATTATAAAACGAGCCGGTGTAATCGATCAGCCGGCTTATCATATACTCGTCGCTTATAACAATAACGCGCGAAGGTTTTTCGTATCCTGCAATAACCGTTTCGGAAGCCTTTTCCGAATTTGCAAACAGCCGCATTTGGTTTCCGAACGGATCGGTATCGTAAGATTCTACCATAACAGCGGAATCGGGACTCGTAACTGCCAGTGTTTTTACAGCTTTGTTTTTATCCGTATCTATAATAATCGATGAAGGCCAAAAAGTTTGCAATGGCTTATATGCGGCAAAAATAGGATTCAATTTTTCCGTATTGTTTTGTAAAAGCTTTATCCAAAACGGATAGTTTACGGTTTTAGCTCCGGTATTATCAACCGCCGATAATACAAGCCTAAAGTTTACGGGACTTAAGATTAAATTCGATTGAATATAAAAACCGCAGCCGGCCAGCATATCTAAAAGAAAGTCCTTTGTTTTGGGCGCTGCCGTCCATTTCCCCTTTGTATCGATTTTGTTTCCCGAAACGAAAAAAACGGCCATGCCCTCTTTTTTCAAAAAAACATCTATTGCCGCCGCCGAAGAAAAATCGATGTAATCGGAACCTATTACCAAAAGGGGAATTTCCGCAGGAATATCGTCCAAGGGCGTCTGTAAAATATGCACCTGAAACCCCGCATATTCGAGCCATGCACGCACATACGCGTAATCGGTTTCGAGGGAACCGGATGGCGCAAGCACGGCAATGTTTCTTTCAAAAACATTTCCCTGTACGGCTGCTTCGATATCCGATATAAATCGGGCAACATCGTATTCGAGAATATCAATGTCGTCGATAAATGGGATTAATCTGGTCTGCCCCTTATACTCTATCATCAGACCTGAGTATACCGTGTACAGGGCAGCCGCCGATTTATCCTGCGTTTCGATTTGCCGCGGCACAAGCCCGAGTTTATTTACCGCCTCTTCGGAAAGGCTTTCGGTACTTTTTTCCGAAACAAGCAATTTACCGTCCGAATGAATCGCGTATTCCGTAAGCATATCGCTCAAATATCTCAGCGATGGAAAAAACGAATAAACATTACCGCTTTTAAACCATGTTACTTGAACCGTACCGTCCAAACCGTCAAGCAGTTCACGGGTATGGGCTGAAAGCGTATACGTTTTTTCTTTTGTTGCATCTATTCTAAAATACAGTTTTAAAGAAATAAGGGCGGTAAAAGTCAGGGCGGTAACAAAAAGAAAAAACTGAAGCCGGTATTCTTTTTTCATACGGTATTCCTTTGTTCGTGCAATACAAAAACGTTTAATTCGATTCCGAAAGCCGTCAAAATACAATAAAAAACAAAGTCGCGCAAATCGAATATTCCGCGGGCTGCGGATTCGAAATGGTACGGAAAAGAAAAATATTGCAGGATGTTTTTTATATATTGCGGCAGCGCCGTTTTTTGCACGAGGGTATAGGTAACCGTAAAAAAGAGGACCGTTAAAAACGAAAGCAAAAAATTGATGGCGCTGTGTCTGCTAATGGCAGATAAGGCACACGAGACGGAAAAAACGCCTGCACCGAAAAAAAGTACCGCACAATATGAAACAAAAAAAGAACCGGCACCGAAATCGCCGAGGGAAAAAACCGAAGCGGGAATTATCATGCTCAAGGTCAAAATACAAAACCAGATACAAATAAGGCTTAGATATTTTCCAAGCACGATAGTCCGCAGCGGTACCGGAAGCGAAAATAAGAATTTATCCGTGTATTGTTTTTTTTCATCTGCCCAAATATTCATTGTGAGCATAGGCACCATGACGCAAAACAAAAAGGGCATATTTAAAAAAAAGGTACGAAAGTCCGACAAGCCGGCATTAAACCAATAATCGCTTCCGATAAAAAAAATGCCTGCACCGAACACAAATACCAAAGCCGCGGCATAAAGAACCGGCGTTCGGTAAAGCGCCCTTATTTCTTTTTTTGCCAAAACAAATATCAAATTATTCGAGTATAGGTTTTGTAAATTCATTTTTATTTATCCCTGCAAAAAAACCGAAGGCCTTTTCCAACACGCTGTCATAATAATCGTCTTCGAATTTACAGCCCGCATCAGATAGCCGCTCCTTTATTTCAGCCAAACTACCCGAGGCTATCATCGTTCCCTTGTTGATCAAAATATGATTTGAGCACAGTTTTTCGGCTTGACGCAAATTATGGGTGGAAATCAATATCGTTTTCTCTTTTGCAATTTGCAGAATTTTTTTTTCGAAGCTGCGTACCTGCATTGCGTCCAGCCCCGAAACGGGTTCGTCCAAAATAATAAGGGGCGCATTATGCAGCACGGCTTGGGCAAGCCCGGTTCTTTGTTTATACCCCTTCGACAAACCGCTTATCTTACGGTCCTTTACATCTTCTATTTCGCAAAATTCCATTGCATTGTTCACAGCCGCGGCTCGGGCGGATTTTTCAATACCGTGCATTTCGGCTGCGAAATTCAAAAAATCGATGACCGTCATCGAAGGATACAAGGGCGTTTGTTCGTATAAAATTCCGAACCGCCGTTTTGCTTCGATGGGATTTTTTAAAACGGAATACCCGCCGATAAAAATTTCCCCGTCATCGGGAACACAGTACCCCGAAATACAATTTATGATGCTGCTTTTTCCCGCACCGTTCAACCCCAAAAGGGCGGTAATTCGGCCGGGAGGCAATTCAAAAGAAATGCCGCTGCAGCCGGCTATCCTGTTTTTTCCCGTACCGTAATATTTGGTTACGTTAACTGCTTTTAGTATGCTATCCATCAGGTTATTTTTTCTTTACACCCAATATCGTCAAGTCATCGTATTGGTCATCTTCTTTTATATTGGTGTAATACAGATATTCTTCATATTCCGTATTGGGTTTTCGGTTAGCGCAATACGTTTGATACTGCCTGAAATATTTATTTAAAAACAAATCGATTTTTTTATCAACGGTAATCATATCGCTCGGGCCTGCCGCGGGGTCACGGTACATTCTGAAAACCTTTTCAACGGAAACAAGACCCAAAACGGCATCTTCCAAAGAGCCTTCCAGTTTACTGAAATCGAAGTCGAACTCTTCGTCGGGTATGGGGTTATGCCATTTTTTTAAGCTGTACGGCTGCCGCGCAAACACCGATTCGATTATTTTGCAGACCCTCTCTTTTCCAAGCTCTTCGCCGTCCTGTCCCACCGAGTGGGTTTCGTGCGGATCGTCTTGTTTTAAACCTGGTTCCTCGCATAAAACGGGCTTTAACTGCTCGTTTCTGAAAAGACGTTTTGCTTCTTCGATACCGTCAGTGTACAAGAACAAAACGTCGCCCGGATTCAGGTGCACGGTTTCTACCCTAAAGCCGCCTTTCATTTCGATCATAAAGGTCGGGAAGACCCCCGCAGCGGAAACTTCGGTGAGGACAACCTCTTTCATTTTTTTTGTACCCGCATCGTAAATATTGATGATGTTATCGCCGGCATTACAAAAATGAACGTCGCCGGTAATGGTGTCGAACAGACACAGGGTAAAGGCTGCAAACCGCCCCTTAAAGCCCAGCGATTCGATTAAGTCGTTTATGCGGGAAACAATGTAATCGATCGTCAAGCCGTCGTTTTTCAAATTCCAATCCTTAAAATAATCGAGGAATAGAGTTGCAACTTCTACCATTATCAAGGCAGCCGGTATTCCTTTACCTGCAACGTCGCATTTTATGATGGCATAATACCGCTCATCGAGTTTCAAGTAATTGAAGTAGTCGCCCGAAACACCCTTTGCGCCCTCGTAATATCCGAAGAATTCGACCTTATCGTCTACCAGTTTGCCGCAGGTCAGTTTGCGCCCTGCCTCATCAACGTCGAGGGGCAAAAAGCGTTTTTGAATTTCTTTACCCATCGTCAAGTCTTTGGAAGCCGCAGCGGCGGCGGCAAGACCGTTCGTCATATTGTTTATCGTCGTTCCCAAAAGTCCGATCTCGTCCTTCGCCCGCACCGAAACGTTAACTCCGGCAAGACGGGATTTATCTTCGGTATTATTGATAAGTTCGATGTGAGCAACAAGAGCCTTGATCGGAGAGACAATAATCGAGCCGAGAATATAGGCGCCGATTGCTCCCATAAAAATAGAAATAAGCGAGATATATAAAATCATTTTTCTTGAATTTCTTGTACTTTCATCTATTTGACCAAGAAGTTGCTTTGTAGAAACTTCCACATACACAACGCCGTGTACAAATTGTTCGGCATTTCCCGACTGACCGTAAAGAACCGGTTTATAAAATAAATAATCGGTTGTATCGCGCGAAAGTTTTTCCACATCGAATTTAGGATAGGAGCCGATGCCCTTCGAGCTGATAGACGCCAATTCGCTGTTCATTTTTTCTTCCATTTGTCTAATTACGGTTTGAATTTCGTTTCGACGTTCTATGGAAGCCGCGTCAGTTCTTAAAGCGATGTTAATAGCGTCTTTCGTCAAAGAATTTATTCCGGTAATCAGTTCACCCAGATTCGATTTAGCCTCATCATTGAGCTTGGCAAATAAATCATAAGCATTTTCAAGATCAGGCAAATCCAGTTCAGATTCGCCTACGACAAGTCCCGGCGTGTCTATTTTTTCGTACAAATTTTTATCGTTGGAAGCCCATACAAAATCGTATCCCGCTTTTTTATTTTGAATATGCGGCCCTGTAATCGTTACATATTTAACTTCTTCAAATGAAGAAAGTTGACCTGGTAAAAACCCAAGCTCCAACAGATTCTTGGACGGAAGATAGGCTTTAGTGTTGGATGTCAAACTTTCAAGAAAAACGTTTACTCTTGAAACCAAACCTCTTGCCAAAAGCCGTTCCTGTATATTCAAGAATTGAAGGCCCAAAGAATTCGATAAAATAAAAACAACAAATATTATCAATGATACGATAAATAACGTAAATTTAAAACGCAGGCCGAGGCTCTTAACCTTTAAAGCTTTTGCTTTCCGTTTTCTTTCCGAAATCATAACACCTCCCGTCAATAACGCGGTAACTTCCTGTTTTATGTGTGCAGCTTCTCTTGCCGTACCGGTAATTACGGCAAAGGATAAAATTATTACAAAAATTATACAAACTATAATTACTATAACGGCAAACGAATCGATTATATTTTCCCGTTCGGTTAATATGTTCCAATCTCGGTCATAGTTTTTGCTGTAATCTCCGAATTTTACATTTCCGTAATCGTCTATTGTTATCGGTTTTTTGGTAAAATAAATACCGCGTACGGAATGGCCGAGCCCTAAAAAATATTCGCCTGTATCCAAATCATTTACTTCAATGCCCGAAATAAGTCTGTCATTTATAATATTGAATTTGTCTTTCGGAATAACTAAATCATACGGAGGCTGTCCATCTTTATCAATGTAGACTGAAGTAATCTCGCCTCCCGAAGTAAAGCCCTTTCCTATTACCGACATTACAATCGTTCCGTCTTGCAATTGTTTAGATTCTATATTTGAAATGTATGTATACGGTTTATATTTGTTTAATGCAAAATACTTTACACCAGGCTCTCCTATATTGCCTGACTCGTCTACAGCCGAAACGGTAAAGGCATACAAACCGTTTTCGTAATTGTCAAAGTAGTGCTGTAAGGCCTTTGTATTCGGTGCTACACCGGCGTTTGCAGTTTTGAATTTATTTTTCATAACCGCCTGCACGGTTGCATCGTTAAAAGAAGTAACACCAAAATCTTTTAGATACTGCTTGTATTTTTCCGCACTACCTAAATAATGAATATTCCAAATATAGCCTTTTATTTCGGCTTCCGATTTACCGGCAATATCGGTTTTCGGTTCCGACCATTCAAGCGTAAAAGTGTTAGAGCTGACAAAGCCGTTTTTATCCAATGCCAATAGTTCAAAAACGGGGGCCGCAGGCGGCACGATGTCTCTTTCATAAGAAACAACAGCCATATCAGACCAGTTTCCTGCATAGTCCGCCACCCGTACGCCTAAATACCATGTGCCGTCTTCTTCCGGCTCATAAGTTACCGTAGTCTCATCAGGCAGTTTTTGAATTTGCGGTTCTACGAAAGCAGGAGGCTTATCTTTAGACCATTCAAACGAATAGCCTGCAATACCGGAAGCATCGTAGGGAAAGCCTATCTTAACTGCAATCTTTTGTTTATTTCCTTCCGTCTTAGTTCCGAAACCTATAGGTGTAAGCTTCGGTTTTCCTACCTTATCGTCAGGAGAGATACGCATAATATTTTGAGTTATGTTTCCCTCTTGCCACAATAATTGCAGGTGATTATCCAAAGAAAAGGGGCAGGCAAAAAGAAGCGTTCCGCCAAAATTTCTTACTCTTTCGGCAGACCATTTTTGTTTTTGTTTTGTCGCAATATATAAATCGCTTTTTCCGTTACTCTCGGACGTCCACGCAACAAAAGGAGCGTCGCGGTATAACACTATTTTTGGGCTAAAAACAGATTCCGAGTGCTCGGAGATTTGTTCCAGATCGGAAACAGGTTCGCCTCTAAAACCAAGCTTCATAAAAGCCGCTTCGTTTTTTCTTTGCCGGAAATGATTTCGTTCCCAAACGACTGCAATGCGTCTTTCTCTGTTTAAATACAAAACATCGGGGCGCTGGTTTTGATAATCTCCAGACGGCGTTATTTTTGCCGGCTTTGACCACGTTGCGCCTCCGTCCGAAGAATAAGAAGAAAACAAAGCATATAATTGTTTTTTATCATTAAGATCAGAAGCTTGAAAAACGATTACGTCGTTTTTACCCGCAGCCGTATGTACGGGTAAAAAAGCACGGTTGGTACTCCTGCCTAAGTTAAGTTCGGTAAGTGGATCCCACGAAAAACCGTCAGCAGAAGAAGACGAATATATGGAAAACTTTTCATCGGCTCCATGCGAAATAAATAAAAGATATTTTCCGTTAGCGCCGACTGAAAGATACGGAGAAAGTAAATCGTATAACTCAGTGCGTACATATTTACGCTCGAAGGTTTTTCCTTCATCTTCACTTTTTAAAAAAATTATCGTATTGCGGTTTTTTACCGCCGCGATCAAAATACTGTTATCGTTGCCGATCGTAACGGATGCTAGAGAAGGAACACTTTCGGCATAAGGAATAGGCTCCGAAATACGTTCGTAAATATTCCATTTTTCTTTGGAGTATACCGCAGCAGATATGTAAACAACATTTTCACCTCCGGTAGTTTTAGCAGCTTCTTCCCAAATGACGGCGGAAACGTTTTTATTGGAAGCCGTCTTTAAAAATTGTCCGTTTTTCGGGCTGAACCTTTGGGGATGTTCCCAGTAAAATTCGTCTGCATAACTTAAAACTGCAAAACATAATGCAAATAAAAGAGCGCATAACAGACGGCTTTTTTTTAGAGCAATATTCATCATAATTGGGCATCTATCCTCTTTTTTAATTCCAAGACCTTAGCCGAATTTTTTGCATTGGGATTTTGTAAAAGCTGCTGCACCAAGGCCGCCGCAATAATTCTGTTTCCGTTTTGCAGTTCCGCAACAGCCTGTTGATATTTTGCTTCGTTTTCCGCAGAAAGAACAACAGTAGACGTTCCACCGACATATATTCGTATTGCGTCTTTTAAGGCTACAGCTTCAACATTGTTAGGATCAAGTCTGATAGCGCGATCCAGCTGTTCAATGGCAACAGACATAGATGTAGAAGATGCAAGCGATATAGTGTTTCTGTCTTCATATATTTTCCGTGCGCTTTTTGTAAGCTCGGCGGACTGTTTGACGGATTCACTGTCAGGAGGCGCAACCTTTAGACCGAGGTATATTTCCATTTCATCCTTTAACCTAACAATACCGGGAAAGTTTCTGTCGATGCTGTAAAGGTTTAAAAGCTCGTTATAAAGCTGCCTTGTATTTGTTCTGTAGCCATTTTTAATGGCGGCTATCTTGCGGGCAAATTGGCTGCTGAAGTTATCAGGATCAATGAGTTTGTCGATTTTTAAACTTAGCTGGCCGGCTGTTCCGTTGGAAGGATACACGAGTAAAACCTGTTTTATATTTTCTTTAGCTTCGTTTAAACTTTTTATCGCTGCGGCGCGGCTTCCCTGCTGCATTTTTTTTACGGCATCGGAATACAGCTCTGATGAGTTATTTAAAAGCTGCATCATTTGCGGATAAAGCGGCGCAGAAGGCTGAATAATTCTTTCCGTTCTTACCGCCCCCGCAGACTGTACTACGTTTATCCAGTTTGTAATTTCTTCGTTAGGCTCTGCATTAGTTACAGCCCAACGGTTACGCGCCGCCACCAGCTTGTTTTCCGCTGCCTGAAATTCCGAATTAAAGTAATCCTTTTTTGCGTCCTGCAAATAGCGGCGGACATCTTTAACAACCACTTTGTTTTCTTCGTCATTTATTTCTTTACCTAGTTTCTCCAGCCGTTCATCAGTGAGCTTGCGGTATTCGGCATCTTCCTCAAGCACTAACGCATCGTTCGTCTTGTTTCTTGAAAGCTCAAGACTCCTCCTTGCGGCAGAAAAAGAAGATGCGCGCAAATTACGGCTTGCTTCTTCATAACGAAGGTCAGCTTCATTTTTCGCCAAATTTATTTTAAGAAGAACTGCATTTCCGGTAACTAAGTCCTTATTAACCTTAGCCTCCAATTCTTTTAACAAGGCTATATTCGTTTCAATGCCCTTTTTGTTTAACGAAAACTTTTCGCTTAAAGTCAATTTTTTTTCAAGCCCTTTGGTTTCTTCCATAAAACCGTTTAAGATTTTGATGTCGCCGCCGATGTTTTTTTTAATTATATCCAATTTTTGAACGGCTTCGGCAAAGGTAAAGTTTTTGTTTTTTTTCGAACCGGAAAAATAATCGTTATATATTGAATAATCGTTTTTGGAAGCTGCTAAGGCGGCCTCTCCGGATTTGTTTTTTATAAAAGCAAGCTGCTCGTAAAAATCCAATCTTATGTCTGCCAGTCTTTCTAAAAGAATCTTTTGTTTTTCTTGCAGAGCTTTTGATTCATGCTCCATTACATTAACGTAATTTCCAGTATCGTTATAATAACCTTCCAAATCAGAAGTAAGTTTTCCGCTTTCGCTTATTCCGCTGTTTAAGCCTACAAGCAGTTCTCCATCCAGATCACGTAAGTCTTCAACACTACCTGCATAATTGCTGCCCACCCGGCTTAATCTTTTTTTAAAGCCTAAAAAACTGCTGTAAACAGTCTTTGTATTTTTTATAATTTCGATAAGCGAATTAACCGTAACATGCTTTTCGGTTTCGGAGTTTATAGTCTTTTTAAACCGCGATTTTGCATTCGTATTTCCAAGCGTATATACCTTTTTTAAAGAAGCAAGCTGTGCATTAATGGCGGCTATATTTTTTTCTACAGAGAAGTCTGTCCGAAAGTCGAATGAACCGCAAGCTCTATCCCATAGCTTTCTTATTTCCGTCCAATGGGTTCCTACAAGAGAAAGAAGATTATTATAAACACCGGCTTCCATAGCACCGTCAACGCCTTCAAATTCGGAGGCCGTATCTCTACCGAGCGTCAACCTATACACAAACGGAAAAATAGTCTCATCAATCTTTTTATTCGTCTTTGCTTCTCTTAAATATAACCCCTTTAGTGCATTTCCGGCATCTACGGTGTCATTACCTATCTTCCGCAACTCTTCCAAATTTTTTTCTATAACCCGGCTTTCTTTTTCCAGATCGGGCGTTTCCTCATAAATTGCAGACTTTTGATAATTTCTTATACCTGCAAAAAATTTGGAATATGCCTGTTCATACCGTTTTACGGCTGTGCGCACATTATCCAACTGGGAATTGAGTTGGCTTTGCAGCTCCGTTCCCTCATTTTCCTCCTGAAATTCTTTGTTATAAATGGAAAAGCCTTTTATAAACGTTTTGGCCGCCTCATTATATTTTTCTGCCTTGATAAAAGCTATTCCCTCATCCATTAGTATATTAAAACGAACGCGGTAAGCGGCATAAGTGGAGGAAATCTTTAACTGGTTCAAAAAAAACTTCATTTGCGCGTCCGGTTCCGGCTCAAGGGCTTCAAGCGCGGCTATTAATGCAAGTTTTTTATTCTCATTGTTAGGATTCTTATATAAAAGAAAAAGGAGTTCATCGAATTTTTTTCTAAAAAGCTCCTGATTGCGCATAGCCTTCCGGCTTAGCATTATGCCGTACTCTAAAGATTCCGGTTTTGATTCGATAACCGTAAGAACATCTTCCATAGCACCAACGGAATCTTTCGCCTCTAAACGCTCCTTTACCTCCGAATAATCCTTATCCGCAGCACCTTTGGAATATGCATTGCATAATATGAGAAAAAAAATAAAAATGGTTACAAAAAATCTGTTTTGTTTCAAATCAGCCGATCCATTTAAAAATAGCGAATTTTTCAAAACTGCCGCCGGTTAGTCTACGCATTTATAATTAATCGACGGTTTCTTTAAAATTTTAAAATTCTACTTTCCCTCTATCAATTTTCGGTTTTTTTTGTGTTTTTTTCAATTAAATTTTCTCTAAAAGTTAAAAAATGCTTAAAAAAAAGCCGAAATTCATATATAATAGTACTGTATATGAAAGGATTTATTCAAGCCTTCTTTATATTTATTTTTCTCAATTTTGCATGTTTTGCAGGTTTTTGCGCCGATACATCGGATTTTTATCTTAAGCTTTCAAAGGCCTTCGACGTATTTACTCAAAAAAATGAAGGAGAATCGGCGTTCCGATCCCTTTTAATACCGGCAGGCGGCCGCTTTGAAGGCTTAGGTACGGCCTTTACCGCTCTTTCAAACGATGTAAGCTTTTTTGAAGCAAACCCCGCAGGAAGTGCCTTTTTAAAAAATACGGAAATCAGTATTCTGCATAACAACTGGATTGCAGATGCAAAGATGGAAAGCTTTGCCTACACTCAAAGAACCGATAAATACGGCTGGGGGACAGCTTTGCGCTGTTTTTATGTTCCCTTCACCGAATATGGAGAGCTTGGTGAAAAAAAGGCTTCGGGGTTTTACAGCGAAACTTTTTTAATCGGTAATTTTTCATACAATTTTCTGTCAGGATATGATTTTAAGGGAATAACGCTGGGCGGAAATTTAAAGGCCGGCATAACGGCAATGCCTCCTTTTGTAGGGCAAAACGGGGCGCGGAGTTCAAAACAAAGCCGGACTAGAAATGCGCGCAGTCAAAATGCGTATGCGCTTTTAGGCGATTTTGGGATGATCTTGAGGGCAAATATTTTAAAAAAATTTTATGATGAAGAGCCGAATTTTCATTTTGGAATTACTCTTAAAAATTTTGGCTCCCCAATACGGGGAGATCTTCCGCCGGCCTACATTTCAACAGGATTTGCTTACAGGCCTGTTTCTTTCTTCCTTTTCTCTATAGATATAAATCAAAATATCAACTTGAAAAGCATAAAAGCATCGGGAACTCCAGCTTTTAGCACAGGTATGGCTTTTTCAATAACACAATATTTTAACTTGCTTACCGGTCTTGCAATAAGGGGCGGAAACCCGCGCTTTACGCTCGGCGGCGAAGTCAATTTAGACAATGTGCAGATAAGCGCAAACTACACTCTCGATTTGACAAATCAAATTGCCAATTTTAATAGAATAAGCGTAGGCGTAAAAGTTTTGTTAGGAGACAGCGGAAGAGGAGAAAGAGCAGCTAATATCAAAAAGCTTTATTTTGAAGGCCTTAAAGAATATAAAGACAAAAAATACCAAGAAGCCATAAATATTTGGAATGAAGTTTTAAAACAAGACCCAACCTTCGATCCTGCAAAAGAAGGAATAAAAATAGCCAAAAGACAACAGAAAATGCAGAAAGATTTACGAAAGATTCTTTTGCTGGAGTAACTTGCGTCAACCGTTTTACCGATGAACGGCTCAAGTTTAAATCATAATGTCTAACTGCATAAAAAATAAACCCGCTTTTTATAAATATTGCTAAAATTCCAATATTGTGATATGCTTCGAATATGTTGAAATCTACACTGTATAAACCGATTTGTACGGTTATTTTTGTGTTAGCGGCATTTTCCGTATATGCTCAGCAAAAAAACGGCAGCAAAGATGCAAGAATCTCTGCAATGGAACCATACAGAAGTGAAATTGCCGCCGCATCAAGGTCAGAAATTTCCGCAGAAAGCGCCGGCGTTTGGTATGACATTTTGGACTCAGCTCTTTTTATGCTTATACGTAAAACCGAACTATACCGCGGCAGTATGCGTCTTCTTATAGAAGAAAATTCCGCAGTAAAATGCAGAATTTATCCTGATGGAACAATACTGGTCAGTACGGGTATTTTCGATTACATCGATGCAAAACTCTCAAATTCTCAAAATGTGTCGCCGCGTAAAATAAAAAATTTCAACACCGAGCGTGAAAATTTACTGGCGCCCTTTCTTGCATACGAAGCGGCACATTTTTCGTTCGAGAGCGGCCGCCCATCTCTTTCGGAAACCGAATTGAAAAAAGATACTGCAAAAGAGTTAATAAAACGGCATAATTTAAAAGCTGATGCATTCGCCGTCATTCTATTGAAATTGGCAGGTTATCAGCCTCATTTGTTTTACGATTATCTTAACGAGCTGAAAAAAATCGAAAAAGATTCCGTAAACTATAAAAACTTCGTTTCTTTTTTTAAAGAAAATTACCCTCCGCAAAAACGGTTGGAAGCTCTTTTAAGAACAGCCGATGAAACCGATGCGACAGCAAGTGAAATTTCGTATATTTTAACGGCAATGCAAAGCGAAGACAAAAATGCTGATGAAGATGCGCGGCAAAGATGCTCCGGTTTGAAAAATAATTTTCCCGACAATATTTATTTTAAACGGCTGGCAGCCCTTCTTTTTCATAAAAGCTGGCTGACCGGTTTACAGCACAACGAAAAAAAGCTTTTAACCGCTTTGCCGTATGCCGCCCACATAACGGACGAAATAGCGGGTGCGTTTAAAATTTTAGAAACGGCTTCAGAAACTTTTAAAACAGGACAAACGATTTTACGAGAACAAAAAAACAAAATACCGGGCAGCGCAGCGGCTTATAACGGAGCACTGAAAGCATACGGCGAATACTTGGAAGCGGTTTATGAACCGGCGGCAGCATCTGCCTACGCTTCTCTTTTGTTTTATTCGGATAATCCTGACGAAAAGGCTCGTGCAATACCGCTTGCGGAAACGGCCGCCGCCAACGGCCTTTCTTTCGACAATTATGCAGCCTCAATTAATTATGCCGCCCTTTTATATTTGTCGGGGCGGGATTATACAAAAGCAAAACTCTTATCGGAATCGGTTTTAAATGCAAAGAAAAATAAGACGGCTAACAGTCTTTTTTTACGGACGGGTTCTATGATTGATGAACGGCTTGTACTGTATAATTACGCGGCTATGCTTTCAGGCCTCGGCGAAACAAACAAGGCCGCCAAGATAAAAGAAAAACTAAAAACACTGATCACCTTCGACGGAAAAGCCGAACCGTTTCCGCTGAAAAAAGTAAAAATAGGCGATTCCGCAGACGAGCTTATCGAATATTGGGGAAAACCGCCTGTCATCGAATATAATTATTTTTTGGAAACATGGATATACGGACATTTAAATGCCGAGGTACTGATACGTACGCGTTCGGATAATCTAATAGAAAAAATAAAAATATTACAAGATTCCGTTTTGTCGCTGCCCGAAGATCTTCGAATCGGAGAAAACCGCAGGGCCTTTGAATCGGTATTCGGCTCTCCCGTATATTATGCGGCCGACTCCGAAATTTATTTTTATAAGGGGGTTCGTATTCAAATACTGTATTTGAACAATCATTCCCGGCAAATAATTTTATCCGCATTACAGACAACTCTTTAAATAATATCTAATTTAAGGAAAGCAAAATGAATATCGGTTCCATTGTTTTATACAAAAACAGACCTTCCGTAATAGTTTCGAAAATTGGAGAGAAATTCGAAATCGAAACCGAAACGGGCATCAAAAAGGTACGCGAAAAAGATTTTACCGTTTTAAGTGCAAGCAATACGCAGAATTTAAACACGGTTTTAAATGCTGTTTGCAATAAGCCCGATTTTGACGGAGTAACCGATTTTTTTGAAGAAGGACTTGCTTCATTTGAAGAACTTACCGAATTGTTCTGGTCCGATTTAAAGCCGGAACAAATATGGGCCGCATGGCAGATCATCACCTCATCACCGCTGTTCTCAGCCGAAGGCCCCGACAAACCCATAAAAATACGTTCAAAAGAAGAAATCGAAAAAGAATTTCAAAAACAAACCGAAAAAGAAAATGAAGAAAAAGAGCGTACCGATTTTATAAACGCATTATCTGCCTGTATTAAAAATAACTCTCCGCAGAATTTCGATATAAAAAAATATGCACCGTTTTTACAGGAAATCGAAGCTCTTGCTTTGGACAAAACCGATAAATCGAAAATACTAAGGGATATCCATATAAAGGAAACTCCCGAAGCGGCACATAAAATTTTATTGACAACGGAATATTGGAAAAACGAAAAAAATCCCTATCCCATTCGTTTAAAGCACCCCGTCAATTCTTCAAAAACGGAATTACCGCCGCTCAATCGGAATCATGAATACCTCGATTTAACCGGCCTTACCGCCTATGCCATCGACAACGAAGACAGCACTGATCCCGATGATGCCGTATGCTTCGACGGAGAATACTTATGGATTCATATTGCGAATCCTGCAGATACGATTACCCCCGATTCCGAAAGCGATAAAGACGCACGCAAGCGAGGTGCAACCCTGTATCTGCCCGAAGGAATTTCCCGTATGCTCGGAGAAACGGCCGTCGAAAATTTTGCGCTGGGACTAACCCCTGAATCTTATGCACTTTCGTTTAAATTAAAACTCGATAATAATGCGGAAATTATCGAAAGCGAGATTTTGCGCACAAAGATAAATGTAAAATGTATGACCTACGAAGAAGCAGACGGCAAAAAAGAAGAAGCCGATTTAAAACCGCTTTTCGAAATTGCAGAACAAAACAGAAAAAAACGAGAAAATAACGGCGCTGTTTCCATCGATATGCCGGAAGTAACCATCACTGCAAAGGAAATGGACGGTATTCAAAAAGTTTTTATCGAACAATATATTCACACCGAATCGTCCTTGATGATAAAAGAAATGATGCTCTTGGCAGGAGAGGCGTCCGCACGTTTTGCGTTTAAAAACAATATCCCTTTTCAATATATAAGTCAGGAAGCACCTGAAATTCCGAAAAAATTACCCGACGGTTTGGCAGGCGAATACAGAAAACGCAAGGCAATGCATCCGAGAACCGTCGGCACAATTCCTTCAATGCATGCGGCTTTGGGAATTGCGATGTACAGTCAGGTAACAAGCCCCTTGCGCAGATACGGCGATTTGGCAGCTCACCAACAGCTTTTAAAATTCATAGATAAAGAACCGCTTATGAAAACAGATGATCTGCTTATGCGTATTTCGGCGGGAGATATTTCGGGAAGAAATTGTTCTTCGATAGAAAGAGTTTCAAGACAGCATTGGACGCTCGTTTATCTTTTGCAAAATCCCGATTGGCAAGGAGAGGCAGTAATTTTAGACAGCATAAAACTAAAAGCGCATATCTGCATTCCAAGTATTGCATTTGAAACGGATATGTTTCTAAAAAAAGAACTTTCAATAAATGAAAAAATTACAGTACGGGCTGAGAACATCGACTTGCCGAATCTGACGGTGCGGTTTATGCAAATTTAAAAGGAGAAGGCAATGCAAAAAGTTTTTTATTCGCTTACTGATTTAGATAAAAGAGCTGAAAAAGACTTTAATTTAAAAAACGGAATATTAATGGAAAATGCGGCAAGAGGCAGCGCCGAAAAAATAAAACAACTTTTTAATTTAAAAAAGGGAGAAGTAAAAAAGACAATACAAATTGTATGCGGCTCCGGTGATAACGGCGGGGACGGGCTGGCTCTTGCCCGTATGCTTACAGACGATTTTAATGTGATCGTTGTGTGCGCAAAAGAACCGAAATCGGAACTGTGCAAACTGCAAAAAGAAAGACTCGCCGCTGTAAACATACCGGTAAAAAAAGCGGTTTCTTCCGGCTGCGATATTTTGTTCGATGCTTTTTTAGGAACGGGAATACGAGGCCGGTTAAAAAACGAAGATAAAAAGCTGATCGAAAAAATGAATAAAATAGAAGCGGTAAAAATTGCCTGCGATATTCCAAGCGGTTTAAACCTAAACGGAATAGCATCGCCCGTCGCCTTTAAAGCGGATATAACTTTTTCGATGGGTGCTTTAAAAACCGCCTTTTTTTCCGATGAGGCAAAAGATTTGACCGGTAAAATCGAGGTTATTGATTTAGGTATTCCCCGCAGCAGATATGAAACGGACAGCAATATTTTTTTACTCGAAAAAGAAGATATGCTTCTCCCTTCAAGAAAAAAACAAAACACCCATAAGAGAACTTTCGGCCATGCCGGAATACTGTGCGGAGAAAAAAAAGGAGCCTGTTTTTTAGCAGCTTCTGCCGCATTGAAATTCGGGGCAGGAGTCCTAACCGTTTGTGCAAAAAAAGAAGTACCGATGCCTTTTGACTTTATGCACTCTGCCGAATTTTTAACCGAAGAATTTACGGCAGCGGCGATAGGTCCCGGATTGGGAAAAAATAATTTCGATTATGCATCTTCCATCCTTGCAGATAAAAAGAACCGCCATATTGCCTTTGTCCTTGACGCAGACATTTTTTATTTTGACGGAATAAAAGAAATTATACCGTATTTAAAAAAAGCGGTTTTAACTCCGCACCCAAAAGAATTTGCAGCCCTTTTAAAAAACTGCGGCTTTGGAACATTTTCAGTAACCGATATTCAGCAGGACAGACTCGGATTCGTCAAATTGTTTTGTACAAAATACCCCGAAACGGTTTTGATATTAAAGGGTGCAAATGTTTTGATAGGATACGGTAACAGAATTTTTATAAATACGCTCGGTTCTTCAGCCCTTTCAAAGGCCGGTGCAGGAGACGTTCTTACCGGACTGATTACGGCTCTTTTAGCACAAAACTATCCGCCGCTTGACGCCGCAATTTCTGCAAGTCTTGCACACAGCCTTGCTTCTCGGAATATCGGAACAAGTTACAGTTTAACCGCAAGCGCACTAATTAAAAACTTGGAAAAATTAGAAGGGCGGCAATTAAAAAAATCAAATAAGTCATAAGAGACAAAATAGAAGAAGTAAGAAGAATAGGAAGTTAAGGAGAAATTTATGGATATAAAAATTTTAAATGTAGGAAAACAATACGGCTCGGTGCATATTACCAAGGCTCTTGATTCCGTAAGCTTTACAGTAAAAAACGGTGAGTTTATTGCGATTATGGGGCCGTCAGGCTCCGGAAAAACAAGCCTTTTAAATATCATTGCGGCAATCGACACTGCTTCTGAGGGAAATGTTTTTTTCGGAGACTTCGAGCTTACAAAAGCTTCCGCCGCAAAACTTGCCGAATTTAGGAAAAATAACCTAGGCTTTGTCTTTCAAAATTATAATCTTCTTGACACCCTAACTTTAGAAGAAAACATCTTACTTGCACTCAGCCTTAACAAACAAAGTAAAAAAGAAATGCTTGAACGGGCAAAGGAGTTGCAAGAGAGCTTCGGGATTTACGGACTTCGCAACAAATATCCGCATGAGGTTTCAGGCGGCGAAAAACAGCGTTGTGCATGTGCGCGGGCAATTTCTAATAACCCCGCCCTTGTTTTGGCTGATGAGCCTACCGGTGCCTTAGATTCTCACTCGGCTCAAATTCTTTTGGAAACTTTTCAAAAGATGAATACCGAAATGCACACCAGTATTTTAATGGTAACACATGATGTCTTTTCCGCCTCGTATGCCGAACGGCTGCTCTTTTTAAAAGACGGAAAATTGGTAAAAGAACTTTTCCGCCATGATAAAGACCGTAAAACCTTTATGTCGGAAATTTATGATGAGCTTTCTATTTAGCATTTCTGCTTTAAAGTACGATAAAAAATGAGGAATATGTGCAATGTTTAAAAAATTAGCTTTTAATAATGCAAAGAAATCCGCAAAAAATTATGCCCTTTTTATATTCTCAATGATACAAATAAGTGCTCTCCTTTACGCATTTAATTCTTTTATATTTGATTCTTCAATAAAGTCTTTTATACTGCAGGAAGGCACCTCTGCGGCTCTCATAGGGCTTGCCGACTTTTTTATTTTGTTTATTGCGGCATGGCTTGTACGCTACATGATTTTTTTTATGATGAACACGCGGAGCCGAGAATTTGCAATTTACCAACTCATCGGTATTCCTCCAAAAAAAATTGCCCGCATCTTTATACGGGAAAATGCACTTTTAGGATTCGTCGCCTTTTGTATCGGCATACCTGTAGGTATTTTAGTGCAAGCCCTTTTAAAATACATCTTTTTTTTCTTTACAAACCAAAAAATAGGAGTCCTTTTTTTGTTCCAACCGCTGGGGCTTGCCCTTGCATTCGGCATGTATTCACTCTTTTACATCCTTGCCCTTTTGCAAAGCGGTAGAAAATTAAAAAAATTAAATATACAAAAATTACTTGTTGCAGAATCAGAACATGAAAAACCTAAGGTAAAAAAACATACGCTTTTATCGCTTATATGTTTTACAATTTCGATTACCTTTTTTATTCATTATTTTATCACGCTGTTTACATACAGCATGAACAATAGTGCCATTATACTGATGTATATTATCTTATTGGTTATTTCTATTTTCCTTTTTTACATAGGTATAAGCGGTTTTTTGTCATTCTATGCGGAAAGAAAAGGCAAAGCTCTTTTTAAAAACTGTAATTTATTTATTATACGGCAGCTTACTTCAAAAATAATAAGTATGCAAAAAACACTTGCTGTAGTTACGGCATTTATTACACTCGGTATCTTATCTTTAAGCCTTTCGATTTTATTTAATCTAATCGGATTAAAAAAGATAAATTACTCATATCCTTTCGACCTTATCATTTATAATAAAACACCCGATTACTCTTTTGATAAATACATTAAGTTGATAGAAAAAGAATTAACTATAACCGAAAAAATTATGCACACGATTTACACCGATGGTCAATCGGCTGTACCTATCTTTCTTAAAAAGGCAATGGAAATATCCGATACGGGATTTGAACGATACTATTACCCGACCCACACATTTTTGCTTTTAAGCGATTATAATGAACTCCGTTCTTCTTTAAATTTAAAACCGGTAGATATAGCACAAGGAGAATATATTCTTCACACTAAAAAAGTACTCCTAAAATTTTTAGATACCTTTAACAAAAATAACAGCATCTCTTTAAATGGAAATTTTTTAAAATGCAAAGCAGTCTATGATGAAGGTATTTCGCAAAACGGACACTATGGAAGCGGTTATATTCTCGTAGTTGCCGATTCGCATAAAAAAGATTTAATCCCTTTTTATTCCGTTACGGCTTTTCGTTTTAATAACGAACTTTCAGATTCATTATTAAAGAAACTTGAGGCACAGGATACAGCGGATGGAAACGGCTATGCACCGGGTGATGATAAAATAATGACACTTGCCGATGATTATTTGGTAAGCCGTCGATTTCTTTTCACTGAGGTACTTCCTATTATCACTATGCTTTCCTTTGTACTTTTTTACATTGCGGCAAGTTTTATGTGTGCCGTTTTAACCGTGCTTTCCATACAGCAACTTTCGGACGCAGTAAAATACCGGTTTCGGTATATAATCCTCTTTCAATTAGGTCTTTCACCTTCAGAATTAAAAAAACTGATTTTAAAACAACTAGGGATTTATTTTTGTATTCCGGCACTCTTGGGTATCCTGTTAAGCGGAATGATTACCGTGTTTGTCGGTAACTTCTTTTGGTTTCATACAGGACTTCTTGCCTCAGGTTTTATTCATTTTATATTAACCCTCATTCCGTTTTTTCTAATATACGGAATATATTTTGGTATAACCTATCGGCTTTTTATCAAAGGTATACAACTAAATTTTTAGAAACCCTAGACTGCTTGAAAACACACCCTATCGGGTATATAATTGCTTCTGATTAAATAATTATACCCGTTAGGGTGTATTTTAGTGCTAATTGCTTGACATTATACCCTAAAGGGTGTATATTATTCTTATAATAACTTCAAAAGAGGCAATATGAATAGGATAGCGGAATTCATTAAGACCAGCAGAAAATCTGCCGGTTTGACACAAGAAGATTTTGCGATAAGAGCCGGTCTTGGACTTCGCTTTGTCCGTGAATTGGAGCAAGGAAAAGAAACCGTACGCATGGATAAAGTGAATGTTGCACTGGCGATGTTCGGCATGGAAGCAGTTCCGGGTAAAAAGGTATAACTTCGGCAGCA
>CAUUSH010000025.1:0-29313 GCA_963547785.1 uncultured Treponema sp. | reverse complement strand
ACGCCGATGATACTGCTGATCAAGTGGGAAAGTAGGATGCTGCCTGGCTTTTTTTTGTAAATGTGACTTTTATATTCTACCTTTATTTTTCTTCTGTTTAAAAACGAACACTTAATAAATCTTTCCGTCCTTTATGCGAACGGGCGAACAGGGGAGTGATTCCTTTAGGATAATTGTATATAATTTTTCTGCTTATTATGGGAGCTAAGGCTTATGAATTTTATAAAAAAGAATTGGATAGGCATTACTATTTGTGCAGCAATTGCGGTGCCTGCGTGGTTTTTGGGAAAATCGGTTCCTGTTATCGGCGGGCCGGTTATTGCGATTACCGCAGGAATGATTATTACCCTGTTTTGGAAGAATAAGGGCGGGGCGGAAGCCGGCATTAAATTTGTTTCAAAGAAGATACTGCAATGGGCTGTTGTGTTGTTGGGATTCGGTCTTAATTATATGGTTGTACTGGAAACGGGCAGACAGTCGCTTCCAATAATCGTATGTACACTGACCGTTTCGCTGCTTGCGGCTTTTATCCTGCAAAAAGCGATGAAAATGCCGGCGAATATCTCCATACTGGTCGGTGTCGGCTCTTCTATCTGCGGCGGTTCGGCAGTGGCGGCGACTGCGCCTGTTATCGAGGCAAACGATGAAGAAGTAGCGCAAGCGATTTCTGTCATCTTCTTTTTTAACGTTATTGCAGCCCTCATTTTTCCCATCTTAGGCCAGCTTGTCGGTTTTGATACCGCTTCAGGTGAGAGCTTCGGTATTTTTGCCGGAACCGCTATAAACGACACATCCTCAGTTACGGCCGCCGCTGCAACGTGGGATAGTATGTGGAATCTCGGTACCAAAACGCTGGATAAGGCGATTACCGTAAAGCTGACCCGCACACTCATGATTATCCCGATTACCTTTGTGCTTGCCTTGCTTCGTACCCAAAAAGTGAAAAAATTCGGCGGCGCAGGAAGACAAGTTAATCTAAGAAAAATATTTCCGTTTTTTATTCTGTACTTTATCGGCGCCTCGCTTATTACAACCGTTGCATTGAAATTCGGCATAAAGGCGGAAGTCTTTTCTCCCCTTAAAACTTTAAGCAAATTCCTGATTGTAGCGGCGATGGCTGCAGTAGGACTTAACAGCAATATTGTCAAACTTCTTAAAACCGGCGGTAAACCGCTTTTTATGGGCGCCTGTTGCTGGCTTGGTATTATCATTGTAAGTCTTTTTATGCAGATAATATTGGAATAACCCCAGCCGCTTAAAATACCGTATTCGGTTATCCTGCCGGTTTTTTCAGTAAAATGCTTGAATTTTCTCCATTTTTTCTATATAATGCCGACAATAGGTCAGAAGAGGTGGGGCTTAAGGAGTTTTATTTATGGTCAATTTTATTTCGTGGGATAGTAGTTATGAAGTAGGAATCGAAATGGTTGATAAACAGCATAAACATTTGGTGAATTTGACAAATCAGCTATACAATGCCTGTTTGGGAGAAAAAGGAGAGCTTGAAGAAAAATTTAAAGAAGTGATGAAAGAGCTTGTTGAATATGTAATGATTCATTTTAAAGACGAAGAAAAAATAATGGAAGAAATCAATTACCCCAGCATAAAAGAGCATAAACAAAAACATGAAAAATTTGTAAAAGAGATTTTAGAGTCCGTTAATGCATATAGGAACGGCAAACAGTTTGTGCCTAATGCCTTTGTTAGGTTTTTGCGGGACTGGCTTTTTAATCATATCCTGCTGACGGATAAAGAAATGGCAAGGTATTATTTATCGTTGAAGGAAAAAGCTTAGGCCTTGGAAAGACCGGAAGAAAAAATAAGCGTGATGCTCATAAAAAGTTAAAAATAAAAGTAAGGCTGCTTGACAAGGCTTAAAGCATGCTGCAGTTTTCGGCGGAGTTTTTTTAGTAGTGCGGGTTTACGGCAAGCGCAAATACCAAAATGACGAAAGGATAGTGTATTATGTTTAAAACGATATAAGCGGTATTGAGCACTATTGATTTCAGTCTGCGCAGACTCGAAAAACATAAATTAAAAACCGAAATAATAAGCTCCAATGAGGCAGCTATTATCAAAAATCTGTCGAACGGTTGGCGAAATGCATAAGACAGCACAAACGAAAGACTGACCGGTAAAAGCAGCGGAATCATCAACAACAAGCGGCTCTTTTTTAGCGGCCGCATCTTTTTTAAATCGATTGATATTATAAGGATGGCGATATCCGCTATTGCTTTAAAGCCCGTATACGTTATAAACCCATGCGGTAGATAATACAATAACCAGTCTAACGATGAAAGAAAAGTATAGTAAGAATTGATACCTGCCGGCATTTTTGAGCCCCAATATATAAATTGCAGCAGTAATGAAAGAATAAAAAATAAAAAAAGAGCCATTAAAACAGCGTCTGCCGCCGCCAGCACCGCCTTTAATTTTTTCATAAATAGATTGTACCATAATTTTTTATACCGGTAAATCCTTCTCGTTGCTTCGGCATGGTGTAACCTTTGAATTACAGTCTTTTCCAAAACTTTTCCAGTAAAAATAAGGCATATAAAATGATTATTTTGTCGGCGGTTCCGCCCGTGGAGATGTTTTCGGTTATGCAGCGGTCAGAAAGGGCCTTTGCAGCCCGGAAAAACGGCGTTTCGTTTTCGGCTGTACGGTCGTTTTTTTTATACAGCATGAACACGCTGTCGGCCTCCTTTTGCAATTCTTTTAATGCTGCCAACCCTTTCCGTTTTATGACCGTGCTGTCCCACGTGCTGGAAAGCATGTGCACGATTATGCCGTTTATGTCCGCGCCGTTTTTCAGCATGGGAAGCCACGTATCAAAGTGTTCTGCAAAACCGGACAAGACCTCGCCGCGTATGCCCTGCTGGGTTGTATCGGAAAAAAGTGTTAGCGAGGCTTTGGAGCATTTTTTTAAAACTAAGTCGCTGCCGACAGGTTTTGAAAATTCGGCAATTTCTGCGGAGAGGTGTTCAAAAGGTTTACCCGTTTCGGCAAGGCGGAGAATACAAGCATTCAAAATAAGGAGTAAAAATAGGGCGCCCTTGTACGTGTTTACCCCCTTTGTCAGTTTAAAAAGCTGTTTTTCTATTTTTGCGCCGTATTTCCGAAGTGCGGTAAAATCGGCACAGTGCTTTTTTTTCATTTTTTTTATGGTGCGGCTTATTAACGGAATGCACTTTAGCATAAGCAAAAAATTCATATCGGTGTGGGCGCCCGTACCGTTTGCCGTAACGCAGCCGAAGCCGAGCGGCCTGCAAAGCTCGCCCAAAAGTGCCGCCTCCGTAAGGGCTGCCGGCGTACCGGAGGCTTTACCGCAGCGCCAATACGAATAAACCGTGCCGTTTATAAAACGCATCAGGTCATCAAAAGAATGAGCGCGGTTTCTTGAACAGTATTTTGCAGGCTGTCCGCACAAAAAACATGTGCGGAAGATACGGGTGCTGTTTTTGCCGAAAACGTCCGCACGCGAAATAATTTTTTCCGAAGTTGCAACATCGATATCCGAAAGCCTTCCGAGCGGGTGCGTTTCTTCGATTTTTACCGTTGCCCGTTTTATTTTTACAGGATCGCTTTTTACAATTAAAAAAAAGATAAGCCCTTCTTCGTCCGTATAAGAATGAAAAACCGCGGCGGGTTTTAACTTTTTTTTGCATTCCAAGAATATTTTATATACGATGTAATTCGATTCCAAACAGCCCTTTTTTATGCCGGGAATATTGGCGCGTACGGTAACCAGGGTTTTACCGTCAAACTGCCGCAGCAATTTTTTTTCAAAGGCGTCGGTTTTTTCGCGGGCGTTTAAAAGGGCGTAATTCATTTTTAGGTTATTCGGTTTGTGCGGAGGCGGCTATCTTCTGCCGGTCTTTTAAGAAATCGTAGGTCAAGGGGGAAACAAATTCTTTTATCGAATCGAGGCAGCCGTTTTGAAAGGCGAGGCGAACCTGCGAGGCAGAAATTGTTTTGCCCGAGGCTGTTTTTTTCCGCGGAATTATTTTGACGCCGCATTCGGGCGGAAGCGTTTTTAAAAGCGTTTCGTTATATAGTTCCGTGCTTTTATCTAAGGGTTCTTCGCCTAAAAAACGGACGCCGATGTTAAAAATAGGAACAAAATATTTAAAAAACATTTCGGCGTCGAGCAGTGCCTGATTTTTTTGTACGAGTATTTTGTCTTTTAAAAAATAGGACGGAAAGGTTGCCGCACTTATCGAAAATTCGGAAGACGGAAGCACGGCGAGGTTTTTTAAATCTTTTGTGTTTTCCCGTGCAAGATAAAACCGGTCTTTAAACGAAAAAAAACTTTTTTCGGCCTGTACGATAAAAACGAAAAGCTTTTTTTCCGTGCCACAAAAATCGAGGGCCTGCTCGATCAAACAGCGGTGCCCGAGCGTAAACGGATTTGCGTTCATAACGATTGCGGCATTTTTTGAAGAGGCAAAACCGGCGGGGCAGGTTTTTAACAATTCTGCCAAAACGGTTTCCGGATTTTTTTCTCCGCGGTACAGCAAAACGGAATCGTCCGTGCCGGCAAGCTGCGAAAAGCCCGAATTTGCAAAAAACATTTTTGAATTTTTTTTTGTAAAGATAAAAGAAGAGCCGTATTTTTCAGAATACACTTCTTTTAAAAGGGCTGAGATTATTTCGGCGGTTAGATCCAGCCCCTTAAACCGCTCGTCTGCAGCAAAGCACTTTAAAACGTTTCCGTCCCGTCCGCCGCAAGCTGCAAGTTCCCCGTCATCACCGAATATGCCGTAGGCGCTTTCAAGTGTATCCTGTCCCAGTCCGTTTTTTTCCAATAGGGCTGCGAGTTTTTTTTGATAATACGGTTGATTCAAATTTATTTTTTGCAAATTCATAATCAGTGTTTTAGATACCTCTTTTTTAACAGGCGTAAGATTACAAGGCGAATTACGGAATTTTTTCCATTTCGATGTGCGGAACGGTTTTGTACAAAATAATACCGCCCGCCGTTTTGTAGCCGAGCTTTTCGTAAAAGCCCTGTGCCGTTTTTCGCGCCGAAAGGCAGATTTTTTTAAAGCCTTTTTCCGCAGCTCTTTTTTCGATAAAATTCATCATCGTTTTTCCAAGCCCGGAATTTCGGTACCCGCTTTCTACGGCCATCGCCCTGATCCGTGCCGTACCGTTTTTTTGATCCTGCAAAAAAACGGTGGCAATCAGTTTTGCACCGAGCCACGCCCCGTACATTTCCGCTTCTTTTTCGTATTCGAGGTCATCGTCTTTTATATCCATTCCCTGCGGTTTTCTAAATATTTCGTTGCGGAAGTTAAGGCTTTGTTTGTATTCCGGTGAACCGTATACGATTTTTTTTATTTTTACGTTTTCCGATTCCGTGTTTTTCGGCGTCAATAATGCTCCCCCTGCCGGTGCGCCGGTTTTCTCTCCTTGTTTCTTTTTCAGCATTGCATGTTCCATGCTATCCGGCGGCCTCTTATCCGCCGGTTTTACCCCCGTGTCCGCTCAGCGCTTGCCGAATGCAGTCCGGCCTATCCGTTTCAAGGTAGTCTGTTTTGAGACTGAAGGTTCTAAACGGGTTTAGTGCAAACTTTCCAGATACCGCTCCCTGCCGATTTTGTAAAGGTTGTTTCCCCTTGAATCGATTATGCAGGTTACGGGGAATTCTTCGACATAAAGCCGCCTGACCGCTTCGGCACCAAGGTCTTCGTAACAAATCAGTTCCGCCGATTTTATCTTGCTCTTGATCAAGGCCGCGGCGCCGCCGATTGCGGCAAAGTAACAGCAGCCGTGCTCTACGATTTTGGCGATTACTTCTTCGCTTCGTTTCCCCTTACCGATCATTCCCATTAGGCCCTGATCCAAAAGCTGCGGAGTATACGCGTCCATGCGGTAGCTTGTGGTGGGGCCGGCCGAACCGATGGGCTCTCCGGGCTTTGCGGGACTGGGCCCTACATAGTACATAACGGCACCCTTTACATCGATGGGCAGGGGCTTGCCTTTTTCAAGGAGCTCGCACAGTCTTTTATGGGCGGCGTCCCGTCCGGTAAAAATATACCCGCTTATCAAAACGATGTCGCCCGCCTGTATGTCCTGCAAACATTCCCGCGTAAGCGGTGTTGTTATTTTTTTTGTTTCAGCCATCTTATTCTCCTTTGCAATGCCGATACGGATCGGGTTACAGCGTTACTTCCTTGTGACGGGTTGCGTGGCAGTTTATGTTGACGCAAACGGGAAGCCCGGCGATGTGGGTCGGATAGGTTTCGATTAAGACGCGCAGAGCAGTCGTTTTTCCGCCGTAGCCCTGCGGCCCTATTCCAAGAGCATTTATTTTTTCGAGCATTTCTTTTTCCAAATCCGCATAAAAGGGATCTTTATTGTAAGAATCGAAGGGGCGCATTAGGGCCTCTTTTGCAAGCAGGGTTACCTTATCGACCGTACCGCCTATACCGACGCCTACAACAATCGGCGGACAGGGATTAGGGCCGGCAAGCTCGACCGTTTCCAAAATAAATTTTTTTACACCTTCAAGCCCGTCTGAGGGTTTAAGCATTGCAAGCCGCGACATATTTTCCGACCCAAAGCCCTTTGCCGCGAACACTATGTGCAGCTTATCACCGGGTACGATTTTGTAATGCACGACGGCCGGCGTATTATCCTTCGTATTAACCCTGTCGTAAAGCGGATCCCGTACGACGGATTTGCGGAGATAGCCGTGCTCATACGCCTGCCTGACGCCCTCGTTTATGGCGTCTTCGATGAAGCCGCCTTCGATACGGACATCCTGGCCGACGCTTACAAAGAGCACCGTCATTCCCGTATCCTGACACATGGGCGACTTTGTTTGCGCGGCAATTCCTGCATTTTCGATGATTTGATCCAGTGTATCCTTAGCCAGAGCCCATTTTTCGGTATCGCGTGACCGTTTCAGGCTGAAAAGAACATCGTCCGGAAGATAATACGCCGCCTCCACAGCCATACGGCGTACCGCTTCCGTAATCGTTTTTGTTTCCACAATATGCATACTCTATTACCTTTTTATAAACCGTTTGCACCGGACAAGCCCGATACCCGTATCAGTAAACCTGTTCGGAAACTTCAGTTTCAGAACAGGCTACCTTGAAATGCGATGTTCTAAATCGCACCTTAAAATGCAACAGTTGAACAAAGTGTGAATTTTGGAAACTGCTGCATTGATGCGCGAAACGCGCATACGTTAATAAGCGATGTTTGCGAAGCAAACTCGATGTGTTTTTCAGCCGCGCTATTTCAGCGGCTGAAAATAAACCTACTATTTGCGCGATTTAGAACTCGTTGACCTGTTCGCTAACGGAGTTATCGAACAGGTCTAGTATATACCCTTTCCCCGTAGATTGCAACAGGCAAAACTTGAAGTTCAACACCCTAAGTTCTTGTGCAAGGATTATATGCCAGAAAAAACGAACCGGCTTTATAAATATGCCGTTTTTCGCTATAGTGTTAAAATGAGAACCCTTATTTTTACCGGCGGAAACCGGCCGGACATCGACATACTGAAACACTATATTCAAAAATACGATACCGTCATTGCCGCCGACTCAGGACTGCACACGGCTGATGAACTGGGCATATATCCCGATTATATCGTCGGTGATATGGACAGTCTGACCGATAATACGCTGACGGAAAAATATGCTGCTGCCGAGCTCCGCCGCTTCCCATGCGAAAAAGATTTTACCGACACCGATCTTGCCGTAAAAATTGCCGAAGAAAACAACGCCGATGAAATCATTTTTGCCGGAGCTGGCGGCGGCAGGGTTGATCATCTTTTGTACTTTTTTAAAACCTTCGGTTCGGCAAAGGCTTCCTTGATATGGGTGCATGATACGGGGATCGCCTTTTGTATCGACGCCGAAAGAACCGCCCGTTTTGTATTGCCCGACATAAAAGGCGCCTATATTTCGATAGCGGCAGCCGGTACAGCACCGCATAAAATAAAATCGAAAGGGCTGTTTTGGCCGCTCGACCATCTTGATTGGACGGAGTGCAGTATCAGCTTGAGCAACAAACAGAGTACAAGGCTGCTCGATATGCCTCAGCCGATAGAGCTGGAACCGGAAAGCGGCCGTTTTATCGTATTGCTTTCGCCGCTTGACACCTATGATTTTCAAATTATAAAACGGGTTTGAACGGAAGGTATCAAACACAAAACGCACCGCTTTTTTTCGGTTAGATTTAACGTGCGGCAATGCACCCCGCTTGACACAGATACGTCATAACGGTATAATCTTAAAAAAATTCGATAGATCGGGGGAGCTCGTTTTTCGGGCTGAGAGGAAGCTAAGACTTCGACCCTTTGAACCTGATGCGGATAATGCCGCCGCAGGAAGTTACTGCTCATCTTTCCCCATGCCGAACCCCTTCTGATCTTCACAAAAAGGTTTTACTATGATAAACGCAAGTGTCGCCGTGCAAATTCTGCCCAAAGCAGAAAACGACGCGGAAGTTGTAAGAATTGTGGACGAGGTAATCGCCTACATCCAATCGTTTAATGTAAAGTATTTTGTCTGCCCCTTTGAAACCGTCATCGAGGGCGATTATGAGGAATTGATGCAAATCGTAAAAGGCTGTCACGAAATTGCGGTACGGGCCGGAGCGGAATCGCTTATGTCTTACATCAAGCTGTGCTATAAACCGGCCGGAGGAATCTTGACTATTGAAGAAAAAACGGATAAATATCACCGATAAACTGCTGCAATCTTGTCTGATAGCCGCCGTTCTTGCGGTGTGGCAACTGTTATCTTCACTTCATATTGTACCTAAATTCCTTTTGCCGTCGCCGTACGATGTTGCCGCCGCTTTTTGCCGCGATTTTAAGTTAATACTGTATCACACGGGGTACACATTAAGCGAAACCGTATACGGGCTGCTCATCGGTGCCGCCTTCGGGTTTGTTTTGGCGCTGCTGATGGATCGGTTTGCGGTTGTGAAAAAGGCTTTGTATCCGCCGATTATCGTCAGTCAGACAATCCCGACGGTTGCCGTGGCCCCGCTTTTGGTGTTATGGATGGGATATAATATGCTTCCCAAGATAACGCTTGTTGCGATGACAACGTTTTTTCCCGTGACGGTTTCTTTGATCGACGGTTTTTTAAGCGCCGATACGGACGGCATAAAACTGCTAAAGGCGATGGGGGCAAACGGTGTGCAATTATACCGGCATGTAAAACTGCCGTACGCCCTGCCGTATTTTTTGGCAGGTCTTAGAATTTCGGTTACATACGCGGTTATCGGAGCCGTGGTTGCCGAATGGCTCGGCGGGTTTTACGGGTTGGGTGTGTATATGACACGGGCGCGCAAGTCCTATTCTTTCGATAAAATGTTTGCCGTCATATTCTTTATATCGGCGCTCAGTCTTACGGCAATGTCCGCCCTGGCTTTTGCAGAAAAAAAATTCGTCAAATGGAAAAGCGGATGATGGAGCCGGCGGCGGCCGAATTGTTCTATCGGTTTTTTCGGGGGGAAAGCCCCCTTAAATATATTTTATCTTTGTATTGAAGGAGAAAAATGTAAAATGAAAATTTTTAAAAGAGTGCGGACGTCTGTTTGTATTTTAGCGGCCGCAGCAGCAATCGGAGTGATCGGCTGTTCCAAGGACAGCGAAGCGGTTTCGGCGGAAAACGGGGTAGCGAAAAAAAACGTTACAATCGTTTTGGATTGGACACCCAACACCAATCACACGGGGCTTTTTGCCGCAAAGGAGCTTGGGTACTTTGACGAAGCGGGAATACATGCAGAAATCGTGCAGCCGCCTGAAGGTTCCACCACGGCACTCATCGGTGCGGGCAAGGCGGAATTCGGCATATCGTTTCAGGATACCCTTGCAAAAACCTTTGCTTCGGACGCACCGATGCCTGTTACCGCCGTCGCCGCAATTTTGCAGCACAATACGTCGGGGGTAATTTCCCTTAAAAAAAGCGGCATTGCCGCCCCCAAGGATATGAGCGGCAAACGGTATTCGACATGGGACGACCCGATCGAGCTTGCAATATTGAAAAAAATCGTAACCGACGACGGCGGAGACTTCGACAGTATTATCAAGGTGCCGTACAGCGAAAACATTATGGCCCAGATTCAAGATACTTCCGTAAACGGTTCGGACAGCGGCTGGGTGTACTATGCGTGGGACGGGATCGCCTTTAACGTAAAAAAACTCGACACGAATTTTATCAATTTTGCAGATTACGGTAAAGAGCTGGACTATTACACGCCCGTATTGATTGCCTCCGACAGCTATCTTAAAAACAACAAGGAGGAAGCAGCTGCCGTAGTTGCTGCCATAAAAAAAGGCTACGAGTATGCCGTTTCCAATCCAAAAGAAGCCGCCGATATGCTGCTTAAAAATGCACCGGAGCTCGATAAGGACTTGGTGTATGCAAGCCAGCAATGGATAAGCGGACAATACATCGCCGATGCGGACGGTTTCGGCATAATCGATGCAGACAGATGGAACGGTTTTTACAAATGGCTGTTCGATAATCGGTTGATAGAAAAGGCGATACCCGAAAATTATGGATTCAGCAACGAGTACCTCACCCGCTAAATTAATTAATTTTTTTTCGCTTTTTTAAAAGTCCTAAATTCAAAAAACAAATATATCAAGGCGCAGGTATTAAGTACGGTAAGCACTGTCGGTATTTTGCTCGGGCGTTTTGTTTTACGCGTTTTTACGCCGTCCTTTACAGTACCCGCTTTCTCAGCCGGCGTTTCCGTTTCTGCGCCGGCTTCCCAATAGGCGACATGGCCTGCCCCGTCGGCGGCTTCGGCTGTCATAATTTTAAGGGCAGGATCGAATTTATAAAGCCCCTTATCATCGACTATGCCTTCTTGAACCTTGGTAAACCCTGCATCGGAATAAAGGATAACCGTTGTACCGGGAGTAAAGCCGCCGCCGTCATATTCAACCTGAAAAACGCCCGGCTCTATCAACTCCAAAAACATTGCATGCGAAAATACCGCTGCAATCCCAGCAAAGGAAAAAACACAAATCGTCAAATACCTTTTCATAAAATCATCCTCCGTTTTATTTATTGCACATTAAACCATTCCGGTTTTGCCTTAATCATAAGCCGCACGGCAAAGCCTGTAAGAACGGCTTCTACCGCCATTACCAGTGAATGCGAAATAAACAGAGCGATAAAGGTTTCTTTAGCGAATTTTCCGCCGGTAAGTAAAAGGCAGGATAAAACCAAAACGACAAGCACCACCGAAAGTGCTCCCACAACCATTCCTTTTAAAAGAATGGTTTTGCTTTTCCACTTGTAAAAAATAACCCATGAAAGCATAGAAGAAACCGAAAGCATTAAGGTGTTGGCCCCAAGCGTTGTTATACCGCCGTGCTGAAAGAAAATGGCCTGCAGCAACAAGGCGGGAAAAAAGGCTAGGGGCGACTTTCTTCCCAAAATAATACCGATAAGCCCGCACATCAAGGGGTGTACCGAGCTGGGCGGAATCGGAATCATAATTAATGAGATGGCAAAAAAGGTTCCCGCCATTAAGCTGATTTTCGGAATATCTTCTTCTTTTGTGCCCTTTACGGCAAAGGCAATGCCGGCTGTCGTTATCGCATATCCTGCGGCACAGACCGCCGTGGATAATCCTCCGTCTGATATATGCATATTTCCTCCCTAAAAATAGACAAAAACTATTCCCGTATTACCAGCACTTTTCGTATTTCGTCGATGTCGGGGCCGGAAATTCGTATAAAATACATACCCCGCGCAACAGTATTTCCCGATGAGTTGGTGCCGTTCCAATAGTATGCATAGCTGTCAGCCTCTTTTTTGCCGCGCTCTAAGGTTTTAACAACGCTTCCGTCAAGACTCATAACCTGAACAGTAAGGCTTCCAGGCTTACGCACGGTTACTTGGATTGTACACTCTTGGCCTTGGTGCGGGTCTATAACATTATTGAGGATAGAAACACCCCCGCGCTGACGTTTTATTTTTGCCACGTCAAATTTCCAAACATCGAGGTCTAAAATATCGATGCCCTTTGACCGCGCGCATGGAAGCCATCCGTCATACACAAACATAAATTGCGTATATTTACTATCCTGCAGCTCCGAGGATGTTTCGGGAATGGTGAATTTCAGCTGCGAGCCGGCCGGCGTTCCCGTAAGCTCCGGAACGGACGGCTTTATGCCTACATAGTGTGAAATATCCGGTTGTACAGGTACTACAGCCGAATTGGGGTTAGGCAGGTTTTTAGGCGACCAAAAGGACTTCTCCTTTAGGCTTGAGTGCAAATACATTTTAAAGTTTTGGGAAGGCCCTGCTCCCTTTGTCATAATAGTTGTGGTAAGAAGCGGCATAAATTCGCTTCCGTCAAAGGTGTGTATGGTTCTTGTATTAGAAGCGTATAGTACTTGTACCATATCTATGCCTATATCCGAAATGTACTTTTTTTTCTTTACCGGTTTATCATTAAAATAAACCAATTCCACTTGGGCAGACTGATCTAAAATTTGTGCCGCCGTTATGGGGGTGCTAAAATTTGCACGCCAGCACGAATGACCGGAAGGAAGGTAGCTATCGTATGATGGATGGCGGACAATCGATGTAGTTTCGATTGCCCCGATTTTAACGGTTATACCGTCATAATTATAAAATTCCTCGCCGCTGAATCCGGTTTTGTTTATTACAAAGTATAGTTCTTTTGTACCGGCTTTTGCAAACGAGTTAACTAAAGAAAAGTCTTTAGCAAAAATCCAGCCGTTTTTAGTTTTGTCGGTATTACCGGGAGCGGGGGCGCCGCTGCTATCGAATAGCCTACAGAAAAACCTTTTACCTGCAATTGTTTGGCCCTTAATTCTTACCTTATCCGTATATACGGTAAGATTACGGCATTCTTGTTTGTTATCCAGCCATATATCCCCCGTATATGAGCTGTTTATTTCTATACGGTGTGCCGGCTGGCCTGAAATTGCTAAGCTGTTAGGGCCGCTTACACTAATAGCGCCTTCGATAAAAAGGGTTTTGCCGGCGGATGTAATAGGCAGGCATTCCAGTTTGCTAAATTTGGTTCTATCTTTGGAATAGCTTTTAATTATTATGTTATTGTTCGGCGAGTTTTGCAGATCAAGGCGGACATCATTAGTGCCGGCATTAAATACACCCCCTTGGCTGTTGTTCAGCACTTCCTTTATTGTTAAAATGCCGCCGAGTTGTAATGTGTCATAAGATGATGCTATTTCCAGCTTATTTACCATAGAAGTGGCATTTAAGGTTGTCATACCGTTTTTTACAGTTAGGGTTTTATCGACAGTCAGATTACCCGCGTTTATAGTCGGTTTATTGTCGAATTGCAGGTTTTGATAGGGGCCGCTCCAGATATTTGCGGCCGAGTTTCCGTAGTAGACGGCTGTAGAATCGGGCTTGATTTCCAGTTTGTTTGGCCCTGTGCCGAACCAGCCTGCTTGGTCGGCGGTACCTGTCATTTTTGCGGTACCCTTTAGAGTAAGGGTTGACTTGGCCGGCCCTGTGGTGCTTATCGTGTAAGCATTCATATCAATTTCGCCGCCTGCTTCTACGGTAATGGTTCCAGCCTTTGCATTTGTAGCGCTTTCCAGCTTTGGGTAGCGGGGTTTGCTTGCCGGTATTTTTACAGGGGTGTTTTCTCCCGGAGTAAGCGCCGGTTCCCAGTTTGCGGGATTGTTCCAATCGTTATCGGTACTGCCGGACCAAATAAGAAGGATAGAAGGGTCACCAAAGACCCAGTTTCGGGCATAGGGGGCAGGGCCGTCGGGTATACTTTGAACAGCTGTGTATGTATACGGGTCTTTAATGGGAATGTTGTTCTGAACAGTTAACCATTTACCGCCCGTTTGCGATGCCGACAGGGTAATTTCCGCGTTGTTTACCCCCCCCACCGTCAGCGTGTTTGTTGCACTAGACCCTTCCAGTTTTAAGGTTGCAACGGTTATTTTCTCGTGTATGAATAGGGTTTTACCGCCAGCGCCGGTCATGGAAAGCTCTGCAAAAGCGGTATCACCGGCGTTCGAGGTACCTATAACGGTCATGGTGCTTGCTGAAGGCTCGAGAGTAACCTTTTTACCGTTTGCATCAAAAGAACCGTTGTTTTTTAATTCATTTTTTACGGTAAGTTCACCGCTGAGCGTCAGCGTTCCCGTATTAATGATCTCAAGGTCCGAAACGGCAATTTTTTTGTTTACGGTCAGGGTGCCGCCTTGCACCGTGATCTTCTTGAATTTAGTTTCTCCGGGAAGGCCGCTAATGGAAGTTGTCCCATCAAATATAATGTTTCCGCTTGAATGTACAAAATTTCCGTTATCTGTAAATTTGTGTGTTATATCGATGTTTCCCTCGCAGATTAGCTTTTTGCCTAAACGGATGTTTAAGGCATACAGTTTTACGCTGCTTGGAGTGCTGTTCGCAGCCTTTATTTTTGTGTTGGTACCGGCGGCTGTAACCGTTTTATTGGTGCCGCCGTGCTTGAAGTCTCCAACGGTGCAGGTCAGCGTTCCGTTGATAGTGATGTTGCTTTCATAGGTCAGGGTGCCGGAACTCACAATCAGATTATAAAAATTAAAAGTCCCCGACCCTTCGATAGTTGTATTGCCGCTAAAGATAACGGCACCGGTGCCGCCCGTCAAGGTACCGTTATTATCTAATTTATCTGTTATGGTTATTTGCTTGTCTTGCAAGTCTAGTGAGGCACCTGGTGCTATGGTTAGGCTTTTGACGCTTACATTGCCTGTCAGCTTGGGGTAGGGAGTTGCTGCAGAAATGGTTACATCGTCGCCAGTAATCGGCACGGTGTTGGTGTTCCAGTTGCTCGGGGTTGCCCAATTGTAATCGGTTCCGCCCGTCCACGTTACAAATCCGGCAACGGCTGACTGTAGGCCGAGAAAGCACACTATACAAAAAACAATAAAATTTTTATAATTTTTTTTCATATTTACCCCTATTATATCGGATTTTTTTGTTTAAATCTACTATAATGTCCAAAGAATAAATAAAGAATTTAGGAATAAAAAGGTTTTAATGCCTGCCTTAAGCGGCTTAGAGTGTTAAGGGAAGCAAAACCTTAGCCGATAATAAAAGCGGTTCCTTGATTGCTTTTTATAGGGAGAGTAGAATTGCGTACCGGTGTTAAAATTCTTATCAGTTTATGCGCCTCATTAGCTGTTTTTGCAGGGCTTTTTGTGCTTTCGGCAAACGGATATGGATCTTTTATCGAAGCAAATTTTTATCAGCCGGCGGTTGTGCGTTCCTTAAAGACAAATTTAAACCTTATTTCTTCCACTGCAGCAGCATGGCACGGTAAAAATCGGGAACATTTTAAAGATTTTTTGCAAAGCGGGTTTGTAAAACGGGCTGTTTTGCAAGAACAAAGCGCTGACGATATTAAGGCGCGGGATGATGCGGCGTATAATCTTATTTCGGCTGTGCCGGGACTTACGGGTTTTAGAATTATCGATGCCGACACCTTAAAAATTCACTATAGTACATTTCCTGAAGATATAGTTCTTCACTCCGATACGCTGATATCCTACCGCCGCTATGAGCGGGAAAAGGACGATATTCCGCTGCAGTTTATTTCAGTACCTAAGGACGGGGCGGAAAAGGTTACTGCTGACAGTACAAACGGGCTTTTTTTGTATTGTTTCCCCTTTTACGATAATTATCAGGCTTACCGCGGTTCGGCGGTCTTTTATGTTACAGCCAAGTCTTTTTTGCGTAAACTTATTGCCGATAAGGCTTTGACATTAAGCAGCGATCTAAGCCTTATGCGCGATAAAAATTATAACGGTTTTAGTATTTTAACGGGACTCTCTCAATTTTTTTCTAAGGAATTAGAGGCGGCAGTAGATACGGTTTGGGAACAAAAGCCTGAAGAAATTACGTTGCTTTCTTTAGAAAATGATAAAAAAAATGCCCAACATTGGATTTTGCTTAGCATAAAAACCGATTTTGGGTATGCAGGGCAGATTTGCGAAAAGGAATTTTTTACTTTTTCTCCCATTATTAAATATTTTTTAATGATTACCGCCTTTATAACAACTTTTTTAATTGTTTTTCTCGGTTTAAATGTGCGGCAGGACAAGTTTTTTATTGCGCAAAATAAAATTCAGCAGCTGCATTTGGGCATTTTAAAAAATTATATTGAGGACACGCAAAGCAAAAATTGGGAAAGCCTTCAAAAGGAACTTGAGTACCGCCGGCACGAGGTTAATGCCGAGATTAAGCACGGCATAGGCAAGAAAATTCTTTCAAAACGGGAAAAAGAGATAGACGCTATTTTGCAAAAAAGCTGGGAAGATATTTTTGCCGCAATTAACGGGAAATACAGCTCCGCTTATGCAGGTGCACCGGATACGGCCGCCCTTATTGCTCTTTTACGGCAGGTTATAGCCAAATCGGAGGGCAAGCCGCTTGCATCGGCAGCCTCAGGTACTGCAGCCCCTGCCGTTCCCGCAGGAATGCCGGCGCCTGCGGCTCCCTCTAAACCTGCAGGCCTGTCCGATGAGGGCAGCCTTGTCGAAGAAATAGAACTGGCCGATTTGGGTGAGTTTGAAGAAGCCGCTCTACTTGAAGAAGACGGGCTTTCTGCCGCGCCTGTATCCGGTAAGTCAGCACCGAAAAGAACTGAGGCTGCGGATGCGGAAGAAATAGAAGAGATTGAAGAGGTTGAAGAAATTGAAGAGGCTGAACCCTTAGAGGAAGCCGAACCGGTTGAGCTTTTGGAGGCAGATGCAGACACCCCAGGTTCCGCCGAAAAAACGGAAACTGTGTATGCCGATACCGGCAAAATAATCGAAGAAGCCTCCTCGCTTGAAGAGTTGGATGTTCTTGAAAGCGATTCTGCGGAAACGGCGCTTACTGAAGATGCCGGTCAGCCTGCAGAGGGTGTGCCGGAAACGGCGTCAGGCAGTCTTGAAGGTGCGGGCGGCCTTATGAAACAGGCGGCGGCATTCAAAACTAAAACTGCCAAAAAATCTGCAAAAAAAGAACACAAATCATTAGGCGGATTAATGAAGGCTGCTAAGGCTAAAACGGCGGAGAATGACGAAGCTTTTGAGCCTGCTTTGGAACAAAAGAACAACAACCCGATTGACAGCCTTGACGATCTTATCGAAAGTGCTGAAGAAATTATTGATGTCGAGCCTGTGGAAGAAGTTTCGGCACTTGAAGATAGTGCTAAAACAGCTGAAGAAAGAATTTCGGCCGCTTTCGAATTCAATTCCAACGAAGATCTTGAAGAGCTAAATAATATGTATTTGGGCAATGCTGAAGACAAAGCTTTCTCCGATGAAGATCCTTTAAAAGCATTTGATGATATGGGCTTTACCGTTTCGGGTATGGACTTCTCCGGCTTGGATTCCGCCGAAAACTACATCGATAAGCCGGACTCCTGCAATATGGCGGCTGAAGTTGAATACATAGAAGACCTCAACTTGGATTTCCAAAAATCGATGTGGGGTAAATATGCCGAGCAGCCCCTTCAAGGTGAATTGGAGCTTTCCAATAAGCTTAAAAAAAGCGCATCATCGGCTGCAAATGAAAACATAATCATAACCGATGAGGACGGAACTTTTATGGTATGCAAAGACAACGCCCTTGAACCCAAAGACAAGGAATTTAAGGCCCTTGTAGACTCGGTTTTAAAATAAACCTTCTTATAAAATAAGCATCCGCAGAAAATATTAATTTTCGAGGAATGCTTATTTTTTCGCACTTTTGCAATGAAATGAAAAAGCACATATAATAAGCGGCGTTTGCCGAAAGGCAAACTCGGCAGTGTTTTTAAGCGGCGTAACAATGCCGCTTATAACCTTGTATGTTTTTACGTGATGCACCGGCTTTTTTTCGGTTAGATTTAATGTGAGGCAATGCCGAACCTTGCATAAATCGAAAAAAAAGAGTACACTCGCGCGACTATTTTGTAAGGAGAGGATTATGGCCGATAAAAAGATTTATCAGGTAGACGAAAAAGTACCGGCAGGGCTTTTTTTGCCGCTTAGCATTCAGCATACCTTTGCAATGTTCGGCGCTTCGGTTTTGGTTCCGATTATCTTCGGTATTGACGCGGGAATTGTTTTATTTATGAACGGGGTCGGCACCCTGTTATTCATTTTTATAACGAAGAAAAAAGCCCCCGCGTATCTCGGTTCGAGTTTCGCATTTTTAGGCCCGGCGTCGCTGATTATTTCGACGTCGGGCTTTCATTATGCCCAAGGCGCTTTTATCATAACGGGGCTTTTAGGCTGCCTTATCGCCCTTATCATCTATAAGTTCGGTACCTCGTGGATAAACGTAATTTTGCCGCCTGCGGCAATGGGGGCTGTCGTGTCTCTGATCGGTTTTGAGCTGACGGGCCTGACAATCCGCGGCGGGAGTATCGGTGCGAACATTATGACCGAATCGGTTACGGCAGGCGATATAACCGTTTTTTTAATTACGGTCGGTGCGGCCGTTTTGGGTTCGGTTTTATTTAAAGGTTTTTTATCCACCATTCCCATTTTAATTGCAAGCATTGCAGGCTATCTTTCCGCCGTATTCTTCGGTATGGTCGATTTTTCCGTCATTAAAGAAGCGGGGCTTTTTACCCTGCCACACTTTCAGCTGCCCAAATTCGATATACGCTCGGTCATTACAATGCTGCCCGTTTTGCTCGTTATAACAAGCGAGCACATAAGCCATCAGGTTGTAACCTCGAACATTATCGGGAAGGACCTGCTAAAAGACCCCGGCTTGCACCGCAGCATATTTGCCGACAACTTTTCGACGGCGCTTTCGGGACTGGTCGGCGGTGTGCCTACCACCACCTACGGCGAAAACATCGGTGTTATGGCCGTTACAGGCATTTACAGCGTATACGTCATTGCAGGGGCCGCCGTTATCTCCGTTTGTATGGCCTTTATAAGCCCGCTTGCAGCCCTTATCCGCACGGTGCCGGGCAACGTTATAGGCGGCATTACCTTTTTGCTGTACGGAATGATCGGAGCTTCAGGCATACGGCTTTTAGTAGACTCGAAAATCGACTACTCCAAATCCAAAAACTTGATTTTAACATCGGTAGTTTTTACAACGGGGTTAAGCGGGCTTACCGTCCGTTTCGGCGAAATAGAATTTAAGGGAATGGTACTGGCCTCCCTCGTTGCCGTGGGTTTAAGCCTTTTGTTTTTTGCCTTTGAAAAGGCAGGACTGCTTGAAAGCGAGAAAGCCGATTAAAAGCGCATAACCTCTGCCGGGCGCAGTGTATGATCTACGTCAGGCAGAGTGTATATGCCGCTATAGATGCGGTTATGCTGTCTTTTGTGCCGAGCACTTTAACACCAATTACGTCAAGGGCTGCACGCAAAGCAGGGCAGTGCGTATTGCGCACCTTTTCATCGTAAGCGCCGCTTTCCATTCATCGGTATGTTTGAATTGAAAATCAGTTTTTTGAATACGCGGCAGCGCTTTCGCCTGCAATTTTACCGAATACGGCAATGTCCGCGACAGCATTTCCGCCTAAACGGTTTGCACCGTGAATTCCGCCGGTTACTTCGCCTGCGGCAAAAAGACCGGGAATAACATTTCCTTCGGTATTAAGCACTTCCGCCTGTCCGTTTATTGCAAGGCCACCCATCGTATGGTGAACGGAGGGCGCAACTTCAACGGCGTAGAAGGGCGGCATTTCGAGTTTGCGCGGCATATCGGTACGGCCGAAGTCGCTGTCGTTGTGGGAGTCGGCAAAGCGGTTGTAGTTTTTGACGGTTGTTTCAAGCTCGGCGGCCGGAATGTTCAAGCGTTCTGCAAGCTCGGCAAGGCTTGCGCCTTCCGTTAAAAGCCCCTTTTTAGCGTAGGATTCTATGGCTTTAAGCGAATCCCGAATGCCCTGATCAAACAAAAGGTAGGCGGTATGTTCTTTTTGAGCCAATATGGCCGCCGACATTACATCCCGCGTTGTCAGTTCTTGCTCAAATCGTTTACCGTCGCGGTTTACCATAATTGCGCCGTTTCCGCGGACAGCCTCCGTGATCATAATGTTTTTGACGGGAACGACGGTGGGGTGCGTTTGAATTTGAGCCATATCCACTAAGGCGGCGTTAAAAGGTTTTACCAGCTCCAAAGCGTCGCCCGTTGCACCGGGGTGGTTGGTGGTTCCAAAGCCCTTCAATTCCGGCTTATAAGAGACGATGATGTCGGGGTTTGAACCGAAGCCGCCTGTTGCAACGATGACGGCCTTCGCCTTTATTTCGTAGGTTTTGCCTTCGGAAGAAACGGTAAGACCGGCTGCCTTTCCGTCTTTATTTAAAATAGCGGTTACCCTTGCATTATAGCGGATTTCTATACCCGCTTTTTCGGCAGCCTTAACCAGAACGCTTACAAAATGGCTTCCGACGGCATCTCCGCCTGCCGGACGGTGAGCACGGCTGTTTGTAGCTCCGCCGAGTTTTCCTATGTCGGATAAATCCATGCCGAAGCTGATAAGCCAGTCGACGGTTTGTGCGGATTTTTCCGTAAGAATTTTTACCAACGCAGGATTATTCAGCTGTTTTCCGCCTTTCATCGTGTCTTCAAAGAATTGTTCGTTTGAATCTTCAATGCCCTTAGCCTTTTGAACCGATGTTTCAGAGGCGTTTAAGCCGCCGGTGGCATAGTTCGTGTTGCCTCCAGCAAAGGGCATTTTTTCAAGCACAATGACCGAAGCGCCTGCATTCTTTGCCGAAAGGGCAGCAGAAAGCCCTGCGCCTCCGCTTCCGATAACGGCAACATCATAGCTGTTTTTATCGGCGCTGCAGCCCGAAAAAAAACAGACGGTACATAAAACCGCTAAAACGGTTTTTAATACAAACCTTTTCATAGACATAACTCCTTAAATTATGGTTATTAATGTATTTTTTATGGTTTATTTCTTTTTTAGTTAGCGGATTTAATCGGTACTGCCAAGTGCATTCACCTGTTTAATCACATATTCTTTTAACGGAAGCCCTGCTATTTTTATGTTTTCGGGATTTTCAAAGTCTGGCGTCAGCTTAAAAAAATTGATGTACAGTTTGTTATCCTTAAAGTAGTACTCTTCAGTATGGGCAGGAATAAAGATTACTTCAAGCTCATCATTATTGCACCGTAGTTCGTTTTTTTCGACGGCTTCTTTTAAGCTCAAAGTTTTTATCGGCGCCATCATATTGTGCATAACCTGTAAATCTTCCAAAATCCACATATTATTGTTCCAAAAGCGGCTTTCAAGCGGCGTACGGTCGTTTAGCCGCTCCCTGTTGGAAATGGACGAAAGCACGCGGCGCACGGAATCTTTGGAAAAGCCTTCGGTGTAAGAAACTTCCATTTGCGGTTTTTCCGCAATTTCTACAAAATACTCATCGCCTATCTTATCTTTTGAAGCAACGCTTTCCCAAAAGAATACCATCATTTCCAAAACATCAAAATCAATCTTTACGGTTTTCATCAATTTCGTCTTCCTATTCCTATCTGTTTGCAGCACAGTTTTCTCCGCTAAAAACATATACATCCGGCGGCGTTTGCTTTGCAAACTTGATAGTTATATAAAAATGTATACAAGAATAATTATATACATATCCGTATTTTTTTCAATACAGGGCGGGATAATTGAAATATTAGATTAAGGTAGTATTTTTTAACTTATTTCATGGAGAGCAACAATCTCATTTTTAACCAATATCCCCTATAATCGCATCGCCTTTTTCAGGCGGGAAGAGCGAACACAGTTTATTTATAAAAATATCCAAATCATACATATCACAACTTTTTAAAATAATTTCATCCTTATTTCTAAATGTAAAAGCATATCCAAAGTATTTACCCATTACAAAAAGCGAGTTTACCGATAAAGGTTGTATGGCATATAATTCATAAAAAAAGACCGGCCGCTCTTTTTTGTGCCTCTTTAGAACAATAGCATTTTCAAACAAATCAATTTGTGTCCACAAGTTAAACTCCCAAGGCAATATCAGTTTGTTTCTTGTCTTTGAGGTAAAAATATGTCTGCCAAGTTCTGTTGTTTTTAGCCGTTTCTCTGCTTCTGTTGTAAACATAATCATTTTAAATTTATAGCGATGCCCGGCAGGAGGATTAAACATCTTCTTAACAAAAAAAGCTCCTAATATTATGAGAATACTCAAATAAATAATCTTTGTTGTATCCGTTCTCCATATCTCCAATATTTTACCCATATTTTTCTTCCAATTTTATTCCAAGTATTTGTACAGCTTTGCTAAATTTCATCACATACTTCTCGTTGAATATACTTACCCATTTTCTTTGCTGCCTTACTGCATATATCCGTCATTTTTTTGCCCATTCTTCTTTTGTCATAATCTATTCCCCATAAAAAGTCAAGAAGAAAGTATCAACTTGACTTATAGAAAGGTTAATGTAATCCTTTTAACTTCTTTGTAATATTGATTCATTTCAAATAAAATCTTAATATTTTTATATTGCACACCTTCCATATTCTCTTTCTCTGTTTTTGGAGGAGCAACTCCTAGTATTTCATAAGGTTCTTTCCATTCTCTCCGTTTATCAAAAACAAGATCAATCCATACCGGTTCAACATATATTTCTTTTGCATCATCTATAATTGCTTTGATAATCGTTGCCTCAAGCAAAGAACATGGTGAATCCGATAAGTTTTTAGCTTGTAAAGTTATATTTGTAAACTCATATTGATTATCACTTTTAAAACGGCGAATTGAACAGCTTCCAAAATTGATATTTTGTTCAGCTGTTCAATTTTAAGGAGCGTTTAAAAAACGCAAAATACCTTACAGCAAAATGCGGGTATAGTATTTATGTTCGTCTTCGTGATGAAGGACGGCCCCGTTTTTTTGCTGAACACGAAAGCTCGCCTCATTGTCTTTGTTGCAGGATAAATACACTTCGGCAATGCCCATTTTTTTTGCTTCTGCAAGCGTCAAAGTCAAACCTTCCGACGCATAGCCCTTATTGCGGTATAAGGGGCTTATGCCGTAACCGATATGTCCCGGCCCGTTTTTTAAAAATTCGTTCAGCCGATGTCGCAGATTAAATATTCCGATATAATTTTCGCCGCTATCCGTAAGCACAAAAACCGTATCGGGAACATACCCCTCTTTTAAACCGATTCCCTGCGACCGCTTTTTACGCTGCTCGACGTATGCCGTAAAATCGTCAAAAGATAAACCGTAAGCCGGATTTTCAAAACCGTTTTCAGTCTGCTGAAATGTTTTGTGCAATGCGTAAGCCTTATTCACATCAGCTTCCCACAATTTTATAAGTTTCATCAAGCCCTCTGTTGGAAGCGCATTATAACAAAACGCCTTTTTTGCCGCAAGGGTTATTCGCCTATCGTTTGGTTTTTTTGGAAATTCTTGACATACGCTATATATTGTGTTATAATCGCAAATTATATAAAAACTATACAATATATGGGGTGGGTATCATGCAAATAATAAAGAGGAACGGGGAAAAAAGGAGCTACGAACCCGAAAAAATCGCGATGGCGATTCAGTCTGCATTTGAAAGCGTCAGCGATTCCAAATACGATAATTTGAATATCATTATTCCTCCGCTGGTAAAAGAAATAGAGCAAGACATAAACGAGCTGAACAAAAACGGCAATCTTATTCACGTTGAAACAATTCAGGATTTGGTAGAAAAAGCGCTTATCGAACATAATTATTATGTCGAAGTCAAGAATTTTATTTTGTACAGGGTTGCAAGAACCAAGCGGCGGGATTCAAGGCAGACCATTTCGCGTTTTTTTTCTTCCATCGATATTCAAAAAGTGTTAACCGAAATTCAAAACGATTTTTCTTCCGAAGAATATAATTTGAATTTACTCGCCCATAAGTTTTTTTCTTTTAGAAAAGATAATATGAGCGATGCCGAATCGTTTGCAATGCTGATAAAGGCCGCCGTGGAACTTACAGCACAGGACGCTCCCGATTGGGAATTTATTGCGGCCCGTTTGTTGATGCTTCAGTTTACACTGAAATTAAACGGAGAGTCGGAGAAGCGAAAAATAAATTCGTTTTACGAAAAAATAAAATATTTGGAAGCCGAAGGGCTTTACGGAACATATATTTGCGAACATTATACGCGCGGCGAAATAGAAAAGGCTGCCGAACTGATAAACGAGGAGCGGAATAAACTGCTTACGTACAGCGGTTTGGACCTGCTCTTGCGCCGGTACGTAATCCGCACACACGGCAATACCGCCTTGGAATCTCCGCAGGAAATGTTTTTAGGGATTGCGCTGCATCTTGCAATGAACGAAAAAAACAACCGGCTCGAATGGGTCAGCCGGTTTTATGATATGATAAGTCTTTTAAAGGTTACAATGGCCACGCCGACCCTTTCAAATGCCCGAAAGCCGTATCATCAGCTTTCTTCGTGTTTTATAGATACGGTGCCCGATTCCCTTGACGGCATTTACCGCAGTATCGACAATTTTGCGAAGGTGTCGAAATTCGGCGGCGGTATGGGCCTTTATTTCGGCAAGGTGCGCGCGGTCGGCTCTCCTATACGGGGCTTTACGGGTGCGGCGGGCGGCATTATCCGCTGGATAAAACTTGCCAACGATACGGCTGTTGCGGTTGACCAACTCGGCGTCAGGCAGGGTTCGGTGGCTGTGTACCTTGATGTGTGGCACAAGGATGTTCCCGAATTTTTGCAGCTGCGTACCAACAACGGTGATGACAGAATGAAGGCGCATGATGTTTTTCCTGCCGTGTGTTACCCCGACCTGTTTTGGAAAACCGTACGGGATAATATCGACGCGCCGTGGTATTTAATGTGCCCGCACGAAATATTGACGACAAAGGGTTATGCGCTGGAAGACTATTTCGGGGACGAATGGGAAAAGAAGTACAAAGAATGTATTGCCGATTCGCGGATAACGAAGCGCGAAATTCCAATTAAAGAATTGGTACGTCTGATTTTAAAATCGGCCGTGGAAACGGGCACGCCATTCGCCTTTAACAGGGATCATGCCAACAAAACAAACCCTAATCCGCACAAGGGTATTATTTATTGTTCCAACCTGTGTACGGAAATTTCGCAGAATATGAGCGGCATACAAACACTGAATACCGAAATAAAAACGGACGGCGGAGAAACGGTTGTTGTAACGGTAACAAAACCGGGCGACTTTGTCGTGTGTAATCTTGCTTCCATCGTTCTTGGAAATATTGACGTTCACAACAAACACGAAATCGCCGAAACCGTAACGTCGGCTGTGCGGGCATTGGACAACGTTATCGATCTTAATTTTTACCCCGTGCCTTATGCAAAAGTTACCAATGCGAATTACCGTTCGATCGGGCTCGGTGTTTCAGGCTATCACCACATGCTGGTAAAAAACGGCATATCGTGGGAAACCGATAATCACTTGGAGCTTGCCGATACGGTCTTTGAAGAAATAAATTACGCAGCCGTAAAAGCCTCTGCTCAAATTGCCGAAGAAAAAGGCGCCTATCCGTATTTTGAAGGAAGCGATTGGCAGACGGGAGCGTATTTCGATAAACGCGGCTATACCGATTCCCGCTGGCAGGAATTAAAAGAAGGCGTTGCAAAAACCGGCATCCGCAACGCCTATCTGCTCGCGGTTGCTCCCACAAGCTCCACATCCATCATCGCAGGAACAACTGCCGGCGTAGACCCGATAATGAACAAATATTTTTTAGAAGAAAAAAAAGGCTCTCTTATGCCGCGCGTTGCACCGTCCCTTTCCGCCTCGACCTATTGGCTGTACAAAAATGCCCATAACATAGACCAGTCGTGGAGCATTAAGGCTGCCGGAATCCGTCAGCGCCATATCGATCAGGCGCAATCGGTGAACTTATACATCACGACGGATTTTACGTTCAGCAAGGTTTTAAGCCTTTATGTGCAGGCGTGGGAAAACGGCGTCAAATCGATTTATTATGTGCGCAGCCGTTCCCTCGAAATAGAAGAATGTGAAAGCTGTAGTTCCTAATCTGCCTACAAGAATAAGGAGTAGCGGATGTCAAAGAAGGAGAGAAGACGAAAGGCAAAAGAGGAGATGGCCGCATCGTACAACGAAACTCGGCGCCAAAAGCTGCAAAGCTGACTTTGGGCATGGCATAAGGGTATTTTTTAGTCTTCCAAAATCGTAATTTCGACGCGGCGGTTTTTTGCCCGGTTTTCTTCCGAGTTATTGGGAAAAAGCGGTTTTGTTGCACCGAAGCCGCGCGTGTACACGTGGTCTCGGGTTTGCAGCCCCAGCTCGATTAAGTAATTGGCAACCGCGGCCGCCCGTTCTTCCGAAAGCGCCTGCCGCTCCTCCTTTGTACCCGCAAAAGCCGTATGCCCCGAAATCAAAAACTCCTTGTCGGAGAATCTTGAAAGAATATTCGCTATTTTTTTCAGTTTTTCCTTTTCGGACGCCATTAACACGGCGGAGTCGGGCAAAAATTGTATTTTTTCTATACTGACGGTTATTCCTTCTTCCGTTTTTTTTACGTTCGTATTTTCAAGATTGGAATCTTCTATCGTTTTTTTAAGTTCTTCCGCCGTATCTGGTTCCAGTTTTTGCGTTTCGATAACATCCGCATAAGCCGATCCGATAAAGTCCAAAACGTGTCCCGAATACAAGACGAGTTTGATTTCGAATTCTTCGTTATATTTTATGAGGTTTCCTTTTTCGCTGTCCCAGTACAAGTTTTGGCGTGAAAAGCCGAGCGTTTTGACGGGCGTGTCGTTTTTTCCCCGGTATTTGCGCAAAACGGAGTCGGGAACGGTATAGTCAAGGTTGTATTTTGCCGTAATGTGGTGATAGGTAACGCCGTCTATTTCCGCAAGGCCGACATACTGATATTCTACATCGAATGGGAAGGTGAACGGCTTTTGTATGCCGAAGGCGTCCCGAAAATCGTGGGCTTCGTAGCCCTTTTTTGTCCACGTTTCGGACGGTTTTACGGGCTTTTCGGGGAAGATCGGCAGGTTTCTTACGACCGGCATAAAGTACTTGTCTTCGATGGTGTAGGTTCCCACACCGTCGCGGATAAATTTGCTCGGATAGCGGCGCGACCAGTCGAAGGTCTTGTTCGAATTTTGTTCGCTCGTCATAAAGGTGCAGGAAAACAGCCCCGAGGCAGGTCTGCCGTTTTCGGCGGGTGCGGTTTTCAGTGTTTCTGCCGTTATTCTGTTTACGATTTGTGCATCGTGGTGGAAAACCCCGTCCACAAACACTTTTTCGTTTACAACCGAGTGAATTTTGTGCGTGTCGCCTTCTTTAAATTTGAACCTGAATAAGACGGATCCGTCATTTTTTGCGGTATCCGTTTGGGCAAAGGCGGCGGCAGCCGTTATAAGGCAGAGCAGGGCGAGGCAGGCCTTTACAATAAGTTTTTTTAAACAAGTCGTTTTCATATTTTCTCCTATTATGGTTTTTCGTATAGTTTTTCGGCGGAGCGTCTTTTCCGAATTAAAAAAATTGCCGGTAATGTAAGGTTACAGCAGGCCTATCTTAGCGTTATTTGGCGGATGTGTAAATAGGGAAAACGGATGGCAAAGTGCAGGAAACGGCAGGCGGGTCAAAAATTAAAATAAAAAAAGACACTCTTTTAGAGTGTCTTAAAAAAGGTTAGCAGGGAGAGGACTTGAACCTCCGACCTCCGGGTTATGAGCCCGACGAGCTGCCAACTGCTCTACCCTGCGATGTGCGCGCATCATAGCATATATGCTGCATTGTGTCAATAGCTAAAAAAAAATTTTGCTCAAAGCCGTACCGCAAAGCTCCTATTTTGTATAATAATACAACAAAAGTCGGATTTGGTCGCATAGGTTTAGTTTTTCCGGCATTGAAGAAATATAATTGCACATACTGCACACCGAAAAGCCTTTTGTAAATAGACGAGGTAAAAACCTCATCAAGCAATAGACATCCGTGTCTATTGCTTGATGGCGAGTTTTTTGTGAAACAAAAAACATCGCGGCTGCGTGGAACCAGCAGCATCCGTGCCGCCTCTGATACGTTGAGGATTAATTTTTGTGCAGCAACGCCGTAGATACCGCTCTATTTTTGTCTAAACTTTGAACTTACCAACCTCACTAGCAAGACTTTCAATACTCGCCTTATTCTTCTGCGTAATCTCATTAACTTCCTGCACAGCATTGTTAATCTGCACCGCACCGCTTGCCATCTCGTTCATGCTGTCGGTGATGACGCGGGTCAATTCATCGAGCTTTTGCATTTCTTCGGCGACGCCCTCACCGCCTTTAAGCATTTCTTCAGAACCGGCTTGCACCTCGGTGGTTACCGTGTTGATGTCGCGAATTGCAGTGAGCACTTCCTTGCTGCCGTTTTCCTGTTCACGCATGGCTTCGGTCAAGCGGGCACTCATTTCTTTTACCTGCTCGGCCAAATTAAAGATTGCGTTGAACTTTTCTTCGACGGTTTTAGACGAGGCGGAAAGCGTTTCGATTTCACCGGATAAGTTTTTCAGCGTGGCGGTTATTGTTTTTCCCTGCGCGGCAGAGTCTTCTGCGAGCTTACGGATCTCGTCGGCGACAACGGCAAAGCCCTTTCCCGCTTCGCCTGCATGGGCGGCTTCGATGGCCGCATTCATTGCCAAAAGGTTCGTCTGCGAAGCGATGTGCTGGATAACGCTAGACGCTTCCATTAGACTGCCCGACTCTTCGGCTATCTTTTGGGTAACGCTGTTGGACGTTACCAACGTATCTTTGCCGTCGCTTGTAGCCGAGGTGAGTTCTTTGATAGCATCATCGGTTTTTTCAAGCGTTTGCCCGATGGAGGCAATATTAGCAACCATCTGTTCGATGGAAGCGGAAGATTCGGAAACGCTCGCTGCTTGCGTTTCGATACTGTTGTTCAATTGCTTGATGGTACGGACAATTTCTTCGATGGTGGCGGCCGTTTCGGTAACGCTGGCAGCCTGTGTCAGCGTTTGCTGCTTTACCCCGTCGATGTTCGCGCTAATTTCATTTACGGCACTGGCAGTTTCAGTCATGTTGCTGGCAAGCTCGTTCCCAATATCTTCCATCGTGTTCGAGTTTGTGCCGACGTTCCGTATCGACGAGCCGATTTTTTCGATTGTTTCATTGAAGTATTCAAACATATCGGTAATTTCATTGTTGCCATGTAAAGGCAGGCGCGCCGTGAAGTCCCCTTGTGCAATCTTCTGCAGTACGGGAACGGAATTTTGAATTGGTCTTACTAGTTTGCGGCTAAAAATAGAGATGATTAGAATGGCGGCAAGCAGGATAACCAAAGCGGCGATGATGACTCCGATACGCAATATATTGATTGTGTCCAAAAATTCTTTAACAGGAGCTT
>CAUUSH010000024.1:0-31359 GCA_963547785.1 uncultured Treponema sp. | reverse complement strand
CGTCTTCACCGCAGCAAGGCGGCGGAAGCGGCGGTTCAACGCCTGCGCAAATAACGATAACTGTTGACGGGGATGAACATGCGGTTCCCAAAGTCGACCATACCTTTAAGGTAGACCCCGGTACAAAATGGGAAGACATTAAGCTTTTGGCAAACAGTAAAATAAATTATACTGGCGGATATGAAAATAAAACGTGGAAGTTTAACAATGCTTTAGGCAATGTTATCCCTGACGGTCATCAATTCAATACAAACACAACTGTTTATGCCGAATCGCAGCAGATTACGGTACCGCCTGTTAAAGTAACAATAACTGTTAACGGGGATACGAATGTTATCCATAAATCGGCAGACCATACGTTTAAAGTAAACAAGGGTGAAACATGGAATCATGTTAAATCACTGGCAGCAGACACAATCGAATATGCCGAAGGCTATGAAAATAAAATATGGAAACTGACTGATGAATTGGGTGCGGAGATTTTACCCGATCATAAATTTGAAACGGACACAACCATCTACGCCGTGTCGAAAAGGATCGCGATAACGATAACCGTTCAAGGAGATACAAACGTTCTTTACAAAGTAGCGGGCGATAAGACTTTTACGGCATATTACGGCAATACGTGGAGTACGCTTAAACCGCAGGCGGAAGGCAAAATTAAATATAAACCAAATTATGAAAATAGAGGCTGGAAACTCAATGATTCTGCGGGGGACTCTTTGATCGGCACTTATAAGTTTACTGCCGATACCGCCGTTTTTGCCGAATCCAAGCTGAAAGATGTAAAACTCACTATTACGGGCAACCATGTCGATATAACTCCACCTGCCGAACTGTATGTACCTTGGGGAACAACATGGAGTGAAAAAAAAGCCGAAATTATGGGCAAAGTTACTCCACATCATAATTTTACCGTGATTGCATGGAAGAAACGTGATAAAACTGGTGCTGAATTAATAGATGGTGACACATTCAGAAGTAATACGGTAATATACGCTGAAACAAGGCAAATCAACGTTACTATCACGATAAAAAGCGGCGGTCATGTTCAGCTGGCAGCAGATCCTAAAATTACAAAGCCGTATGGTGTAACCTGGGGTACGATAAAAGACGATGCAAAAACAAAGATCACTTGCGACCAAGGCTATGTGTTTGCTGCATGGAAAAAAGACAGTGCGGACGGAAACGAATTATCCGACAGTGATACCTTTGAGAAAGACACCGAGGTATATGCAACGACGCAAGCTGTTCCGGTTTCCGTCGGTGTAAAAGTACCTTTGGCAACTATTACCGGGTATGATCCCTCTTATGCACTGCCTAAGAAAGACGGTTTGGATACCCTCTGGCGGGGTGTATTTCCTAATGGTCGCACAGTCAATTTAAGCGAATACACAATCGGCATATACGAAGTAACGGTACAGCTGTGGAAACCAGTATATGAGTGGGCAAAAGAGAACGGTTATCAATTCGAATATGATGAAGAGGAGAAAGAATATAACCGCGATAATCAGCCGATGACGAATATAAGCTGGCGCGATTGCATAACGTGGTGTAACGCATACACCGAAATGAAATTCGGAAGTACAGAGCAATGCGTATACCGCAAAGATTCCGAAACCGGTGCTGCCGTAAAAGATGCAAATACCGAAGCCGATGATGCTTATTGCAATCTTGCAAAAAAAGGCTATCGACTTCCTACCGAAGCCGAATGGGAATATGCTGCGCGTTATCAGAACAACAACACCAATGCCGAGCAATATGGCAGTGTCTATTTAACTAAATTGGATTCGGCAAGCGGTGCAATAAAGCCTATCGGTTTTCAGGGAATGACACCACCTGTAGGAGAAACGTATGAAACTTTACGCGCAGAAACGGCACGGGTTGCGGTTTTCAACAAATATTACAACGGTACGACGTTTGTAGAACAGTCTCCGGCTGTAACCGGCTTAGCAGATGTCGGAACCAAAGACGCGAACGCGCTCGGTATTTTCGATATGAGCGGCAATGCTATGGAGTGGTGCTGGGACAAGTATTCCGCAACAGTATCTTCCGGTACGGTAACAAATCCGCAAAGTGCTTCTTCATCAACGACATCAAAACGCGTTTTGCGCGGCGGCAACTGGACGGATAATATACAGAATCAAACAGCTGTGTATGATTGTATGACCGGTAAGCGAGAGGACGGTTCTCCCAGTGAAGATAATAAAGTTATAGGTTTCCGCCTGGTCTGGAAAGAATAACGGGCGGATGTAGTTTTGTTCAAGGGGCTGTCCAAGAGCTTCGGTTTTCGGACAGCCCTTTTAATTTAATACGCGCATCGATTTTTGAGGCAGGAGCTGTTTACATCATAGTAGAGGACACTGCCGCATATTGCTGCAACACTTTTTATGACGAATACACAAAAATTCCGCCTACGGATAACTCCCTGCTTTTTTCGGCATAACACTGGAACAAAATAAAAATTAACGCTATAATAAGCGGATTATGAAATGGGCATTGGTTCTATCCGGCGGCGGCGTTAGAGGTCTTTCTTATATAGGAATGCTCAGAGCCTTTGAAGAATTGCATTTTCCAAAACCCGACTGTATTGTCGGCTGTTCTATGGGAGCCATTATAGGCGGGCTGTATGCTTCCGGCACCGGCGTAAAATTTATGTACGACTTTTTTTCAGGCAATTTTCGATTAGACGACTATATCGAATTACCGCGCTTTGGAAGAAACGGAAAAATAGGAAAAATCCTAAAGATAGGAACGGTCATCAATCATCTTATTTCAAAATTGGGTGTAGATTCAGGCGAAAAAGCCCTTTATTTTTTCAGAAAGCTGACGGACTATCAAAAATTTGAACACTGCACCATTCCCTTTTACTGCAATGCTTCGGACTTATTAACCGGCGAAGAGGTAATTATAGAAAAAGGCTTTTTAGCCGACGGAATGAGGGCATCTTCTTCCTATCCCGGCTTTTTTGAACCGTTTCACAACAACGGAAGGCTGTATACGGACGGCTGCGTAAAACACAACACGCCTGTTTGGATTGCAAAGCAAAAAGGCTATAAAAACATCCTTGCCGTAACGCTCGGCACCTTTAACCAAAAACAAAAAACCGACTTCAGCTCCTCCGTTTCCATTATCATGCGCGCCATGGAAATTGCCAGCCTTCCAAGCAAGCCTGATACAAACAACATACCAACGTATTTTTTCAATATCGATTCAAACACTTCTGCCTATAATTTTTCCAACCCCATTGCAGAAATTAATTCGGGTTATCGTAAAACAATGAAAAACAAGGATGCGCTGCAATTGTTTTTTGAAAAAGGAATGCGGGGCATAATGGGGCGGCGGAAACTTGCTAAAAAAACTATGGAGAAATTTAAGCATGAAAAAGTTTTTTAAAAAGATAAAACCGCTTGATATACTGATTCTGGCAGCGGTTTTAAGTTTCGTTTTTTTAGCCTCGCTTTTTATCTATACTTCTTCCGAAACAAAGCTGTATTTAATAATAAAAACACCTAAGGGCGAATGGATCTATCCTATGGAGCAGGAGGCCGATATAAGCGTCGAAGGGGAAATAGGCATAACACGCATAAGCATTAAAGATAAAACTGCAACCGTTATTGATTCGCCTTGTTCCAACAAAACCTGTATTGCTGCGCCCTGCATTAAACAACAAGGGGATTGGAATGCCTGTCTTCCGAACAAGGTTTTTTTATCCGTAGAGAATAGATAGATAAAAGCAAGACTCATTTTAGGCAATGCAGTTGGCATTGTCTAAACATGCCATAGCACGCAAAATAATATGAAGGTGTAAAAGTTTAAATACCCAAGATGTTATTGAGCGGTGTAAAAAGAAAATTCTTGATTAAGAGAAGTTCAATAATTAAAAAAGGAAAAAATTGGTATGTAAGTATTGACGATATCATGATAACCGGTAATGCATACAGTTACACAATAATCACGGCACATAAACAAAAGACTATATGACAATAAAAGAATTTGAGAATAAATATTGGTACATGAGTGAACTCAAAGCATTAGCAAAATCGCTTGAAATTCCTTTTGATTCAAGAACACGAAAGGATCAGCTTGAAGACATGATTATTCAATTTTTGGAAACCGGAACGGTGAATAAAAAAAATAGTTATCGGAGTAAAAGCCGGAATAGAGATATATTGAATAGTCATACTTATGTTGAAAATTTTAGCAACAAAAAAGAAACATGGGAATTCATACATAGTGAAATGGATAAACGGATTCCGGGATTAAAACCGAAATCAGGGGCAAAATATTGGCTTAATCGCTGGATTGAAAATAAACTTTCTAATGGTGAAAAAATAACTTATAACGATGTCATTTGTGAATATATTCGTTTAAATGAAACAGAAGGAAAGCTTCCGCAAATTCCATCCTGTAAATTTAATAACTTCATCAGTGATTATCTGGCAAATGAAAAAAATGCAACAAGAGAAGAGGCTTTAGATGCGTGGAGTAAGCTAAAAGCTATGAAGGTCAAAAAAGATTATATAACGTGGAAAAAGAATAAATATACATAAAAATTTAACCTAACACCTGCTAACCTGCAAACAGGAACAACCTTAATTGCAGGTTAAGCGGATGTTATGTGCATAGTGCAAAACACTGGATGTAAAAACATGAATTAATTTTTGGATTTGAAAACACTGTTAGATGATAACCGTTACAGTGTAGTATTTTTAACAAGCCCGGCTCTTCATATACCGAAAAAGCTTTTATGCATTCATAATATTTTTTCAAAAAAATCGATCGCGTTTTTAAAATCCTTTTCGTTCGGTCTGTTCTTGTTTAAACCGCCGATGAGTTTTAAAGGACCGAAGGTGTCAAAGCCTTTACAGCCGAATATGCCTAGACAGATTTTTCCGTTTTGTTCGGTTTTTTTGCGCAAAGCTTTTTCAAACCCTGCATTGACCGCTCCTGCGGTATAAATAAAAAACAGCTTTTGTACACCGCTCACAAGCGCTCGTTCAAATAACTTATCGACCGGTTTTGCAAATTTAAAGTAAAAAATTCCTGAAGCAAAACCGATTGCTTCATAGCGATTAAAATCATCGGGATTAAAATCGCCGGCCTTTATCAAAACCGTTTCAGGAAACTTTTCCTTTATTTTATTCAGTACCTTTTCGGTATTTCCATGATGTGTTGAACTGTACACAATACATACGTTACTCATAGCAGATCTCCTTTATTATTTATATAGCCGTATTTTTTAGGATATATGGCAGATATATCTTTTTCAAAAACAATATTTCCATCGTTTAATCTTTTTTGTGCAACCGTTCGGTATGCAAAATCGATTGCGTTGCAGCCGCAGTTATAAAAACACTCTCCGCATAATATACAATTTTTTTGATTTTTTATCGATACCCTACCGTCTGTAAATATAAAATTGTTAATGGGGCACACTGAAATACATTTTTTGCATGCACTGCACTTTTCCCGTATAATCGATACGGTTTTAAACTTTCCGTGTATTTTTTCCTGTGAAAGGAGCTTCAGCATAAAACGCATTGGACCTTTGGTATAGGCAAAAGAAGCACTATTGTCTTTTATGTGTTCTTTATGTGAACACAGAGCAAACACTTTATTTACTGCCGTTTCTATTAAACCTTCTTCCATATCGCCGGGTTTGTGCTCCAGTATTTTGGTATGGAAAAATCTGCTAAGTGTATGAAACGAAGCAAGTTTGATTCCTAAAACCGGCACATATTTTTTCTTCTTTAATGCTCTTCCCATTTCTTCCAATGCGATAAACGAATGTGCTCCTCCATAAGTAATAAACGGAACTGCAATTTTTAAACATTGTTGATCCGGCAAAGGCAGAGCTTCGATGATACTCAGTATATGGCTTTCAGCGTGTCCTGCGTATACCGGTGCTCCTGCAAAAAGTACATCGAATTCTTGTAAGCGGTCTTCCAAGATTTTTTGCCTTTCGGATTTTGAGGCAAACAACAGGCTGTCATCTTTTGTAATATTTATGATATCAGTCGTGCCGCCTTTATCTTTAATTTTTTTCTGAATCATATGTGCAGCAATCAATGTATGTCCTGACGGACTGAATACTATGATAACAGCTTTCATAATAAACCCTCCTGTGTACTTAAATCGGGGATGTTGTTGTCTACCAATTCCGCCAAACGTGCAATCGCATCGAACTCCTTTTTTGAAAGAGAACTCAAATATGCTGCAAGTTTCTCGTTAAAACCGGCATGGAATTTTTCGTGATTGTTATATGCAACGGTTCCTTCTTTTGTCAGCTTAAAATAAACGGTTTTTTTGTTATCCGCTTTTTTATATTTTTCTATCAATTTTTTCTTTAGCAGCTTATCTGCAACTTGTGTTACGGCACCGTTTGTAATGCCGAGTTTTTCCGAAAGCTCGGAAGCGCTGTATCCGCCGTCTAAACCTATCGCTTCTATAAAATGAATTTCGCTTTGGTATAATTTATGCCGTGTACCGAAAGTTCTCGGCTTTTTATCGTTAGCGTTTACTTTGTACTGAATTTTTGCCGTCCGTTCAATAAGACCCTGTATATCGTTCATTGGCATATCCTTTTTCTTTTAGTTGCTAAAATAAATATACATCAAAATACTTTTTTTGTCAATATGTTTTAGTAACTAAAATATATTAATATAAGAAGCCTGCAATGGCAACAGTGGAAAACACAAAACCGTAATACCGATTACTGCGTCATATCTTCTAACCGATAAAAACAGTCTTTTGAAGAAAAAATTAAAAAATCAATTATTATTGACAAGCAGCCTTGAGCAGCCGTTGACTTTTTTTTTATTATTTGCTATAGTGAGTCCCTATTGCGGCGGTGGTGGAATGGTAGACACGTCAGCTTGAGGTGCTGATGCCTTAACGGGTGTGCTGGTTCAAGTCCAGTTCGCCGCAAACCCTTGCAGGAAGCCGTTCCGGTTTATATCTTCTTCATCATCTTTTCCCATTTCATAGCATAAAAATCATACAATGGACTTTTTTTTCGTTTTACTATAAAATGCAGTCGATGGACGACGTTTTTTATCTTGCGAAAATAGGCGAAATTAATTTAAAAAAAGGCAATTTGCGGGAGTTTGAAGCAAGACTTTCACAAAATTTGCAGTTTTATCTTGCAGACGCAAAACCGAAAATCAGAGTGCGGGCAGGAAGAATGTATATAAGCGTAAAAAAAGAATTCCGCGAAAAAACAGAACGTGCTTTGAACACACTTATAGGCATTACCGGTTGGGCGGAGGCCGTCCCTGCAGAAAAAAATATGGAAGCCATTGCCGATGCCGTGCGTACCAAGGCTATCCATGCGCAGCAGAACGGCTGTAAAACATTTAAGATAGAATCTAGGCGGGCGGATAAAAATTTCCCCCTCTCATCTTACGAAATTTCCGCCGAGATAGGCGGCCTCATTCATACGGCCGGTACACTGAAAACCGACGTGCATAATCCCGATATTATCATTTCAATAGAAATAAGAGAGAAGGCTTTTATTTACGGGCTGCAGCACAAGGGGCGGCGCGGCTTACCGTGCGGCTCGTCGGGGCGGGGACTTCTTTTACTTTCAGGCGGCATAGATTCTCCGGTTGCAGGATACAAAATGCTTACCCGCGGTATGAAGCTAGACTATCTGTATTTTCATTCGCACCCGTATACCTCGCCTGAGGCACAAAAAAAAGTTGAAACCCTCGCTTCAATTTTAGCCGTATACGGATTGGGCGGCTACCTTAACATCGTTTCGTTTACGAAGGTGCAGCAATGCTTAAAAGAAAAATGCCCGGAGCCTTACCTTACGCTTATGATGAGAATTTGTATGATAAAAATTGCAAATATGACAGCCCGAAGCATCAATGCAAAATGCCTTGTTACAGGCGAAAGTTTGGCACAGGTTGCAAGCCAGACAATCGAAAACTTGACAGTAACCAATTCCTATGCGGAACTGCCGGTTTTCAGACCGCTTATCGGAACGGATAAGGAAGAAATTACAGATGCCTCAAAAAAGATCGGCACCTACGAAACGTCTATTCTCCCGTATGAAGATTGCTGCGTTATGTTTTCTCCAAAGCATCCCATTCTGCGCGCCAAACTAAGCGACGCCGAAGACATCTTTGCACGGCTTAAAATAGAGGCGCTTTTAGATACAGCCTATTCCGAAAAAAACACAATCAAATTTACCGGAAACCTTTTATGAGCAAAAATATAAAAAAATATCTTGATAGGGGAATTGAAAGAGTACATTCCATAATTTCCCCTGAAGAAATGAGCGAAAAATTTCCGGCCGGCATAGCAGAACATTCTTTTATTGAACAGGCGCGGACTGTCATACACAATATACTGAACGGTAAGGATAAACGGTTTTTGCTGATTGCAGGCCCTTGTTCCATACATGATACAAAGGCCGCCTTTGATTATGCACTCCGTCTGTCTGCCCTTCAAAAAAAGTATGCCGATTTTTTTTATATCGTAATGCGTTCGTATTTTGAAAAACCGCGGACATCTTTAGGCTGGCGCGGCCTTATTGTCGAACCTGACCTTGACGGCTTTATAAACATCGGCAAGGGCTTGGAAAAGGCACGCTCCTTTTTAATTAAACTTGCAAAGCTGAAACTGCCTGCAGCGGCGGAACTGCTTGACCCCATAATCCCTCAGTACATAGCCGACCTTGTAAGCTGGGCTTCGATCGGTGCGAGAACCTCCGAAAGCCAAATACACCGAGAACTTGCCTCCGGCCTTTCGATGCCGGTCGGCTTTAAAAACGCAACCGACGGGGATATAAGCGCCGCGGTAAACGGTATTATTTCCGCCCGCCTGCCGCACGCATTTCTTGGCATTGCGCGTAACGGTCTTTCGGCAATTATGCATACTACCGGAAACCGAGATTCTCATTTGGTGCTGCGCGGCGGAACTGATAAACCGAATTACGATAAGGATTCGGTTTATCGGGCGGCAGATATTTTAAAAAAAGAAAACATAGAATCCGGCATTTTAATAGACTGCTCACACGGAAACTCCCGGCGCATTCCGTCAAAACAAAAAGACGTTTTGCTAAAAAGCCTTGCACTCCGTTTTAGCAAAGATGCGTCTGCAGAATGTATCCGCGGCTGTATGCTCGAAAGTTTTATCCGGGAAGGAAGGGCGGAAATAGCCGATTGCCGGCTGCCTGAAAACTACGGTAAATCAATTACCGACCCCTGCATCGGCTGGGAAACAACCGAAGCGCTGCTAGAAGAAGCCTATAGGCAATATCTAAAAAAGTTAAATTTTTAGATATTGCCTATAACAAATTTTATAAATGTAATAAGGAATAAAATAAATGAATATGGAAATTTACACCGACGGCGCCTGTTCGGGAAATCCGGGCAAAGGCGGCTGGGCATACATCATTTTAAATAGGGACGATAAAACGGAGCTAAGCCGTGCAAGCGGGGCCGAAAAACTTACCACAAACAACCGCATGGAATTAACCGCCGTCATCAAGGCCTTACAAAAAGCGGAGGCCGAGTACGCAGGTGCGGAGACCGCCGTTTCGGTACACACCGATTCACAGTATGTACAGCAGGGGATAAGCAGCTGGATAATCAAATGGAAAAAAAATAACTGGAAGACGGCGGCCAAACAGCCTGTCAAAAATAAAGATTTGTGGCTGGAACTGGATACGCTGAATGCCCGCCTTATGCCCGAATGGTTTTGGGTAAAAGGTCATGCAGGCAACAAGTATAACGAAGAATGCGACAGGCTTGCAGTAAAAGCGCTTTCCGAAATTTAAAAAACAGCCATTGTTTAAAAGCTATGCTATTAAAGGCAATTTAAACATAACCGCTTATTGCATTTATACACAGCGCCCCTTAAAAAGCGTTTTTAAGGGGCTGGCTGTACAGTAAAAAAATTACAAAGGTTACGGGCGCCACTGCCTATACCATGTAGCATCGGTGTTTTCGAATGTTAAAGTTCCCGAATGTGTGTCGAGTGCTGCGATGCGGTTTATGTTTGGGTATACAGTATAACCCTGGTACCCCTGTATCGATTTGAATATTGCACCGTCATCAGCGATATACAAGATGCCGTCTTCAAAGCCGATAATGCGCCGTGCCCCATAAAAACGGTCTTGAGGCTCACCCTCGAACTGATACACAGCAGTCTGGGATGGGCCAAATTCTCTATAGCTTTTCATAACGCCAAAGCCGTACCTGCCCGACTCGGTCATACTGCCGTTTTCGGTGTAGGTGTACTCAAGAACCCCGCCGTAAAAAGTTTTGCTGCCGTCATACGGCGCGCCGATCGTAAAAACCATATACACTTTATTCCCGTACGCAAACATATCTTGGCATTCACCGCTTTGGTGGGTAATAAGTGGATCCTCCGTTATGGGTATAATATCTTTTAAAGGATCTTGAGCCGGCGTACCTACCGGAGCGGCTGTTGTACCGGTCAGCCGATACATTTGTAGTTGCCTTCCCGGCGGCGCCGGCAAACTGCTATACACAAATAAATACCCGTTATAGGCAGCTATTTTTATAGTATCTGCCGGTATACCGCTAATCAGTACAACATTGCCGTCATTGTCTATTCTATGTACACGCTGTACACCGCCTACTGGCCCTACTACATATACATAACCGGTTACTAAGTCGGTCGTTAAGTTGCCAATTCCGCTATAATTCGTTAGATTTATGGTATCCTTAAAGACACCTTCCGCCGTATACCGGTCTATTTTATAATTGAGGGAGCCTTCGTTATAACTGATGTACAGCCGCCCTCTTCCGTCTCTGGCAAAATGCGGGGTGTGATTCATCCACGAGGGAGGAGTGGTTTTTGTAAGCCTAAGACCGCCCATATTAAGTTTAAATGTATAACCGATGGTATTGCTGCCCTCCACCGAAAAAAGCAGGGGCCGCATGGACGTTATTATCTTGTTCAGTTTAACGGCAAGCTCGTTATCGCCGGCGTCTATTGTGCGGCCGGCCGAGCCCGTCCATATTGCCGAAGGGGTAATAATAGAAACCGTTACGGTTACCGCTGCCCCGATCGGCAGCCGCTCCGAAATAATTTTCGGTTCGTCTTTTTCAAGCCGTTTTGTAATGGGCACGATGGAGCTGCCTGTAATGTCGATTTGCATCGTGCTGTCTGCCAGTTCGGGAAGCCCGTTTGCACCGATGGCCCGTGCCGCACCGTTTTCAAAGTCGATGGTTAATACGCCGTATCGGGGTGCGTTAAGATTACAAGAAGTTTGCAGTATCAGCGCAGCGGTAAGCAGTGCTGCCGCAACAACCGGTAAAAGGGTGTTTTTTTTCATAAGTTTTCTCCTTAACAGTAAAAGTTATACTGCCGGCATTTGTGCCGGTACTTAAAGCTGAAAGCAAGCGGCGCCGTTTTAAGCCGCAATGTTCCGCAACAACACTTACAGTATAAGGCAAAATACCGGTAAAATCAAGAGTTATTATCCGTATTTGACATCAGCCTTAAAACAAGCTATAATCTTTTATAAATTTTTAAGCGGATAAAGGAGCCCGCCCGTTACTGTGCTTTCCGTTTTAACCGGCCGCTCCTAAAAAGCGCTTTTATCTTAAACGAGGTAAAAAGATGAAAAAAACGGTTTTTACAGTCTTAGTCCTTATCAGCGTCCTTTTTTCGACGTGCCGCAAAACGGTGCTGGTTGAAGACATAAGAGGCTCCCGTTTGGAAAGCTTAAACAGCGAAGATAATAAGGACAATATCTTGATCATAGATTCAAGACCGTACGAGGCATATAAAAAAGAGCACCTTCCAAATGCAATCAGCATTCCTACGGACAAAATCGACAGCAGGGTTGAAGAATTTGCCGACTGGAAGAAAAAACCCATATTTGTTTACGGCATGAATAATGACGACAGCTTTAAGGCCTGCGAAAAACTGGTGCAAAAGGGCTGCAAAGAAGTATACAATGCCGAAGGGCTATATCAGTACAAGTATAAAACGGTTTCTTTCGATTTTGTGCGGGGCATTACGTTTACAAAAATGCTAAAAGACAAAAATTCGGTCGTTATAGATTGCCGCTCCAAAAGCGCATACGATTTGGGGCATATAGAAGGGGCTATATCCGTTCCTATGACGGCAGTGGGGGATAATCTGCATAGGTTTTCCAAAAATCAAAAGCTGCTATTTTACTGTAATGCAGGGACGGCTGCGGCAAAAGCAGCGGCGGAACTGAGCGCTTTAGGCTATACCGACATTTATTGTTCCGTAGATGGAATAAAAGAATACGATTTTAAGCTGGTACAAACCGAAGCAAAGGGCAAAAAGTAAAAAAAATATCGAATTTATAAAAAAACGTTTTAAACATATTGACTGTATTATGACTATGTTATAAAATACGGATATGGGTATAAAATCATTTAGGGGAGGAGTACATCCTCCCGAAAACAAGGCGGTTTCACCCGACAGCGAAGTTTTATCGGTAAAACCTGCCAGCAATTCGGTTTGGATCCCTATAACACAAGGCGGTGTGCCTAATGAACTCCTTGTGAAGGTAGGAGACCAAGTTGCACGGGGTCAAAAGATTGCCGAAACCGATAAATTTATGTCGGCGCCGGTTCATTCTTCCGTTTCCGGTACGGTAAAAAAAATAGAGCCGCACCTTGTTACGGGCAACACCGAAAATCCGTGCGTTCTTATACAAATAGATGAAGAAAACAGAGAAGAATTCATGACTTCGCTGGATCCTTTTACCTGTTCTCACGAAGAAGCCTTAAAGCGGATTAGGGAAGCCGGCATTACCGGTATGGGCGGAGCGTCGTTTCCGACCCATGTAAAGCTCAGCCCCCCGCCCGGCACCAAAATCGACTACGTTATTGCCAACGGCGCAGAATGCGAACCGTACCTGTGTACGGACGCCGCCGCCATGTACGCCTATGCGGACGCTATCGTGGACGGGCTTATAATTACGATGCATATCTCGAATGCGGAAAAAGGCGTCATTGCGATCGAAGACAACAAAAAAAGCCTTGTCCCCGTTTTGGAAAAGGCCGTAGAAAAAGCACGGGCTGCGAACGAAGGAAAAAACACAAATATTATCGTACAGCTGTGTAAGACCAAGTATCCGCAGGGCGGAGAAAAAACGCTGACCGATGCGGCTGTAGGAAGAGAGATTCCTTCAGGCGGTCTTCCTTTTCAGATAGGCTGCATTATTCAAAATGTGGGAACCTTAAAGGCTATTTCCGAAGCATTTAGACTGGGAAAGCCTTTAATCGACAGAGCGCTGACTTTAGGCGGCGGCGCCTGCGAAAAGCCGGTAAACATTACAGCTCCGATAGGAACTTGTATCGGCGATTTGATTCCTTCCGTTATTCAATTAAAACCCGGCGTTATGAAAATCATTTCAGGCGGACCTATGATGGGTTTTGCAATGAAAAACTCCGATTTTCCCATTCAAAAAAACACGTCAGGCGTACTGTTTTTAACAAAAGAAGAGGTTTCGCTTGAAGAAGAAAGCCCGTGCATCGGATGCGCCAAATGTATCGGCGCATGCAGCTGCCGCCTTTCTCCCGTATTGATGGTACGGGCGCTTAAAGCAGGTGATTCGGAAGAAGCCGTCAGATGCGGTCTTTTAGACTGCGTTGAATGCGGGGCTTGTTCTTTTATCTGCCCTGCACGAATAAAACTGGTGCAGCGGTTTAAAATCGGAAAGCAGCTTTTAAGAGAAGAAAAACAAAAGAAAGAAGCGAAGGAAGCTGCAAAAAAAGCAAAAGAAAAGGAGGCGGTGTAAATGGCAGAATCGGATAAAAACGAGATATTTATGTCTCCTGCGCCTCATATCGTAACGCCGGTTAAAACGAACGAACTTATGTTCCACGTTATAATCGCCCTTTTTCCTATTGCGTTATACGGTATTTACCTGTTTTCTTGGCCGGCGCTTATAAGAATTGCCGTTTCGGTGATTTTTTGCGCAGGGTTTGAAGCCCTTTTTAGGCTAATATGCTATTCGGGACCTGACCGCGTCAGAATAAAAGACTGCTCGTCGATAGTTACAGGCCTTTTACTTGCAATGGTTGTACCTCCTGAAGTGCCTATTTGGATGCTGATTTTAGGCTGTTTTTTTGCAGTAATAATCGGTAAAGAATTTTTCGGAGGGCTCGGTGCCAATCCGTTTAATCCCGCCCTTGTAGGACGCGCTTTTATGTTTATCAGCTTTTCGGTAGCGATGACAAAGTGGACGGCACCTTCGTATCTTGGCGCCATTGATGCCGTTTCTACGGCCACACCGCTTTCAATGCTGAAGGCAAAGGAAGGGGTTGTAATGTCGGCAGCTAGCATGGCGGAAAAATTCGGGCTGTTTTCGGCTCCGCAGGCATACCGTCAACTCTTGTTAGGCGACCATGCCGGCTGTATAGGCGAAACTTGTATCTTCCTTATTTTAATGGGCTTTGCCTATTTGGTTATTCAAAAGGTAATAGACTGGAAAACGCCCGCCGCAATGATTCTTACTACGCTTGGAATTACAAGCCTTGCAGGGATAGACCCGCTTTTGACCTTTTCCTCAGGCGGTTTGGTGTTCGGTGCCGTATTTATGGCTACCGATTATGTAACGACTCCCGTAACGGCAAAAGGCCGGGTTTTGTTCGGCATGGGCTGCGGTTTAATAACGGCTCTGATACGCCTTTTTTCCGGAATGCCGGAAGGCGTTATGTACAGTATCTTGATTATGAATACCGTAGTTCCGTTTTTAAACAAACTGATACAGCGCAAATACGGGTTTGTAAAGCCTCAAAAAAAGGCAAAATAATATTGAAAGGAGTAAAAAATGAAACAAACAATGAGATTAGCAATTACATTGGCAGTATACACGGTTGTAGCCTGTTTTGCGCTTGCCGCCGTATATAATTTTACGGCACCCAAGATCGAACAAATAAAAGCAGACAAGGCACAGGCCGCTTTACAGGCGGTTTTTCCCGAAGCGGATAATTTCGACGAAATTACCGGCAAAATTACATGGACTGAAGAAAAAATAAAGCTGCAAACCGCTTATGAAGCTATGAAAGACGGTAAATCCATCGGTCTTACCATTACAATGGAAGGGCCTACTTATGCAAAGGCGGTTATACTTATGGCTGTTAACCCCGACAATACCATCAAAAAGATAAGCTTTTTGGAACTTTCGGACACACCTGGGCTTGGCAGCAAGGCCGCCGAAGAACCCTTTATCAGTCAATTCAACGGTAAAGCCTTAAATTCGTCCTTTACCGTCAATGAAGACGTAAACGCCATAGGCGGCGCTACCATTACCTCAAACGGCGTTTCGGCTATCTTAAAGGCCGGAGCAAAGGCTGCCGAAGAATACGCGGCGCAAAATCAATAGGAGATAAAGAATGAAAAACATCCGTATATTTACAAACGGACTTATCCAGAATAATCCTTTATTGGTTTTAATGATAGGGCTTTGTTCGTCTTTGGCCGTTACGACAAACGTCCTAAACGGCATTGGTATGGGCGTTGCGATGACCTTCGTTATCGTAATGAGCGAACTTATTATCAGTATGTTCCGCAAACTCATACCTACCGATATCCGAATACCGGTTTTTATAATTGTTATAGCATCCTTTACAACCATCGTCGACCTGCTTATGCAGGCGTACACCCCCGAACTTTCGGAAGCGATGGGACTTTTTATAAAACTGATTGTTGTAAACTGTATTATCATGGGCCGAGTTGAATCCTTTGCATCAAAAGAAAGCGGCGGAAAGGCGGTACTCGATGCTTTGGGCATGGGGCTAGGCTATATGATAGTCTTGGTGCTTATTTCGGTAATACGGGAAATTTTGGGAACCGGTTCCTTTGCCGGTATCAAACTGATTCCGGAAGCGTATCATATCGGCTTTTTCTCGAAAGCACCGGGCGGCTTTTTGGTTTTCGGCATAATGATTTCGATTAATATGCTGTTAAAACGAATGACAAGCGGTGCACGGCCTAAAAAAGCAAAGCAAAAAGCAGCAGAAAAACCGGAATTGGAAACCAAACCTGCCGCCGGCACGGAAGAACCCGCTGCCGCAGAAAAATTGGAGGCTTAATCATGAAAACAGTCAGCGATTTATCAAGCATTTTTCTTGCCGCAATACTCGTAAAAAACGTTATCTTGATACAGTTTTTGGCCTTGTGCCCGTTTGTCGGTATGTCATCGGACGTAAAAAAATCGACGGGAATGGGCTGGGCGGTTCTTTTCGTTACGCTCTTGGCAACCGCCGTTACCTATCCGATATACAATTACGTTCTGCGGCCGCTTAATTTACAGTTTTTGCAAACCTTGATTTTTATCTTGGTAATTGCAAGCTTGGTTCAGTTGGTCGAGTTCTACCTAAAAAAATCCGCTCCGGCCTTGTACAGCTCAATGGGGGTTTATCTTGCCCTTATTACCACAAACTGTGCTATTTTGGCCGTTACCATTAACGTCATAGACGAAAAATACAATTTTTTACAGTCTTTGGTACATGCCGCAGGCTCCGCTTTCGGTTTTATGATTGCGCTTTTACTTTTGGCAGGTTTACGGCAAACGGTTGATAAGGCACCCATACCTAAATTCCTTAAAGGTACGCCTATCCTCTTTATTACCGCAGCCCTGCTGTCTTTGGCGTTCTTCGGTTTTGCAGACTTAATTTAACTTATAAATTTTTGTACTGTTATTACCTGCCTATTACCCACCGCATTTGGGAAGTTAACACACTTCCCAAATGCGGTTTTGGGTACAGCGTCTTTATATAAATGCCCTGCGTTGATTATTTTTATCGATTCTATTATATTATTAACAGTTTGCGGAGACTTTTATAAATTATTATGCCTTAGTAATTTATAAAAATATATCAGTAAATGGAGAATACATTGACAAGAGATTTACATGCGCTCAACGAAATTTCTCTCGCTCCTTACATGCAGGTTGCAACGGTCTTAATAGGCAAGGCAAGGCATGCAGGCGGCAATATGTTCCGTCATCAAGTTGATACAATGGGAATCCTTGTCGATTACGGCTATATCGACAGCGTTCTTTTAAAGGCCTCGCTGATTCATGATGTAATAGAAGATATTGAAAATTTCGACGTCAGCGAACTTTTAAGCATCGATTCCGAGTCCGAGGATGTGTATAAACTTGTGTTGGAAGTAACAAAAAAACCCGGACAGCAAAAGTCCGAATATTTAAAAGGCATCATAAAAAAGGGCTCGGAAAAAGCGAAGATTTTAAAATGCGCCGACCGAATAAGCAATATGATAAGTTTGGGCTTTGTAACCGATCCTGAATTTATTGACCGGTATTGCGACGAAACCGAATTATACGTTTTTCCCATTGCCCTTGCGGTCAATTTTGAAATGTACAAGGAACTTATTAATTTGGTTGTTTCTAGAAGACAGTATTTATTGGATTCAGGTTATCTTGCAGAGGCTGCCCGCAAAAGAGAAGACGCAAATACGGAAAAGACCGTGTATTCCATTAAAACAAAACCCCTCTATTCTTAAAAAACAAAAACTCTCCCGCTGCTTTATCTTTATATAACGGTAAGCTTGAACCACAATCTCATCATATCATCAGTCTTTTCTTTTTAAAAAGATATTGCCAAAGCGCCGAATAAACGGTATAATGCGCCCGTATTTAAAATGAATGCCGTTACAGGTTTCGAATGCCCCGTTTTAGGCGTCCCGCCGGGGGCTGTCCGTTTCGGGACTTTTTAAAAACCGCAAAAATCAAATCTTTTTATCGAGGAATATATGAAAAACGAAATTAACTATTTTACCTCCGAGTCGGTGAGCGAGGGGCACCCCGACAAACTGTGCGACCAAATTTCCGATGCGGTCTTGGACGCGTGTCTAAAAGAAGATAAAGAAAGCCACGTTGCCTGCGAAACGTTCGCGTCTACGGCCCTAGTCATCGTCGGCGGCGAAATAACGACTTCGACCTTTGTCGATATTCAAGAAATTGCACGAAGCATTGCCCGCGAAATAGGCTACACGAATTCCGACTACGGGCTGGACTGCGATTCGATGGCCGTTATGAACATGATTCACTCCCAATCGCCGGATATTTCGCAAGGGGTTGACGGCACGGGGCTTGAAGAATTTAAGGGTATGCAGGGCGCAGGCGATCAGGGAATGATGTTCGGGTTTGCCTGTAACGAAACGCCGGAGCTTATGCCCGCCCCGCTTATGTATTCGCATTCGGTGCTGCGGTATGCGGCAAAACTTCGGAAAGAAAAAAAGATCCCGTACCTGCGCCCCGATTCAAAAACGCAGATTACGATTAAATACGAGGGGTACCGCCCCGTCAAAATAGATACGGTCGTCCTCTCCCACCAGCACGACCCCAGCGTTAAATACGCGGACTTAAAAAACACCATTATCGAACAGATCATCAAGCCCGTGCTTGAACCGACCGGTCTTTTGGCAGCCGATACCAAATACTTTATCAACCCGACGGGGCGGTTTGTTATCGGCGGGCCCTTCGGCGATACGGGGCTTACGGGCCGCAAGATCATCGTCGATACCTACGGCGGTATGGGACGGCACGGCGGCGGGGCCTTTTCGGGCAAGGACCCGTCAAAGGTAGACCGCTCGGCCGCATATATGGCGCGTTACATCGCAAAGAACATCGTTGCGGCAAAAATTGCAGACCGCTGCGAGGTACAGCTTGCCTATGCGATAGGCGTCCCCTACCCCGTTTCGGTCAGGGTCGATACCTTCGGCACCTCGGACGTTCCGGAAGAAAAAATCGAAACGGCGGTTAAAAACGTCTTCGATATGAGCCCTGCCGGAATAATCAAAACCTTGGATTTAAAACGCCCCGTTTACCGGGCGACGGCTTCTTACGGCCATTTCGGCAGACCCGAGTTCTCGTGGGAAAAAACCGACAAGACCGAAGAGCTCAAGCGGGCAATAAAATAGCCCTTTAATGCGGAGTTTTGCTATTAAAGATCTTTACCGGTTTTATACGCGGCACGGGTTTAACCCCGAAATAGATATAGGCGAAGCGGTGTGTCTTCTCTTGGACGATATGGAAAAGGGTTTGGGAGAAGACTTTCAAACCGCCTCTTCAATGGATATGATCCCCTTATGGAAAACCCTGCCGCGCGGGCTGCCCAAAAACCGCCGCGTCATCATCATCGATGCGGGCGGTACCAACTTTAGAACCTGCCTCGTTACCTTTGACGAAAGCGGCACGCCCCGTATCAGCGATTTTTACAAACACCCTATGCCGGCCCTCGACCGGGAGATGACAAACGAGGAATTTTTCGGCTGCATAGCCGCCTACCTTGAACCCTTAAAGGATAAGGCCGATACCGTTTCTTTTTGCTTTTCTTTTGCCGTAAAAATAGACCCTGACGGCGGCGGCGAAGCGATTAAACTTTCCAAAGAAATAAAGCTGCCGCAGATCGCCTCGTGCAAAATAAACGAGGGCATAAAAGCGGCGCTTATCAAAAACGGCTGGCAGACGGTCAAAAAAGTGTTAATGGTCAACGATACGGCCGCCGTGCTGCAAGCCGGAATGCTTTTCGGACAAAGCGGCGCGCACGGCTTTGATTCGAATATCGGGTTTGTGCTGGGCACCGGCTTAAATTCCGCCTACATCGAAGAGGCTCCGATCGAAAAACTGAAAACCACCGCCTTTTACGGAAAACCGCAGATCATCGTCTGCGAATCGGGCAAAAGCTGCGCCGTGCGGCAAAGCGATTTTGATAAGGAGCTTTCGAAGCGATCCAATCTGGCAAACGACTACTTTTTGGAACGGATGTGCTCGGGCCGTTATTTGGGCGCCTTGTGTTCCATCGCTATAAAAAAGGCAGCAGAAGAAAAACTGTTTTCCGAAGATGTATGCTGCAGCCTTTTAGCGCTTGAAGAAATGACGAGCGAGAGTGTCTCCTTTTTTTTAAAAGAGCAAGACCATACCGCCCCCCCTTTTTCGTCCGTGCTAAAAGGCGCGCTTTCCGGCGATTACATAAAACTCCGCCTGATTTGTGAAAGCGTCTTTGAGCGGGCTGCCCGCCTTTCGGCCGCAGTTATCGCAGCGGCCTGCTTAAAAACGGGCAAGGGTAAAACCCGCGAAAAGCCTGTGTGCATAACTGCTGACGGCTCAACCTTTTTAAAAGGCTTTTTGATGAAAGAAAAAATCCTGTTCCACTTGCACACTTTTTTAAAAGAAGAAAAAGGCGTGCATTTTACGGTTGTAACCCGCCCCGACTCGGTCATTATGGGCACGGCTCTCTCCGCCTTTTTACAGTAAGCGCACAATAGTGCACAAACGCATCTTCCAAAACTATTTTTTTGACGGGCAGATTGGGCACAAAGGAGGGAAAATATATCAGATCATAATCGAAAACGAGAACTCAAAAACAAAATGACGTATGATTTTATCTGTTTTTCCGAGTTGCTATACGAATACGCTGAAGAAGAAAATGCCCTGACCATAAAAAAAATAAAACGCCGCCTCCGCTATCATAAGCTCGGTGAATATAAAAAGGAGCGGGTAGATTATGTACGGGCATTAAAAAATGCGCTGTGTGCGGAACTGTCGAATCCGTACCGGTCTGCATATTACAAAAAACCGCCGTCGGGCATTGCCGGTTTAAACGATTTTGATGAAGCAGGACTGAAAAAGAAATACAAAAAAATGTTTTCCCGTATTGCCGATGAGGACTTATACACAATAATTGCTTTTGCAATTTACTGGTATTATCTAAGATGAACGGCAGGCCTTTTATAAAAGAGGGAATCTAATCTGCCGCCCCGCCTCATATAATTTCTGCTGACCTTAAAGTATGGGCGCATAAGCCTATGAAGTATGGGTGCATAGCCCCGCACAGTGCGGAACACTAAATCCCCCGCCTTGAAAAATGTACATTCTATACATTTTTCAAGGCGGGCGGCAGCTTCCCTCATTTAGAAGTTAAATCTATCGATCTTCCAGCTGTTGGAGTATTTTTTCGTTTTCTAGCGTTTTTGGAATATCGGAATAAATCTCAGGCTCGAACAGGGAGCGGGGTTTTATGATGTTTTGAATATTAGCATAAGCCAAATTTACAGGTTTTGCGCGGATCATTGTTTCCTGATTTCTGCTTAAGGCATCCCAAGCCCGTGAGGACTCTCCCAAAAGCGAAATTGCCCTGCCGTTTTTCTTTGAATCGCCATTTTGTACGGCAAGCCGGTTTAAAACAACGCCCAAATTGTTTGAAGCATGCATATAATCTTCCACAAAGGCCGCATGGTCCGGGCGGGACTGAGGAAAGATAATACCCTTTCTTATTTTTTCGGCATCCAAAAGCTCCATAAGCCTTTCGTAATAGGTTTGAGAAGCAAAATAGTTGCCGCGTTTAAACAGCACATTGCCAAACCCGAATAAAAGGTTTTTGTCGGTAGGCTTATCGCTATAAGCAATGGTCATCGCCTTTATCGCTTCTATATAGTTTTCTTTTTTGTAATGAATATACCCCATTTTATATTGCACCGATGGGGTGTCGTTTAATTCTTTTACGGCATTTTCATAGGCGTCCAAGGCGGCGTCGTAATCGTAGTCATCTGCGGCATTGCGCGAAATAAAATAAAGAATATCGCCGTAGTCTTCATACAGTTTTCCTACGGTTTTGCTGGGGTAAATTAGTTTTTGCGCCGTATAATCACCGTATTTGCTCAAGGCATTTGCAAAGGTTTCCAGCGCTTCGTTGTAGCGCTTGCTGCCCGAAAGAAGCTCTCCGTAAAGGCGCATCGAATCGAGCTGACGCAAAAGGCGCTTGGGCGTCATTTTGCCGCTATTTTCGTAAAGACCGATAGCCTTTTCCAGATATTGTTCGGCGGCTTCGTTTTTACGGTTATAGATAAAAAACCTAGCCATATTGTAATTGGCTTCGGGATTATCGGGGGTTTGTTTCAGCGATTTTTCCAAAAGCTCTCTTACGTCTTCAATGCTTTCCCGAAGCTTATCCGAATCCGAGGGCTTCGGCTCGTATCTTTTTTCCAAAAGATAGCCGCTAAGCTCCGCCAAATCTTCTCCGTTTAAGCCTTTTTCCAAAAAGCGGTCTTTTAAGGGAAGTACTTCGGCCAAGTTATCCGTACGGATAAAGTATTTTAACATTCCATTTAAAAAAGAATCTTTTTCGCCATGGGTGTTTATAAGAGAAACAAATATTTTCTTTGCCTCTTCATATTTTTCGTTTTGTTCATCTGCCCAATCAAGGTAGACATCGCCTAAGGCAAGCAGGGCATCTTCATCATTTATGTGATGGTCCAAGACATCTCTTCGCAAAACTTCTTCGGCCTTTTCATAATTGCGCAGATCCTTACTTAACATATCGGCGTATGCAATTCCGCCTTCTTTATCGTGTCTAAAATCGAATAAAAGACGCTTATAGACGGCTTCGGCAGATAAAAACTGTTTTTTTTCGCGGAAGGCCTTTGCGTATGTAAAGTACCATCTGCGTTTTTTTGTGTAAGCGCCCGCTTCGTCAAAACGCTTTAGAGCCGACTCATATTGACCTCCTGCAATGGCGCTAAAGCCGTCCCGGTATATGCCTTCGGCAACGGCCGGTTTGTATATAAACTGCCAGCCTAAGATTGTTAAACAGAAGGCAAGGCCTGCAATAATAGCCGTTAATATTGCTACCGGCAATATTTTGTGCATAAAACGGTATTTGAAGGTGTTTTTTTGTTTTTCGTATTCTTCGTACGATTTTTTATCAAAGCCTTTAGGAATTTGAATCGGCTTGTCCAAAATGCCTTCAAGTTTTGCCGCTATTTTTTTAAGAGAAACATCGGTTACGATTAAATGAACAATTTCCATCTTGTTCAGTTCCGAATCGTCTCCATTTACAAGATAGTCTTCTATTTCAAGCCGTACATTTAAAGGGAATGAATTTATTCTGGTTATGAGTTTATCGTAATCCGCTTCGCTTATCGAAAGGGGGATTTTTCCGTCATAATCTTCATCGTCCGTGCCTTTTTTCTTATCGGCTATTTTAAAAGACTTGTCCGGCGAAAATTGGGTAAAGCTTTCCGGAATGGAAAATTCGTCCATCCCGCTGCCCATTTCCGTATTTAAAACATTATCGTCGTCTATGGCAAAGGCCGTGTGCTCATCAAAATCGGGCATTTCGCCATCGTTTAAGGTAAACTCAGGCGGCGAGGCTGTGTCGACTGCCGTTCCGCCCGGGTCAGAAAGATCTATACCTTCGGACATGGCCCGGTCCGCAGACAACGCGTCTTCTCTTTCGTTTTCAGGAGTCAAATCAAAGCCGATAGGCTCGTTAATAGCTTCGCTGCCGCCTTTTTCGCCCGCCAGTTCAGGCATTTCTTCAGAAGGCAGTTCCAAACCGCCGTCTTCAAGACCCGCAAGGTCATCGGATAAGGACGCTCCGCCGGCAAGGTCTGCATCTTTGAAATCTGCTGCGGCAGGCATTTCCGGGAATTCGGCCGAATCTATCGTTTCGATATCGGGAACACCGGCTTGCGCAGAATTCACACCGTTTGTACCGCTTTCGTTTTGTGCCGAATCGCCTATATCGTCAAGATCAGGCATATCAAAGCTAAAATCTTCTGCGGAAGCTTTGCTTTCAGGCAACTCTTCTACACTGCCTACAGTTTCGATGTTCTGCGCCATTTTTCCACTCTGCGGTGCATCGGGTATTTCAGGCAGTTCCATTCCGGTTTTGTCCATCGAAAAATCAGGAATATCCGTAATACCGTCATTCGTATTTTCTACAATGGGGTCCATATCGGTAAGGAGGTCTTCCGGAACAGCCAACGCTTCAGTGTCTATATCTTGCGCATTCTCTATATTCCCTCCGGAACTTTGCCCCGGGTCTTCATCCAGATCGATGCCTGAAAGGATGTCTTCAAAGGTATCTTTTGCATTAGCAGCTTTTTTTGACTGAGCCGTTTTTAATTCTCCGGCATTTTCATCCGGTTCATCAAGCGGTTCGGTAAAAAGTGAAACTTCGCTGTCGGGTAAATCAGGCAAGGGGTCTTCCGGAGAGGCGGCCATCATATCGTCATATTTTGCATTGGCCGCATTTTCTATTTCCGTTTCTGAAAAAAGAGGATCGGGTTCTACCGCTTTGGGTTCACCGTTTTCTGATTTGAGCGTGCTTATATCTCCAAGAAAATCCGCTTCTTTCGTGTTTGACCCTTGCGGCGCTTCGCTCGGCTGAACACTTGCCGCGTCACCGGTGAGGCCTGGAACATCGAAATCGGACGTTTTAAAATCCGCATTATCCGAAACTTCAGGCAAATCACCGAGTCCCGATAAAAAGCCGTCCCCGCTTCCGTCCGCAGAAAATTCGGGTAGATCAAAGTCTGCAAATCCCGAATCCTTTGCACCTGCCCCGCTTTCTGCACCTTGCAGAATAGACGGCGAGTCATCCGTACCGGAATCCATAGACGGGCTTTCTTCTCCCCCTGCCGAAGAAGGTATACTGCCCAATAAATCGTCCACATCTATATCCGGAACGGGGGCGTCCTTAGGAAGAGGAATTGGTTCATGTTTTTCACCCCACTTAGCCATTACCGCAGGTTCGTTAGCTAATTTGTGAAGTTCCGTTGTAAATTGTTCAAGCTCTTTTGTACCGGGCATTAAGCGATACCTCTCCCCTTATTTTCGGCATATTTTTATGCAACTTGATAAACTAAACCTGTTTTATTTATAGCATAAAACTCAAGCTTTTGTAAATCGGCAGGTAATCTCCCTTCCTTTATCTGTATCTTTCCTGTCTTTCCCGACACGATTTAGGCGAATGTTTATACCTTTACGGCGGATTTAAATGTCCGAGCCGTTTTAAACCGTTCTATTGCCAGCTCAAGCAAATACATAATAAGCTTTTCGTAAGGTAAACCCGATGCAGCGCACATTTTAGGAAACATCGAGATGGAAGTAAAACCGGGAATCGTGTTTATTTCGTTTAAATATATTTTTTTGCCCTTTTTGTCTATAAAAAAATCTATTCTTGAAAGCCCCGATAGGTCCAGCGTTTCATAGGCCTTTACAGCAATTTCCCTGACCCGTTTGCGCTGCGTTTCGTCCAAATCTGCAGGAATTTTAAGCTGTGCACCGTCGGGGTCGGTGTATTTTGCTTCGTAGTCGTAAAAATTATGCGCCGGAATAATTTCGCCGGGAATATAGGCCGTAATTTCATCATTCCCCGTAACGGAACATTCTATTTCGCGTGCATCTATGGCCGTTTCAATAAGAATTTTATTGTCCCATAAAAAGGCCTTTTCCGCCTGTTCCAAAAGCTCCGTCCTGTTTTTTACCTTTCCGACGCCGACGGAGCTGCCTGTATTGCAGGGTTTTACAAAAAGAGGATAATCGAAATCTTTTTCCGCCTCGACTATGAGGGCTTGCCTTTTTTCCGCATTAAGCCAGTCCCGTTTTTTTACTGCGATATACGGAACAACGGGCAAGCCGGAGTAATCCCAGAGCATTTTGGTTTTTTCTTTATCCATTGAAACACTTGAAGCCATAACGTTTCCACCCACGTAGGGTATTCCAGCCATTTCAAAAAGGCCTTGAATGGTACCGTCTTCTCCAAAGCGCCCATGCAAAACCGGAAAAACGACATCCGTAGGCAAGAATTCGCCGCCTGCTTTTAAGCCCTTTTTAGTCCCGCCGCCCGGCATTACCGACACCCTGTTGTCCTCGTTTTTTTTAATTTTTAATAAGGCCTTGGGGTTTTTTACAATTCTTTCCCGCTCTTTTTCTCCATGCAAAAACCATTCGCCCTGCTTTGTAATACCGATTAAATGCAGCTTGTGCTTTTTATCGATGGTTCTTACGATTGAGCTTGCAGATTCCAAAGAAATTTCATGCTCTCCGGACATACCGCTTCCGCCGTATATTAGTGCAATATTCATATTTTTTAAGCCCTTTATTCCGCTTATGCTGCAGTTCCCGTCGATTCGATTGTAAAAATTCCGCCGGTCAGCTTTAAGACGGCTTATTATACCAGCCTTATAAAAAATTTTCAACTGAATAAGATGATTGCATAAACCGCTTAACTCATTGATATTTAAGATGATATTTTTTTAAATGTGCAATAGTATTACCATAAAAAAATAAACCTGTACCGTAAAACTTACTGTTATCATATATCATATTGACAAAGTTGTTCCTGCGTGATAATATTAACTCAGTTTTGATTTGATAGGAGATTTTTAAATGAGAAAAATCACGTTTATTTTATTTGTTGCCGCAGCCGTTTTGTTTGTATCTTCATGCTCGACTGTTAGGCCCGTAGCCGGAGCTACGGGAACAGTAGGCGGAAAAACCGGAGAAGCTACGCAACGCTTTGTTTTCGGCTTTCCTGTAAAAGGTGAAGGCGGTATCTACCAAGCCGCAAAAAACGGCGGAATTACGCGGGTTGGAACAGTCGATATCAGGGTCGATTATCCTGCAAGCCCGATAATACCGTACTGGGTTGTAACGACTGTTGTTTCAGGAGAATAATGCTGATAACCCTCATTGCATATATGCGGTGAGGGTTGTTTTTTTACCTTTACGGCAGCAAGGCTGTCAATTCGTTTTTTTTAATGAGTTATATTTTACAAATGAAAAAAATATTTTGTATAGCGGGACTGGTTTCCGCCTTGTTGTTTACGGGCTGTGTTACCGCCCCTTCCGGTAAGGAAAAGGTGATGACTGCCTATATGCAGTCGGGTACTTTAAAATATTATATACGTCCCGGAAAAATGGCGGCGGAAAATGCTAAAACCGATAAGGCGCATATAATGATCGATTTTACCTATCAGATGGAAAAACGGAACTACGTTTCGGACGCTTATGTCAATTTTACTCTGCATGATAAGACAAACGCCTTTATCGAAACGGCGCAGTTTTTATTGCCCGAAGACAAAGCGGTACGCCTTTCAAATATTTCGACCCTTGACCGGGACGTTTCCAAAGGCTACATACGGGTTACAACCGTTTTGGAAAAAGAGCTGATAAAGGAAGTACTGGAAGCGCTTCAGGCCTCCGCTGCGGCGCTTGAGGTTTCACTTGATGACGGCTCTTCTAAGAAGTTTTTTGTAACGAAGGATCTTATCGAAAGAATAAACGAAGCCTTTTCAAAATAGATATCCTGAAAATATGAAAACGGACGAATTGAAAAAACTGCTTTCCACGCAATCTCTTTTTCGGATTTCGGCGGACGTGTTAATTGTTACACTCGGAAGTATTATTGCAGCTGCCTCTTTGCAGTTTTTCCTGATTCCGGGAACTATCGCACCGGGCGGGGTAAGCGGTTTATCCGTCGCTATCGAAAAACTGACCGGTATCCGCGTGTATATTATGAACCTGGTCATTAACATTCCGCTTTTTATCCTCGGCGCAAAACTCTTGGGCAAAAAGTCGGCCGCTCTCACCATGTATTCGATTTTGGTTCTTTCAGGCGTTTTGGCTGTTTTGCCTCAAAACATTGTCTTTGTAGAAGACCTGTTTTTGGCTGCCATTTTCGGCGGAATTTTGCTGGGTATCGGTTTAGGGCTGGTGTTTAAATGCGGCGGCACAACGGGCGGCACCGACCTTGCGGGGGCAATCGTTAATAACTGCAAGCCGGGTTTGAGTATTGCGAAGGGAATGGCCATTGCCGATTTTATTATCGTAGTGTTTGCAGGGATTGTAGATAAGAATGTCAATACATCACTGTACTCCCTGATCGCCTTGTTTTTTTGTACCGTTGTAGCCGATATGGTGCTTGACGGCTTTGTCTATTTTAAAGGCTTTTTTATCGTAAGCTCGTATCCTGAAGAAATCGGAAACGCTCTTATGACGGACCTTGGGCGGGGCGTTACCCTGCTGCATGGTGCGGGAATGTATTCGGGCAAGGATAGGCCTGTTTTGCTCTGCGTGGTCAGCCGTGCCCAGTTTACACGGGCCAAACAAATCATTATCGGAATAGACGAAAACGCTTTTATTATGGTCTGCGATATGCGGGACGTGTACGGGCTCGGGTTTAAGAAAAAATAATGCTGCATGATTTTATTCTTTTTTTACGTATTGGTGTACGAATTCGATGAAGCGGAAAAAAACGGAAATACAAAAAAATATTACCCGAAGTGTAGTTAGTAAATGTACGCGGATGTACATTTACTAACCTAACGTCCGCACCGTAATTATGCTTACGTTCACTCCGTAATTATGCTTACGGCCGCTGCGTCATTACCTTGACGCTCACTCTGCCATTATAATTACGGTTGAAAGGTATATTTTTTAATCCGGCGGCCTCATACGCACAAAAAACTTGTATTTTTTCTCGTTTTCTGGTATTCTGTCCGCCTTATTCTCGAAAGAGCCGAACGCTTTAAATGCCAACCGCTTTTTCGGGCTATAGGGACTTTTATACGGAAAAACTGCGGCAGCCTGAATGCAGGAGAAAAAACAATGCTGAATAAAATGCGAAATATCGGAATTATGGCCCATATCGATGCAGGAAAAACGACGACAACCGAACGTATCTTGTTTTATACGGGGAAAATTCACAAAATAGGAGAAATCGACGACGGGCAGGCCACGATGGACTGGATGGCGCAGGAACAAGACCGCGGTATCACCATTCAAAGCGCCGCAACCACAACCTATTGGAAAAACTTTCAGATAAACATAATCGACACGCCCGGCCACGTCGATTTTACCGCAGAAGTCGAACGTTCTTTGCGCGTACTCGACGGGGCGGTTGCCGTCCTGTGTGCCGTCGGCGGTGTGCAGCCGCAAACCGAAACGGTGTGGCGTCAGGCCGACCGCTACAAGGTTCCGCGTATCTGCTTCGTCAATAAGATGGACAGAATCGGTGCCGACTTTTTTCAGGCGATGAACGACGTCAAAACCAAATTCGGTGCGGAACCCGTACCCCTGCAAATCCCGATCGGCTCAGGCGACAGCTTTGCAGGCGTCATCGACCTTATTTCCATGCAGGAAATACACTGGGACGCAGCGACCGAAGGCGAACGGTTCGAGTTTTTGCCGATTGCGGAGGCAAGGCGGGACGAGGCGGAACAGTGGCGCGAAAAAATGCTCGACGCCGTTTCGGCTTCTTCCGACGAAATAACCGACCTTATTCTTGACGGCAAAGAAATTCCGCCTGAACTAATAAAAAAAGAAGTTAGAAAGGCGGTTTTAGCGCAAACCTATATTCCGTTTTTGTGCGGATCGGCGCGGAAAAATGCAGGCATTCAGCCCCTGCTCGACGCCGTCATCGACTTTTTGCCTGCCCCCGACGAGGTCAGCCCCGCAGAGGCCTTTCAGCTCAAAAAAGAAGAGCGGGTGCAAGTGCCTTGTAACCCGTCGGGCAACCCGCTTGGGCTTGTCTTTAAAATCCAGTACGATAAGGACGCAGGCTCCCTGTGCTATGTCAGAATGTATTCGGGCAAGATAAAAACAGGAGAACAGGTTTTTAACACGGGTAAAAAAAAGCGCGAACGGGCAACCCGCATTTTGCGAATGCATTCCAACAAGTCCGAACAGATGGACGGCGTACAGGCCGGGGACATTGCCGTGTTTATCGGTTTAAAGTGTGCGCAAACGGGCGATACCATCGGCTCCGAAGGCCAGCCGCTCCTTTTAGAACCGCCGGCCTTTCCCGAACCGGTTATTTCCGTTTCCGTGGAACCGAAAAGCCTTTCGGAACGCGACCGCTTAAAGGAGGTCTTGGAAATTCTTTCGAAAGAAGACCCGACCTTTACGAGCCGCGAGGATAAGGAAACGGGGCAGCTTATCATTTCGGGAATGGGCGAACTGCATATCGACGTGCTGACAACCAGAATGCTCGACGATTTTAAGGTGGAAGCACGGGTCGGAAACCCGCAGGTTACGTACCGTGAATCGGTTACTGCCGAAAAAACGCAGACCGAAACGTACAGCAGGCAGCTTGCCGGTAAGGACAACGAGGCCGAACTAACCCTTACGGTAAGGCCCCTCCCGCGCGGCACGGGAAACCGCTTTGTTTCTAAGGTGAAAGCGGCGGCGCAAAAACAGGGGATGAACGGGCTGCTTGAGGAGCTGTTACAAGCCGTGGAAAGCTCCGTTACCGCCTGTTTTGCTTCCGGTATAAAATACGGATACCCCTGCACCGACATCGAAGTAGAACTGACCGCCGCAAAATACGACGAGCTTACCTCTACCCCTTTCGCCTTTGAAGCGGCGGCTGCAAAATGTTTTGACGAGGCCTGCGGCGGGGCGGCTCCTGTGCTTTTGGAACCGATTATGGCCGTCGATATTCTAAGCCCGAAAGAATTCGTAGGCGAAGCGATGAGCCAAATTACCCAACGCGGCGGCCTTATTTCGAGTATGGACTCCAAGTCCGATACCGAAGTAGTCCATGCCCAAGCCCCGATGGCAAAGATGTTCGGGTTTTCAACCGGATTGCGCTCTGCAACTCAAGGCCGCGCAAGTTTTACGATGACCTTCAGTCATTTCGAAATAAAAAAGCCTTAAAAAAAGGACGGGTCTTGAACGCTCCCGTGCCCCAAGCAGCATGGGCGAGAGCCTTCGGTTTTTAAACCCGCTGCAGCCGGTGTGAAAGAGAGGGCGAATTTTTAATCGTATCGTTTACGGGACAATTATTATCCACCAATTCCATAAACTTTTCGAGTTCTTCGTCCGAAGCAGGTGATTTAATATGAAAAACCGTTTCGATGTCCGAAAGGCCGACCTTTTTTTCAGGATCAAACGTGCCGGTACATTCAATACTCAGATAATCGAGTTGCAGCCTCTTTTTCTTGGCCAGCATTTTTGCGATAACGCATTTACAGGCGCCCAAACCGCTTAAAAGCACCTCAATGGGGTTCATACCAAGATCGGTTCCGCCGAAACTTACGGGCTCATCTACAATAATCTGTTTACCCGACGCTTCGCATACGATTTTATACCCTTCTCCCAAATCGATTTCGGCCGTGGCCTTCGGCTTTTTTTCTGCCATACTATCCTCCCAACACGCAAAAAACGCATCCCCCGCCCATATAAAAAGGCGGCTTTGTTTTCTGCCTCTTATAGCCTTGAATCCTAGCAGATTTTACTCGGCTTGTCTATATCGAGCTATCGGCCTTTAGTGAAATCGATTTTATAATCAACAACCCCGACGCAAGAAGCGTAGCCGAGAAACGGCAGGTATTAAAGTCTCCGCACGAATAAACAATGTCCCTTTTTATGTAAAAAATTTTTCTTAAACACCCTTGCATTTTTTCATAAAAGCATATATAGTTACCGCCGTATGACAGTTTTGAAAAGTAATTATAAATACAGGCATTCTTACAAAAAAATATTGTGCAAAAAGGGTGTTGACAAAAAAGCAGAAATGGAGATACTGGCCCCGCCCCCCCCCGCTGTTTTGTTATTTGAAGGGCGATATGGGG
>CAUUSH010000023.1:0-33904 GCA_963547785.1 uncultured Treponema sp. | reverse complement strand
TATTTGCAAAAAAGATTATTACAAAGAGCAAACAGTAAATCTGCCTCGCCTATTTCAAAAAAGGATTATTTTAAAAACATTTATTGCAAAAAACAAACCGAGCAACTTTTTCTTAGAGAATAAAATACCTCATATAACACGTATAAAGTGGAAAAAAATATTCCGCTCTATACGCTTTTTATATTGGCATGTCCTAGGATTGGGACTCGTCAATCCAAAAAAACAGAATACCCCCCGAAGCCTTGAACCCGCCGGGGTCTTTAGGGGCAGCGCCCCTAAACAGACGGAAAAGGATGGAGGGGCTTGGGGAGGAAGGTTCTGCCAGCGGAGCTTCGAGGCAAACCCGTTCTGCCGGGGTGTCCTTCCTCCCCAAAAACAGACGAGGGGTCTAAGGGGATACCTCCCCTTAAAAAACATTTTTAGGAGGAAACTATGTTAAAGTATTGTTTACGTGAAAACTTACTCACGGCAAAACCGGATGACTACATGGCGCAAGTTACGGACAGTCAAGTATTCACACTTGAAGATGTAATTGACCGTATGGTAAAGCGCGGCACCACCGTAACGCGTACCGACCTAGTTGCCATCATGCAGCTGTACACCGAAGAATGCTCGTTCATCGTCGAAGAAGGCGGTACGCTCAACACGCCGCTTATCAACACGAGTATGAGCATAACCGGCGTATTCGACGGAGCGGACGACTCTTTCGACAAAAAGCGGCATGCACTCAACTTGAACATCACAGCGGGCACCGCCTTAAAAACCGCACTGACTAAGGTAAAGGCTTCGAAGACCGAAACGGCAAGCACCGACCCGTACATCACTGCCGTTTCGGACAAACTGAACGGCTCGTCTGACGAAGTCAAAATCGGCTCGGTGATGGAAATACTCGGCAGCCGCTTAAAGTTCGACCCGAAAGACGCGGAACAAGGCGTATTCGCCATAGCGGGCACAAAAACCGTGCGTTGTGCTTCGGTCGTCGAAAACAAACCCGCACGAGTCATAGTCATCTTGGACGCAACCGTCCCCGCAGGCGACTTTACGCTTGAAGTGCGGACAAAGCTCACGGGAAATGGAAGCCAAAAGTCAAAAAAACTTAAAAAAGGGTACTATCACAAGAGCTTGAAGGCGGTACCCTAATCAAACCAATATCGGTATCCCCGATACGATAATATCGGTAGGTGCGATAGCATAATATCGGGGTGTCCGATACGGTAATATCGGACAGTACGATAAGGTAATATCGGGGTAACCGATACGGTAATATCGGACTGACCGCATAAGGTAACTGTAAAAAGTCCTTTTTGGATTGGGACTCGTCAATCCAAATTAGGGGAGGGAAGACACTTTTTCGGATAAAAGTTTCTTTCCCTCCCCTATGACCCCACCCATCTTCAAAAGAACCGCTTAGGGGTTCCACCCCTAAGAACCCCACTTATAAACGGGGTCTTTAGGGGCAGCGCCCCTAAACAGACGGAAAAGGATGGAGGGGTTTGGGGAGGAAGGTTCTGCCAGCGGAGCTTCGAGGCAAACCCGTTCTGCCGGGGTGTCCTTCCTCCCCAAAAAAAGCCGGGGGTCTAAGGGGGGCGCAGCTCCCCTTAAATCAAATAAATTAAAGGAGTTTTTAACATGAAACAGACAAAACGCTTTTCACTACGAAACAAACTGATCATCATCTTCGGTTTGTTGATTTTAGGCGCAGGACTAGTCGAAGGCTTACTTGCCGTGCGAACGGCTCGTAAGGCGGTAACGGAAAAGGTTGAAACACATCTTATCGATAAGGCGACCGACGTTGCTTCGATTATCGACGGGCGCGTAACCGCCTTTTGGCAGTTCCTCGAGGGCATTGCACGAATGCCCGCATTCCGCGATCCGGCCATATCGTATACGGAAAAATGCCTGCTGCTCGATAAGGAGGCAGCATTCAACGATCAAATCCTTGACTTGAATATCGCCGACCGAAACGGAATACTGCATACCGGCGACGGCAAATCGACGAACATCTCGCATCTTGCGTGGTATAAAGGTTCCAACGGCGGGCAAAAGTATTTTGCCGAGCCGTTTATGTCGCCCGTTCTAAACAAGCTGGTCATAGCGGTCATTATGCCGGTTATGGACGACAACAACAATCACATCGCTTCTTTGGTTGCCCTTATTGAGGGTTTATGGCTTACCGACCAAATCGATGATATCGTCATCGGTAAAACAGGAGCATGTTATATAGCAGGTATGGAAGGCACCATAATAGCCGATAGAGATAAAAGCTTGGTCGAGAACATGACTAACGTTATTAACAATGCCAAACAAGACGCTTCACTTGTTTCCGTTGCGAGTTTTTTATCACAAGCAATAGAAGTAGACGAAAGTGAAGTCGGCTACTACAATTATAAGGGTAATTCTTATATTGCCTCGTATGCCACGATGAAAACCACCGATTGGTCTGTTGTTATTCGTGCCCCCGTCAACGAATTTATGGGGACCGTCAATTCTCTGCGCCGTTCAATGTATTTTATCGGTGCCGGTATTTTGATCGTCGCCCTCATCATCGTTTATTTTGTCGCCCACTCAATCGTAAAGCCGATACAAACCGTTGTATCTGCCCTGAAAAACATTGCGCAGGGCGAGGGCGATTTGACCGTGCGCCTGCCCGTTCACGGTAACGACGAAATAACCGACTTATCGCAGTATTTTAATCAAACCATTTCCAAAATCGGTCACTCGATACAGAATGTCGGTGTCAACTCGAACACGATGGAAGATATTGGGAACGAGCTTGCCAGCAACATGACTGAAACTGCCAGTGCCGTAAATGAAATTAGCGCGAATATCGACGGCGTTAAACAGCAGGCGCTGACACAGGCTGCCAGCGTTACCGAAACTGCCTCTACTATCGAGGAGATTGTCCGTACGATTAAGCAGCTGAATACCAGCATCGAAACGCAGGCGGCGAGCGTTGCCGAATCTTCCGCCTCCATCGAACAGATGGTCGCAAATATTGCCTCCATCGGACAGACCCTCGGCAAAACCGACGAGGTTGTAAAAGAGCTGACCTCCGCTACCGGCGACGGCAAAGATACGCTGGTAACGTCCAACAGCGTTACCCAAAAAATAGCCGAAGAGTCGGGCAGTCTAATGGAAGCGTCCAGCGTTATCCAGCACATCGCCAGCCAGACGAACTTACTTGCAATGAACGCCGCCATCGAAGCCGCCCATGCAGGAGAGGCGGGAAAGGGCTTTGCCGTCGTTGCAGACGAAATTAGAAAGCTTGCAGAAGACTCTGCTACACAGGGAAAAACGATAACCGCCACACTGAAAACGCTCAGCGGCGAAATAGAAACGCTTTCCGCCTCGTCCAAAACCGTCGAAGAAAAGTTTAACGCCATCTTCAATCTGGCTGAGCAGGTCAAGTCGATGAGTGCCCGCCTGACCGAAGCCATGCGCGAGCAGGAAAACGGCAGTAAAGAGGTGTTAATTGCCATCAAGAACATCAACACGGTAACAACCGAGGTGCAAGCCGGTTCTGAAGAAATGCTTAAAGGCGGTGAGGGCGTTGCCGAAGAAATGCGAAAACTCGATAACTTAACCCGCGTTATCACCGAGAGCATGAACGAGATGGCCTCCGGCGCGGTGCAGATTAACAATGCCGTACAGGAAGTTAATGAGATCACGCAGAAGAATAAGCGGAGTATTGAGAGTTTGTCCAACGAAGTGAAGAAGTTTAAAGTTTAGACAAAAATAGAGCGGTATCTACGGCGTTGCTGCACAAAAATTAATCCTCAACGTATCAGAGGCGGCACGGATGCCGCTGGTTCCAAACAAAATCGAGTTTATGCAATAAACTCGCAGACAAAGAATGTACAGGACGTACATTCTTTGTCGTGCCTGCGGGTGTTTTTTGTACGCTCCTAGCATCTACCTCGCCTCTTTGCAAAAGGGTTTTTAGTATACTGCACAAAAATTAATCCTCAACGTATCAGAGGCGGCACGGATGCCGCCGGTTTCTTTTTACGGAACGTACCGCACTTCCACAAAGATATTGTCTTTAAGACTAAGCAGCTTTGAAAGCGGAACTTCGATATAAGCCTTGTTTCCCTCTTTTCTGCCGGTGCCTAGCGGCGTAACCGTTATGCTTTGCACCTTTTTTGGACAGGTAACGGAAATCCGCAATTTAGCCCGTTTTAATTCGTCGGCTGTTTTTTCCCCATAAGCGCTTTTTATAAGCTCCTCATATTCTTTGCTTGTAAGCTCTTCCCCCGTCAAGGCGGGAGCCATGAGGAGCTCGGCGTATTCCCTGTCATCCTCCGAAAGAAGATTGACGAATTCCCGTATGTCGGCGTTTCCTATGTTGAGCGAAAGTTTTCCCTCTTTCGGCTCCGTTTTCAAAAAGGGCGGAGCTGCCTCATCACCGGTTAAAATTTTCAGTTTGGTTTTTATTCCCGCCGCGCCCTGCGTTTCCATCGACAAAACCCGAATATGCTTGCTTTCCAGCTCGGCCTTGATTTCTTCGATATTGAAAACGGACTTGTTTTCTTTTTTTTCTCCTTCCGAAAAGCCGCCCGCATTTTCGATAAGGCTTTCGAGAAGGGATGAGGCCTTTACATCAACGGTTATAACCGCATCGCCTGAGTCTTGAATGAAAATATCGGCTTTAGGCGAACAGGCCGTAAGGATTACAGCCGCAATAAGGCAAAAGGTAATTTTTTTGTGCATTGTGTTTCTCCGGTTGTGTAGAATTTAAAGTACGATGGCTGATAAAAGTTTCAAAAAAAATTGGCTCTTAAATTTTTTTAATCAGCTGCCATTGCACGGGGTAGGCTAGCAAGCGGACTTATAAAATTTATTTTTTCGCTTTTTCTTTTTTATCTAAAATCGCTTCTTTCGGTAAAAGCCTGCCTGCAAAGCGGTAACAGTTTTTCCAATACTTTTCGTTCAGCGAAGAGATGATAACGCCTGTAGATGCTCCCTGCGAGGCTGAATGAATGAACTCCTTGTTTCCGATGTACAGGCCGACGTGGGATATTTTTTTTCCGACTGTGTTGAAAAACAACAGATCGCCGGGCTGAATGTCGGCGTCTTTTATTCTTTCGACAAATGAGGCAATTCCCGCTGCGCTTCTCGGCAGCGAAATGTTTGCGGACTTGAGGGCCGAACGGTAGATGAGGCCGGAGCAATCCATACCATGTTCATCGGTTCCTGCATATTTGTACGGTGTTTTCAGGTATCGGTATGCCGTGTTGATAAAGCTCAGCCGTTTGGATTCGGCATTTTTGTTTTCTTCTGGAAAACTATTACATGGAAATAATATGATTATTAGGTATAAAAAAAAGACTTTCTTCATAAATTTTGCAACTCCTTGTAATTTATCGGGTCTAACATAAAATAATCTTAGAAAAAATGCAACATAGCGAAGATGAAAGGAAACGGATAGAATGAAACAACTCGATAAAAAACCATGGCTTTTTTTGGACGAATGGAAAGGGAAGATGTTTAACGGCGAATGGCCGACCTTGCCTGAAATGTTTGAAATATCGGCGCAGCGGTACCCTGACAGAAACTGTCTTACCGTTTTTGAGCCTGAGCGTATTACGCTTTCGTACAGTGAAACCTTGCAAGCCGTAAAAAAGCTGGCGTATTGGTTTACGGAAAAAGGGGCGGGCAGCGGTGCACATATTGCCGTGTCGGGAAAAAATTCATCTGAGTGGGCGGTCGTTTATTTGGCAGCCCTTTTTGCAGGCGGTGTAATTATTCCGATCGATTATGCCCTGCACAACGAAGAAATAGACGTTCTTTTAAAAACGGCTCGGCCTAGGTTCTTTTTTGTCGACGAAGAAAAATACGATTATTTTGCAGAAGAGTCGAGAACAGCCGATTTTACCGGAGAAATTTATTCTCTTCACAAAAAGAATCCTGAAACCTATGTATATAATCTAAAGCCTATAGGAAAGCCTGATTTGGCTAAGGCAGAAGAAAACGATACGGCCGCGATTTTATTTACGTCGGGTACGACGGGGAACCCCAAGGGGGTTGTTTTAACCCATAAAAATTTCGTTTCAGACGCGTATATTGCACAGTCCAATCTGAATATTTTTCATACCGATGTTTTTTATGCCCTCTTGCCCATTCACCATTCGTATACAATGCTTGCGGTGTTTCTCGAGGCCCTATCCGTCGGTGCAGAAGTAGTTTTCGGCAAGTCTCTGGTTGTCTCCAAAATGATGACCGAATTAAAAGAGGGCAAAATTACGATGCTGCTCGGCGTTCCGCTTTTGTTCAATAAGCTGCTTGCAGGAATTTTCAGGGGTATTCGGGCGAAAGGGGTAATCGTTTTCGGCATTATCCGTTTTTTGATGGGTATTTCGTACTTTTTTAAAAAGGTTTTTAAGGTCAATATCGGAAGCAAGCTGTTTAAATCTATTTTGGACAAGGCGAGTTTGTCTTCGGTTCGTATCGCCATTTCAGGCGGCGGGCCCTTGGCGCCCAAGGTATGCCGCGCCTACAACGAGTTCGGTATCGATTTTGTGCAAGGGTACGGTTTAACGGAAACTTCGCCCATTATCGCCCTTAATCCGAAAGAACATTTTAAGATTGCAAGCGTCGGCCGTTTTTTTGCACCGTATATGGAAATGAAGATTTTGGACCCGGACGAAAAGGGTATCGGTGAGGTTGCAGTTAAGGGGCCGATGGTTATGAAAGGCTATTACAATATGATCGAAGAAACGGCCAAGGTTCTTTCGCCCGACGGCTGGCTTAAAACAGGCGATTTAGGCTGGCTCGATAAAGAAGGGTATTTGTACCTGTGCGGAAGGGCAAAAAACCTAATCGTAACGTCGGGCGGAAAAAATGTGTTCCCTGAAGAAATCGAAAATATGTTCCAGCTGTATTATAACGAGATCGAGCAGGTTACAGCAGTCGGCTATATTGCGCATGAAGGCGAGTTAGACGAAGAAGTTGAGGCCTTAGTCTATCCGGCCGATGAGCTTTATAAAAAACTGAATGTGCTGCGCGGCACAATGTCCGGAGACAGTGCGGTGCAAAAAGAGATAGACAAGATTATCGAAACGGTCAACAAAAAGCTGCTGCCGTATCAGCGCATTACAAAAACGACATATCTGTCTGCGCCGCTTGAGATGACGACGACAAAAAAGGTAAAGCGTTTTAAAAAATAAGACTAGACCTGTTCGATAACTCCGTTAGCGAACAGGTCGACGAGTTCTAAATCGCGCAAATAGCACGATTTAGAACATCGCATTTCAATGTAGCCTGTTCTGAAACTGAAGTTTCCGAACAGGTTTACTATGCAGAAACGGTGCGGCTTTAAGCTGCCGTTTACGAAAGCGGCGGGTTTTGTGTTTTTTGAAAGGCCAGCCGCTCGTCTCCGTTTAAAAGATAGATTATGCCGCAATACCGAAAGCCGTTTTTTTCCAGCGCCGCCCGCATGGGGGTATTGTCCCTGTGGGTGTCTATTCTGATGTTGTGTATTTTTTCGAAACAAGCGTTTAGGCAGGCCGTCGCAATGCCCTTTTTGCCTTCTTTGACTGCAATCCGGTGAATGACACCGTACGGATCGCCGTTCAGCCACGTGCCGCCGTATATGTTTTTGTAAGACGGCTCTTCTTCTATCCCAAAATAAAAGGTCGCCGCTATATGTGTATCGATGCAATAAACATAGCTGTTCCCTTTTTTGATGTCTTGTTCAAGGTCCTGCCGCTGGGGGTATCCGTTTATCCACTGATTCATATTGCCCGTTTTCCGCATATAGGCTCTGGCTATATCGTATATTTCCATTACCTGCGGAATATCTTCGGCTGCCGTTTTGCGTATTTCCGTCATATCGGAGATATTTTAACATGGAACGGACGGGCTGTACAGGGGGCTTTGGATTGCTATGCTGACTTGTAGACGTTTAAAAATCCCGTTGCCGGTTGCCTAAAGGGTTTATACCATTGCCCTGATAAGACCTGCAAAAGAACGTCCTTGACAAACAGGGGGCGTCATCGATAAAATAAACCTAAGAGATAACATTTGGAGGGAGGATACCTCAAAACGCTTTGTGCCGTAACATCGGTTTAAAGCTCATTTTAACACAGGGGGGCTTATGTCTTTATTGTTTTCACCGGTAACATTTGGAAAATTCTCGCTGAACGGCAGACTGGTGCTGCCGCCGATGGCTTCCGCCAAGGCCGATAAAAACGGGACGGTTACCGAAGACCTGTGCCGTTATTACGACGAAAAAACCCGCGGCGGGTACATAGGCCTTGTCATAACCGAACACGCCTATGTCAGCCCCGAAGGGAGGCTCACTGCGGGACAACTTTCCGCGGCAGAGGACGGCTGTATTGAGGGGCTCAAACGTCTTGCCGCCGTTATCCGTAAAAACGGGCCGGCGGTTATAGCGCAGATTACCCATGCAGGCGGGGCCGCTTCTTCGGCAATTACGGGGCTGCCTGTTTTGGGCGCTGGCAGCATACGCCCATCCGGCGCCGTTTCGCATGAAGACACACCGCAGACGATGAATCGGGATGATATACGCAAGGTTGTTTCGGACTTTGCTGCCGCCGCACAGCGGATCGAAAAGGCAGGTTTTGACGGCGTGGAAATCCATTCTGCGCACGGGTATCTTTTAAACCAGTTTTATTCGCCCCTGCTGAATGACCGCGCCGACGAGTATACGGGGCAGACGCTTGAAGGCAGGCTCAAACTGCATTTGGAAATCGTGGAAGCGGTGCGGGCCTGTACGGGACACGGGTTTTCGGTTGCAGTTAGGCTCGGAGCCCGCGACTACGAGGACGGCGGTGCGGCCGCACGGGACAGCGCGGAAGCCTGTTTACGGCTGGAGAAGGCGGGTACGGACCTTTTGGATATCTCAGGCGGCGTTTCCGGCTCGCGGTACCCGTATTCAAAAGAAGAGGGCTGGTTTAAGGACATAACTGCGGATATTAAAAAGAAGGTTTCGGTTCCTGTCATTTTAACGGGCGGAATCGTCAGCGCGCAGGCCGCGGAAAACCTGTTGCAGACGGAAGCCGCCGATCTGATCGGCGTGGGCAGGGCGCTTTTGCAAAATTCGTTGTGGGCAAAGGAAGCGAAGGCCGTTTTGGGCTGAAAACCGCTGGTCTTGAAAACCACGGGTCTCGAAAGCCCTCGCTTAAGAACTTACGCATTTTGAGCAAGGGGCAAATCATAGAAGAAATTCTTTTATACCGAGGGCTGTGTTACCTTTTTCAGGTTCATATTTTTAACTCATTATACTAGACCTATTCGATAACTCCGTTATCGAATAGGTCGACGAGTTCAAAATCGCGCAAATAGCACGATTTTGAACATCGCATTTTAAGGTAACCTGTTCTGAAACTGAAGTTTCCGAACAGGTCTACTATTAACAGGAGAGATTATATGCGGATAATCAGAACACTTTTTATTGCTTCGGTGATGGCTCTGTGTCTTATTTCTTGCGAAAAAAAGAATGAGCCGGTTTTACAGGAGCAAACCGCCAATGAAGAGCCGGCGGCAAATATGGACGGAAGCGCCATCATTCCTGCGGAACTGAAATTTTCGGCTGCCGACTTGGACGGAAACACAATAACAGACGGTATTTTCAAAAACTATGATGTTACACTGGTAAACATTTGGGGTACTTTCTGCATGCCCTGTCTTATGGAACTACCGGAACTTGAACAAGCATACAAAGAATATGCGGCGAAAAACTGCAATGTCATAGCTTTAAGCGTAGACGTAACACCCGGCGATATGGAAGCGCTGAACACGGCAAAAAAGATCTGGAAAGACAGCGGCTGTACCTTTCCGGCCATCCAAACCGCACCGGAACTCGAGCCGATATATAGTAAATTGACGGCCTTTCCTTCCACCTTTCTGGTAGACCGGAACGGAAAAATGATCGAAGGCTCGTATCGAGAAGGCTCCCTTAATCGGCAAAAATTCGAAGCCTTGTTCGAATACGGACTGAATTTTACGGGCAATGCCGTAAAAAAATAGCCCCGCCTGAAAACTTCCGGTTAAAGCACATTTCTTTAATCGGAAGTTTTTTTGCTTTGCATAACCGCAGACCGGTTTCAAGCCGGCAGCTTTGATTGAAGAATACGTGCCGATCCCCGCCGCAGTTATGATTGCGGTGCCGACTTTGACACCGAGTACCCTGTACATATTTAATCGGTAATAAACTTGCCGTGTGGTAACAAGCGTGTTTTCGGATGCCGTCATTATGACGGCTGTTTCAAAAGGTGTTAATAACATTTTATTTTTCTCCTTTTAATTTATTTTATTTATTTTTTGAATCCGGATTAAAGCCGGCCTTTAGACAAATATCGCGCAGTGCAAGGATGACTTTACTTGCATTCGAAACGGTTAAATGCGAGATATCAATTACCCGGCCGACACGCAGTATTATGGCATTAAGGCTTTCTTCGCACGATTCGGTTCCTTTAATTCGGGTGGCACCAAATTTGGTTGCCCGCATACAGGCGATACCCATTCCCGCAAATAGGGACGCCATAAGATTAGTCTGTTTTTGTGTCTTTATCGATAGAACTTTTATTTTGCAAGGAATACGCCGTTTTTTGAGCTCTGTAAAAGCCTGAGGAGATAAGAAGCGGAAGCAGCTTGAAAAACTTTGCGGGCGTGTTTTTGCAGCCCCGTGCCTTCCACGCAAAATCTAACTGCGCCCATATCGAAAAGAGCATTGGTATAAAAAATAAAAACAGAATAAAGAATATACACAGTTTTTTCGGTAATAGTTTTTCTAACCCTTGTTTTAATTGAAAGGATGTAGTGGTGTTAAAAAAAACGGATGCGGTTTGCATTGCACCCGTTACTCTTAAAATAACGAGGACGAAATACGCCGCATCGCCTTTTTCTCCGTTGACTATGGAAAGGATATACGCAATGCATAAAAGAAGGGCGTATGGCAAAACAAATCTTAAATCTTTTAGCTGTTGTAAAAGCGGAAACCCTGCGGCGGAGGAAATAAGTATAAAACTAAAACAATACAAAAGGCAGTAAAGCGGCGCCAGAAAAAAAAGTGCTGTCGAAAGAGCCGGCAAAAAAATCAGTTTGATGACGGGGGGGATTTTGTGCATAAAGCCGGTGTCCGCCCTATAGGAAAAAAGCGGCATCATTTCCACAGTAAATCTTCCTTTGATGTATAGGAGCAAAGGGGGTGCCGTATATTCCATTTTTTTAAATTCTGCCGCAAGCCTTCATCGACGTTTCCGTCGAAAACTTTTTTGCCTTCGTTTAAGACAATCAGCCGGTCTGCAAGGGCAGAGCATTTTTCCAATTCGTGGGTTAAAAGTAAAACGGTGTGTCCGTCTTTTTTCAGCATTTGAATAAGTGCGTTGACTTGTACGATGCCGCTGTAATCCAGATTTGCATACGGTTCGTCAAATATGATGACGGGAAAACCCATAGCTAAAATGCCTGCGACCGAAAGCCGCCTTTTTTCTCCGCCAGATAGAAAGCGGGATAAAAAATAGCGCTTTGTTTGAAGACCCGTTTTTTCAAGGGCGTCATTTAACCGCCGTTCGGTTTCTTGCGCGGAAAGCTTTAAATTTTTTAAGCCTAACATAATATCTTCTTCTGGGGTTTCGCCCAAGATTTGCAGGTCTGCATCTTGAAAGATAAGCCCGCAGTTTTCCGCAACGCGAACCGAACCGGAAGACGGTTTTATAAGGCCTGCGATAATCATCATCAAAACGGTTTTACCGGAACCGTTTGCCCCCGCCGCCAGAACGCATTCGCCTTTTTTTACCGAAAGCGAAATGGCATTGACGGCATAGAAGTATTTGGCGGGCTTCAGTTTTTCGGTTTTTTCATTGCGGCGGAAAAAAAAGCCTTTCTGTTTGTTTTCCGCCTGATTTTCCGTGCGGCCTTCTGCGGCATTTGTTTCCATTAAAAAGCGTTTGCTTACGTTTTTTAAGTTTATAACGGTTTCGCCTTGTTTAATGCTCATCTTCGCCGCCTGAAAGGTATTTTGCGCTGACAGGCCGCAGCTTTACCGCCAGAAAAACGGTTAATGTGCATTTAATGGCGTCGCCGGGTAAATAGGGGATACAGGCTAGCATGAGGCTTTGAAAAAAGCCCCTTCCGGTTATTTGCATAAAACGCGCGATACCGGCGGCGTAAATGACGGTGAAGCCTAAAATAGAGCCGATGATGATCTTATACAGCGGTGTTTTCCGTTTGAGAGACGGTTTTCCGAGGTAAAAGCCCGTTACTGCAGAGGCGATGAGGTAGCCGGTTAAAAAGCCGCCTGCAGGACCGAATATCGGGCCTGTTCCGCCGCGGGCGCCTGCAAAAACGGGCAGCCCTAAGGTTCCTGCAAACAAAAAAACGGCCGTCGAAATGCTTCCGTAAAGGCCGCCTAACAGAGTGCCGGCTAAAACGGGCATCATGTTTTGCAGAACTATGGGAATGGGGGTTCCAGGCAAGGGAATGGAAACAAAACCGCTTACAGCGGTAAGGGCCGCAAATAATGCGGTAAAGACCGATAAAAAGCTTATTTTGGAGTTAGGATTTTTTTTCATATATTGTTAACCTATAATATATAACATGTTAACAATTAAAAGCCTTTTTGTCAAGCGCTTACGCTTTCTTTTAAAATTGTGCGGGCGGCGGTTTCTTCATCATAGGGGATTGTCTTGTCTTTATAAATGATGGAATTTTCGTGTCCCTTTCCCAAAAGCAGTACGATGTCGTCTTTTTTTGCAATAGAAAAGGCTTTTCGGATTGCCTCGTATCGGTTGGGGATTATGTAAAGTTCTTCGCCGCGTTTTTTGCCGGGGCAGCCTTCGGCAATCATTTCCAATAGTTCGGTTGGGTCTTCACCGCGCGGGTCTTCGTCGGCAAGGATGATAATATCCGAGTAAAGCGCTGCAATGCGCCCTTGTTCTGGGCGCTTTTGCAAGTCGCGCTCTCCGCCTGAACCGAATACGCAAAGAACTTTGTTTCCGTTTTTTTGCGCGCGCCGGTAAATCGGCGGCAGTATCGTCATAAAAGATGAAGGAGTGTGTGCGTAATCTATTATCACTTCAAAATTCTGTCCCTCGTTTATTTTCATCATTCGGCCTTTAATCGGCTTTATAAGGGGAAGTTTTTCGATAATTTCTTTTATCGGTATTTTTGCAATTCGGTGTACCGTTATGACGGCTGCCAAGATGTTTTTTACGTTAAAAAGCCCTGCAAGGTTAAGGTGTGCCGGGTATTCGGTTTCGGTGCCGTCTTGAAAACTGCACAGCGTAAAGGCGATGCCCCTTGAATTTTCTGCAAGGTCTTTTGCAAAAAGGCCGTCAGCTTTTTTGATTGCCGTAAGGTGAGCTATGTCCGTGCTGAATGGGTAAACCCTTTGTGCGGTGGCTTTTATAAAATATTCGGCGTTAGGGTCTTCATAATTTACTACACCGAAGACAGGAATGCGTCCGGCTTTTTTCGCATTCCGTTTTACATCGAGAGCACGGAACAAATTAGCTTTGTCGTAGCGGTATTGTTCGAGTGTGCCGTGAAATTCCAAATGCTCCTGCGTTACGTTCATAAAAATGCCTGCATCAAAGATGACGTTTAACAGGCGGGCCGTTTTGGGTGAAAGGCCGTGCGAGGACGCTTCGGCAACGGCATAAAGGCATCCTGAGTCCCGCATCGCTGCAAGGTGTTTTTGCACGGCATTGGCTTCAGGCGTCGTTTGATGTTCCGGGTTGGGAATTACCGTTCCGTCCGCCGAGTATTCTACGGTGGAAAAAAAGCCCGTCCGTTTTCCGCACAGGTTCATAAGCTGAAAAATGAATGAAACCGTACTGCTTTTTCCTTCGGTTCCCGTAACGCCGATAACACCTAAGTCGGCCGATGGGTTTTGATAAAAACGGGCAGAAACCGCAGACATCGCCTTTCGTGCATTTTTAACTTCGATATAACAAACGCCTTGTTTAAAGCTTTCCAAACTTCCTTCATAAAAGATACAGACGGCGCCTTTTGTTATTGCGGAATCTATAAAGGTTTTTCCGTCCGCATGGATCCCGGGCAAAGCGAAAAAAGCTGTATTGCCGCCGGTAATCTTTCTGGAATCGTATTCTATATCGGTAATTTCGAGTTCCGCGCTGCCGGTTATACGGATAATATCAATATTCTTTATACAATCCGCAAGGTTTTGCTTGTAAATCATAGCGGTTTAAGTATAACATCAACGGCATAAATGTTCAAGGATGCACATTTTTATGCAGGCATTACTTACTGACGGTTATCGTCGGGGTGTGGTGTCCGATTGCTTGCCATTTTTAGGAGTATTCGCTATAATGTGCCGGTTAAGGCAGGAAAATATGAGTTCCGTTATTTCGTGGAATGTAAACGGCATAAGGGCCGTCGAAAAAAAAGGCTTTTTGGAATGGCTGAATGCTGAAAAGCCCGATGTTTTGTGTCTTCAAGAGACAAAGGCGCGTAAAGAGCAGCTGAGCGGCAGCCTTACGGCGCCTGAGTTGGCCGATGTGAAGTATTGCACGTATTGGGCCGCCGCAAAAAAGCCGGGATACTCCGGGACGGCCGTTTTTTCAAAGCGGCAGCCGCTTGATGTTTATACTATGGGTATAAGCGAATTCGATGATGAGGGCAGGGTTCTTGCCGCCGATTTTAAAGAAACTTCCGTTATTTCGGCCTATTTTCCCAATTCGCAGGAAGGCGGGGCGCGGCTGGGCTATAAGCTTGATTTTTGCAGGGCGATGCTTGAGTTTTGCAATTCCCTTTGTAAAAAAGGAAAAAACGTCATTTTATGCGGCGATTACAATATTGCGCATAAACCGATTGACCTTGCAAACCCCAAGAGTAACGAAAAAAATCCGGGTTATCTTCCTGAAGAAAGGGCGTGGATGGATACCTTTACCAATTCAGGCTATGCCGATACATTTAGGCATTTTTGCAGCGATGCAGGCTGTTACACGTGGTGGAGTTACCGCTTTAAAGCCCGCGAAAAAAATATCGGCTGGCGCATCGACTATCAGTGTGTAAACGAAGCTTTTTTACCTAAGGTAAAATCTTCGGTTATTCTAAAGGACGTAACCGGCTCAGACCACTGTCCCATTAAACTTGTCTATTGAAAACGCCGCGGTACGCCCGGAAAATGCGCTAAAAAAAGATTGTATAAAACCCCAAAAATATGCTTGACATTATCCTTTAAAATTGATAAACTGAACCTCGTTCTTTTGCCGTTGTAGCTCAGTCGGTAGAGCAAAGGACTGAAAATCCTTGTGTCGACAGTTCGATTCTGTCCGACGGCATTTTTCTTTAAATTACGGAATTTTCGGCACATCTTTTTTATCTGCTGTACTTCTTTAAATAAACAAATAATAGAAAAACGCTTTAAGTTTTTTTGTGCTTAACCGATAAATAAGTATCGGCCGCCGGTTCCCCTCCCACCCACCGGCAGTCGATAGCCTGATGGGCGGGCCGGTTTTTAACCGGCTCTTTTTTTTATCTAAGAGTTTTTTCTAAAATTTTCAGCTTGTAAAAGATGCCTAAAAGTTTTTTATCGAAGTTTTGTATCTTTTATAAGTCCGGCGGCCAGTGCTTCAAGCTTTTTAGTTTGCGCTGCAGTGTAGGGTTTTATCTTATTCCACGAAGCGTTTAAACAATTTCCCGAAACAAAATTTGCAAGCTGCCAACAGGCATTTTTCGGTAAAAGAAGAGCAATTTCTTTTATTTCGTTTTCCGCCACAAGGCCCGGTACTAAAACCGTTCGGTATTCCATTTCGATATTTTCTTTTTCGTTTTTTAGTATGGCGAGGGTGCGCAAAAAGGCGTTTTTTAATTTTAAAAGTGCTTCTTTCGGCATTTTCGGGAAAAGTTCCCCGTATCTGCCAACAGAGGTTTTTATATCCAGCGCAATCATATCGGGCTTAAGAACTGGCGAATGCAGAACTTCCGACAGCCGTTCTGGAAAAAAGCCGTTTGTATCGATTTTTACGCGGAGTTTTAACCGTTTTGCTTTCAGTATAAGTTCTTCCAAAACAGGCGACATAAAAGGCTCGCCGCCTGAAATAACCAGTCCTGAAATAAGGTTTTTTCTTTTTTCTAAAAAGGCATAAATTTCTTCGATAGGGTAGTATGCATTGTCTTTACCGCTTGCGGAAAAGTCCGTAAAGCCCGTTACTGGGGCTTTTGCAAGCTCCGCATTATGGCAGTAAGGGCAACGCATATTGCAACCGGGCAAAAAAACCGCCGCAGCGACGCGGCGGGGAAAATTTACCAAGGTTGTTTTTTGTAAACCTGCAAGCATTTTATTTTTTATTGTGCAATATGAATATTTTAGGCGGTATTTTAAGAAATGCCCGTAAAAAAGCCCCTATCTTATGATGAGCGGCTTAATCCGTCCTTCCCTAGGCCATTAGTGCCGCCTGATGAGCGGTTTTTTTCATTTCCTTAAAATACCCCAAGGTTTATATTGCAAGACGGTTTTCCGAAGCGATGGGCACGCCTTCCAAGCTTTCGGCACTTGAAATTCTGTCATTTTCGGGCGAGAACATAAGCCTGTCGTTATATTCTTCTCTTTTGCCCTTGTTCCAATTCCTAACCGATCTGTAATAGCCTACTATTCTGGCATACACTTCGGTACCCGTACCGCGTACATTATTAAGCTCTTTTTTTATTCCTTCAATTTCGGAATTAATTTGCTCAATATTTTTCATTTGACCCTCCCATGGTCCAAAGCCGTAGGGCGCATTGTATCTTTTTACTCGGCAGGTGTCTGCCGAACCTGTAAAATGCTCCGCCGCCGGCTTTTTGGTCAAGGACATACGTAAAACCGTAAGTTTTCAGATATGTCCTAGTGGTGTATTTTTAATATCGGCGATTTTACCACTATATATAGTGTTTGTCAAGCCTTTTTTTAAAATAGATTGATTTTTCGGTATTCTGAGGCTAAAAGGCTGTTAAAAATATGCGTAACGGGTATAGACGGCACGAAAAACGGGCAGTTTTACAAGGTGAAATACGGCGGAAGCGAAAATAAAAACGGTGTTATAATTTTACGCCGAATGCTTAATTAAAAGGAAATAACGCAACACAATTTATAAATAATAAACTGCCCTGAACGGGCAGTTTGACATCTCCTAGGGGAATTGAACCCCTGTTGTCGGGATGAAAACCCGATGTCCTAACCACTAGACGAAGGAGACTTGGCTAAGGGAGTTTCCCTTCACAAGCGAGCTTAATATATCTTATTTTCTTAATAATGTCAATACTAAATTTAAAAAACCGAAGTAAAATAAGCGTATCGAAAAAAGGTCTATGTGTTTGGTATTAAAAAAGGCCTTATCCGTTATAAAAAATCGAAGTAAAAGCGGGATTTATTGTAAAATTTATCTTTTTTCTCTTGTCAAAATGAAAAGTTAAGTGTATAATAGGCTCAGTATTACGTTTGGAGGAGTGTATGAAAAAAACAGTACTTCTTTTTATATCGGCTTTGGCCATTTTTACCACTTTTTCTTCGGTATCTTTAACTTCACAGAAAATTGAAGAGGCTGATGTATATTATGTAAATGTGCAAATTTTAAAGATTTTTGTGCATCCGAAAGGCTACTATGTCATTTATAGAAAGTCAGGATTAAAACATGATGAGGTTTTTATTCCAAGTGAATGGCTTAGTCCTTCTGATGGAAGGGGCAAGATGGAGCTGGTAAATACAAGAATCAACCCTTATTTGTCTTTTTATATTAAAGACGGCAAGTTTGATCATATTAAAATTGCGGCTCCGAAAGATTTAACAAGCCCTGTCTGGGGAACTTTAAAATACCCGGCTGACTATGATTCCAAATTCGAAGGCGTCGAATCTCTTGAATTAAAATTCTAATTTTGTGTTCCCCTAAGGTGCGGCCGTATTTTCTCCTTTGTGCGGCTTAAAACATCCTCCCTTAGGGGATATTTTTATGAGGCCGTATGCACGAGACGTTTTCCGCACCTATTAAGAACCCGCATATCCCTGAAAAATTAATCGAATTTTTAAATGCCTATTCTACGTTTATTATAGCCGGACATAAAGAACCGGACGGGGACTGTATAGGAAGCAGTCTTGCACTAGCGTCTTTTTTAAAACGGCGGAACAAAAAGGTGATTTTAATGTCTGCAGGGCCCTTTTTGCGGACGGAAATAAAGCAGTATGAGCCTTTATTTTTACCGAAGCTGCCTGCCGGATTTGACGGCGCCGATGCGGGGCTTATAATAGTGGATTGTACGGGCTTTGACCGTCTAGGTTCCATTGAAGATGAGGTAAAGCGCTTTCCGTATATCATTATCGATCATCATGCTACGAACACAAACAATTCGGACTGTTTTTTGATTATGCCCGATTCCCCTTCTACAACGTATTTGGTTCAGTCCATTATAGAAAAAATGGAGGAAACGGTTACGGAAGAAGAGGCTTCGGCTCTTTTTTTCGGCCTTTGTACCGATACCGGTTTTTTCAGGCATCTTGATCAAAGAAGCTCGGATGTGTTTTTGCATGCTGCACGGCTGGTTGCCGCCGGAGCCAATCCGAAAGTCAATTTTATGAAGATGAACGGAGGGAAGGCTTTTGAGTCGCGGCTAATTATATCCCGTATTTTAAGCCGTATGAAACGGTATTACGGCGGGAGGCTGATTGTTTCGTGCGAGACGTATGAAGATACGCAGGAGTACGGGCTTGGAAGCCGTGATTCGGATATGATGTATCAGCTTATTCAGACGATTGATGGGGTGGAAGCAATTTGTATTGTAAGGCAGGAGTCGCCTGAAAACTGTTCGGTGGGGTTCCGTTCTTTGGATAGAGTCGATGTAAGCCGTATAGCGTCCGCTTTCGGCGGCGGCGGGCATAAGCAGGCCGCCGGTCTTTACATTAAGGGTACAATCGAAGAGCTGATTCCTCAGTTTGTGGAAGCCTTTAAGCCGCAGTTCGAATAGCGTCTTGCGCCGAACTCCTTTCGGTATTTCAGGCAGGGTAGGGCGTTTATGATAAGGCGGCCGCCTTTCGAGAAGGTTTGCAGCGCTCATTGCGCTTCCGGTAAACTACGGCCGGCGCACTACGCGGAGGCCGGTATACGCGCTTGTCGTTTGCGGCCAATAATGTCCGCTTCTATCGGCATTAGCGCACACATCAGGTGTTTTAGTAAGATTGCCGCCGCGGAACATGCGGTCAGCGCCGGGTATCTCCAACGGATCATTCGGGTTATCTGTCGGGATAGGGGCTTTCCATCCGTCTATACACCATTCTTTCACGTTCCCTGTCATATCATACAGACCGTAGCCATTCGGGTCATTTTTCTTTACTTCGTGCGTTCTGCTATCGGCATTTGCGGCATACCATGCATACGCATCAAGATTATCCGTCTTATCCGTACCTGCCCATTTATGATTCTTACCGCCCTTTGCAGCCCATTCCCATTCAGCCTCCGTCGGCAGTCGAAACCCCTTTTTGCTAAGATCGCGATACAGAAATTCTTGCTCGCTAGCATTCGTAGCATTCGCATTTGTGTATGGGCGAGTTTTCTCACTATCACTGTAATACACGCATTGTTCTTCGCCTAATCCAGCCTTTTTCGTCAACTCGTTGCAAAAAGCAGCGCACCGATACCATGACACCTTCTCTACGGGGCGTTTTTCCTGCGTTTCGCCGTCAGCAACCTTTTTATCCGAATCGGTTCCTTGATAATGGCTCGGTTTATCTCCCATTACCTTCTCCCACAGCTCTTGGGTAACCTCTGTTTCGCCTATCAGGTACTCTGTCAGGTTGACCGGATGAACGGGATTCGAAGCCGACCCGTCTCCCAAACTGCCGCCCCGTACCTTCGCTATGCCTTTCATTAAAAAGCTTACACCCTGAACCTCGTAAGTCTTGTCGGCAGGAGGGGTCGCGGGCGGTTCGGGGTTCCCCGCAATACCTCCATTATTCGAAGCGCTATTTTTACAGCCTGCCGCCATCATCAAAACCAAAACGGCAGCTCCCATCATCTGTATCGATTTTTTCATCGATTTCCTCCATATATGTTTTTTATATATTTTTTATGTGCTTTTTTTAAACGATGCACCCTTATATCATAATAATTAAAACCGTAAAATGCAACATAAAACCGTAAAAAAATTACGCTTTTTTATAGCAGAACCGGCTGCAGCTGTTAGACGGCTAGTACGGTTTTTACCCGTCAATAGACCTGTTCGATAACTCCGTTATCGAACAGGTCTACGAGTTCTAAATCGTGCAAATAGCAGGTTTATTTTAAGCGGTACAAATGGTACCCGCTTAAAAACACGGCGAGTTTGCTTCGCAAACATCGCTTATTAACGTATGCGCGTTCCGCGCATAAATGCAGCAGTTTCCAAAGTTCACACTTTGTTCAACTGTTGCATTTTAAGGTGCGATTTAGAACATCGCATTTTAAGGTAACCTGTTCAGAAACTGAAGTTTCCGAACAGGTTTAATATATAAACTTGATTTTTCTTTGTCCGTATAGTATAATCGGCCGCTCGGGGGATCCGCGTGGAAAAAGATACGATTTTTGTTTTGGACGCTTACGGGCTTATCTACCGTTCATACTTTGCCTTTATTTCAAAACCGCTTACGAACAGCAGGGGCGAAAACGTTTCGGCCCTGTTCGGTTTTTTTAAAAGTCTGCACATCATTTTAAACGAATACAAACCGAAGCTGTTCGCCGTTGCCCTCGACTCCAAAACGCCGACCTTTCGGCATAAAATGTATCCCGAATACAAGGCAACCCGCAACAAAACGCCCGACGACCTGTACACCCAAATCGACAAAATAGAAGAAATACTTGCCGCGATGAAACTGCCGATGATAAGACAAGACGGGTTCGAGGCTGACGACATTATCGCGTCCGTTTCGGCACGGGCAAGGCTCGAAGACAGGGGCTGCGTGATTATCTCCGGCGATAAGGATTTAGCCCAGCTGATAGACGGAAAAACGACGATGCTCAAACCCGGCAAGGTTAAGGCATGGGAAGAATTCGGCCGTGCAGAAGCCGAATCGCACTGGGGCATTCCGCCTGAACTAATGCTCGACTATCTTTCGCTCATAGGCGACACATCCGATAACGTGCCGGGCGTCAAGGGGATCGGCCCTAAAACTGCCGTAAGCCTTTTGGAAAAATACGGGTCGCTGGACGGCGTTTTCGAGCATACGGACGGTTTAAAGGGTGCACTGAAAACAAAAATAGAAGAAGGGAAGGAAGCCGCCTTCTTATCAAAAGAGCTTATAAAACTGCGAAGCGATGTACCGATCGAAAAGGACCTTGCCGCCTATTCTTCGGAACACCTTGATCAGGCGGCGGCCGCAGCCCTTTTTTTGCGCGAAGAACTGCCGAATATCGCACGGCTGTATGCGGGAAAGGCCGGATCGGCAGAAGAGAAAAACGGACTTAAAAAAACAGCAGGATCGCCGGCAGACGGGTCTGCCGCTTCGGCTGACGGGCAAGCGGACGGGCCGGCACAAAACGCCCCCTTACAGGACGTCCTTACGGCATTTGCTGCGGCCGACCTTCCGCAAAATTCGGGCACGTACAAATGTGTAGCAGACAAAAACGAACTTTTTTCGCTTATAGACAAGGCCATTGCCTCGGGTGCGGCCGCCTACGACTGCGAAACGACGGGGCTTAACCCGATGACGGCCGAATTGTGCGGCTTTTCACTTTCTTTTACATGCGGCGAAGGCTATTACTTTCCGCTCAAGGCGCCCGCACCCGAACTGGGCGAGGAGCCGCCCGCCCTCCTTTGCTTTGAAGACGCGCAAAAGGCCCTGTCAAAACTGTTCGGCTCGAAAACCGTTATCATTATGCACAACGGCAAATTCGACATCGAGGTTGCAAAGTGTACGGGGCTGTGCGGTACATTCAAATGCACGCTCTTCGATACGATGATTGCTGCGTGGCTCTTAGATCCGGGCCGCTCCTCGTACGGAATGGACTCCCTGGCCGAAAGCGTTTTGGGTGTAAAAACGCTCAAATACGCTGACATCGTAAAAAAAGGCGAGGTGTTTTCTTCCGTACCGCTGGAAACAGCCTCGTTTTACGCGGCCGAGGACGCGGACATTACCTTGCGCTTTTACGAAAAATTCGCGCCCCTTTTAAAAACGGGCGGTTTGGAATCCCTCTTTTACACGCTCGAAATGCCCGTTACCTTCCTCCTCGCCGATATGGAAATTGCCGGCATTTATCTTAAAAAAGAAGAGCTAATCACGTACTCGAAAGAGCTTGGCGTACACATTGCCGAGTATGAAAAAGAAATATACGGCCTTGTGGGGCACGAATTCAATATCGCCTCGCCCAAACAGCTCCAAGAAGTTCTGTTTACCGAACGAAAGCTGCCCACAGGCAAAAAAACGAAGACAGGCTATTCCACCGACACCTCGGTCTTGGAAGAACTTGCCGCGATGGACCCCGTGCCTGCAAAAATCCTCGATTACCGCGCCCTGACCAAACTAAAATCGACCTATACCGACTCGCTGGCAGAGCTTGCCGACCCGCATGGCAGGATTCACACGAGCTTTATCCAAACGGGAACAGCCACGGGGCGGCTTTCCAGCAGGGACCCGAACCTGCAAAACATTCCGATCCGAGGGGATGAAGGCAGAAAAATCCGCGCCGCCTTTCAAGCCGAAAAAGGAAACGAGCTTATTTCCGCCGATTATGCCCAAATCGAGCTGGTTATTCTGGCCCATCTTTCAGGCGATAAAAACTTGACCGAAGCCTTTAACAACGGAATCGACGTACACGCAAAAACGGCAAGCCTTATTTTCGGTATCGAGATGAGCGCGGTTACACAGGATATGCGGCGGATCGCAAAGACCATCAATTTCGGCGTTATGTACGGAATGAGCTCGTTTAGGCTGGCAAATCAGCTGCGCATTCCGCGCGGACAGGCGGCGGATTTTATCAAAACCTATTTTGCAACCTATGCAGGCGTTACCGGCTTTATGGACGAGGTATGCCGTACAGCGGAAAAAACGGGCTATGTACAAACCATTATGGGGCGCCGCCGCCTTGTGCCGACGATTAACAGCAAAAGCAAGGTCGAAAAGGCCGCCGCAGAACGGATTGCCGTAAACACCCCGATTCAAGGATCCGCCGCCGACATCGTAAAAAAGGCTATGATCGAAACGGATCGCGAGCTGCGCACACAAAAACTTTCCGCACGGCTTCTTTTGCAGGTGCACGACGAGCTTATTTTTGAATGCCCGAAAGAGGAAACCGGACGGGTCAAGGCTGCCGTAAAAGAAAAAATGGAAAACGTCATAAAATTGGCAGTGCCGCTCCGCGTCAGTATCGAATCGGGCCTGCGCTGGGGGGACTTTCATTAAATGACAAACCCCGTTTTAATCGGCCTTGCAGGGCAATCCTGTGCGGGCAAAAATGCGGCAGCGGCAATCCTCGAAAAGCACGGGTTTTTTTGTATTGATGCGGACGCAGTTTCCAAAACCGTATTTTCCAAACACGAACACGAGCTTTTTGCGCTGTTCAAGGACGAGGCAGCGGCACGGCACATCGACATAACAAACCGCAATGCGGCCTCATCTTCCATCATTGACCGGCAAAACTTTGCCCTCTTAGTGTTCTCGGAGGAAGCCTTGCTCAAGCGCCACGAAGATTTTATCCTGCCCAAGATCACGGCACAGATAGAGGCCGAAATACGGCAAAACGCGGCCTTAAACCCCTCGCAGCCGATCGTCTTAAATGCGCCGACCCTTCACAAAACGGAACTTGTAAAAAAATGCTCATTTTTTCTGTACATAAAGGCCTGCACAATCGTGAGGATCGTGCGGGCGCTCAAACGGGACCGAATTCCCTTAAAACAAGTCCTCGCCCGTTTTTCAAAACAAAACGATTTCTTTTCTCAATACTTTTTTCCGAATGCCGATATAGTGGTAGTAAAGAATAGCGGAAGTATCGGAAAATTGGAAAACAGACTTTTGCAGGAACTTAAAAAAAGAGGTTTTTGAGGTTATTTTATGGAACAGAAAAAGATTTTATGGGTTGTAGTATCTATGTCCGCCTTTGTTTTAATTATCTTCGGAATAGCCCTTTATATGTCTGCACCCTTTCGGAATAAAAGCACCAGCACTGCACCTGAAAGCACGGACGTCGGCGTAATTCAAAGGGGAGAACAAGACCCCGACATCGATCCTGTAAAATGGAGCCGCGATCCCGCTTCCATACCGCCTCTTGAATCCGAAACGCCTTCTTCAGTTAATGTTGTAAATAACGTGAACGTTGTAAACGGAGATTCAGCTCCTTCTGCAGGGCAAAACGGAGACGGTTCCATTGATATAGGCGACCTTATCACCCCCAATAAAACCGAAGAAGAAACGGGTACCTTGCCTGAAAATCTGGCTAAAGATATAGGCGCCGGTGAGCAAAAACAAAGGGAAGAAAAAAGCAAGTCCGAAAAAAAACCTCAAACCGGCGTTTCGGGAAGAAAGGGTACGCTTGAAAAAAATACGTCTAAGCCTAAAAGGGAAGAAAAAACCGCCGCGGCCGTAAAACCTTCCAAACCGAATGCAAGCTCTGCCCAAAAAACGCTCGAAACCATATACTGGGTACAAACGGCCTCGCTTTCGAGCAGACTGAATGCGGAAAACGCACGCGATACCCTTGCCGAAAAACACATGAATGTAGAAATTTTTACGAAGGAAACTTCGGTCGGTTTAACGCACCGAGTCAGGGTAGGGCCTTTTAAAAATAAGACCGAAGCCGAATACTGGCTTAAAAAGGTGCGCGCTATAAAAGGCTTTGAAGGCAGCTACATAGCACAGGACAGAAAAAAGGCATAGCGCTTATATGTGATGTAAAAGAAACCTTACCTAAAATGGTAAGGTTTTTTTGTATGGCTTTATAATCTTGCAATAAACCGCTTTAGCTCTTAAAAAACACGCAACGCCTTCATACTCGTAAAATTTATGGTTTTTAAAAAAAAGCCTTGACAAAATCCGCTAAAGAGTATTATGATGTTATAAATGCGGAACTTCTTGAAAATTATTTTTCGGATTTTGCCGTATTTAAGGAGGTTTTTTGTGTTGTTTTTAAAGTTTTTACTTGCCATGCTGCCGATTATCTGGCTCATCATTGCATTGAGTAAACTCAAGATGTCGAGCTGGAAAGCATGCGGTATCGCCTTGGCCATTACTGTTGTATTGGCTTTGTCGTTTTGGAAGCTGAGTCCTGTAAACACTTCAACTGCTGCCTTGGAGGGCGTTTTGAATGCCTTGTGGCCCATCTGTCTGGTTATTATAGCGGCTTTGTTCACGTATAACCTGACGCTCAAAACCGGTGCCATGGATTCGATCAAAAAAATGCTCGGCGGCATTTCCGACGATAAGCGTATTCTTATGCTCATTATCGGTTGGGGGTTCGGAAACTTCATGGAAGGTATGGCCGGTTTCGGTACGGCTGTGGCAATTCCCGCTTCGATGCTGGTCGGTATCGGCCTTGATCCGATAGCGGCGGTAACGGCCTGTCTTGTAGTAAACAGTACGCCGACAGCCTTCGGTTCGGTCGGTGTTCCGACTACTACTTTGCTAAGTGCAAGCGGGCTGACTGACATCGGAAGGCTTTCTGCAAACGTAGTACTGATACAGGCGCTTCTTACATTCTTATCACCGTTTTTAATGGTTATTATTTCCGGTAAGGGAATAAAGGCGTTAAAAGGCGTTTTTGCTATAACGCTTATAGCCTCGCTTTCCTTTATTATTCCGTGGTTTGCGGTGGGGTATTTTTTAGGCCCTGAACTTCCGGATATTATCGGTTCGATTTGTACAACGCTTTGTATGATAATCGCGGTAAAAATCTTTAAAAAAGATGATAATAAAGAGTATGCAATTGAGCTCGCCGATAAAGAAAAATCGAATATCGGTTTTGGAGACGGCCTTAAAGCCTGGGCTCCGTTCATCTTAATCTTCATTTTACTTACCGTAACTTCCAAGGTATTTCCGGCTGTGCATAATGCAATAAAAGACATTAAAAGTTCGTTTTTGATCTACACCGGTGAAGGCGGCAAACCGCTTGGCTTTAGCTGGGTAAATACGCCGGGTGTTATCATAATCATAGCTGCAATCTGCGGCGGCCTTATTCAAAAAGCCAATCTTGCAGAGATTTTCGGCGTATTCGGTGCCACGCTGAAAAAATACTGGACGACCATATTTACCATCTGTGCCGTTATGGCCGTCGCCAAGATTATGACGTATAGCGGTATGATTAAAGATATAGCGAATTTGCTTGCAACGACAGGTCCGGTCTATCCCTTTGTTTCTCCTATCATAGGCGTTTTGGGTGCCTTTGTAACGGGCTCGGGAACTTCGACCTGCGTCTTATTCGGCGGTCTGCAGAGGGCTACGGCCGAAACGCTGATGCTGAACCAATATTGGATTACGGCGGCAAACGTTATGGGCGCCGGTATCGGCAAAATGGTTTGCCCGCAGGGACTTGCCATAGGCGCGGGTGCCGCTAATGCCGTCGGTTCCGAAAGCAAGATCTTAACGGCGGTATTCAAGTACTTTGTATTATATTCGGTTGTTGCAGGGCTTGTTTGTCTTGCAGGCGTTTTGATGAATATTGCGGCCTAAGTGTAATTGTTTTTTAAGGTGATGCCGGTCGGCCCGAAAACGGATTAATCGGTATCGCCTTTAAATGCTGTATTTTCCATAAGGTTTATACTCGATACACGAATGACGGACTTTATGGAAAATAAAAGAAAACGCCGGTTAACTGCGCTTTTGCCGTAATCGGCGTTTCTTGAGTTTAGCAAACTGTTATTGCAGGAGTGGTGTATGTATAACAAACTGAATGATGAGATTATCGGGCAAATCAAGAAGAACTGTGGAAGGGTATTTACCGGTGCGGATATCAGCCCCGATTATGCCAAAGATGAAATGCCGATTTACGGTACTAGAATGCCGGATTTGGCGGTTCAGCCGGTTTCGACGGAAGAAGTTTCCGCCGTTATGAAGATATGCTATGAAAATAACATACCCGTTACTCCGAGGGGGGCGGGTACGGGCCTGGTAGGCGGTGCGGTGCCCCTTTACGGCGGAGTTTTAATCGATCTTACGAAAATGAATAAGATTATAGCCTATGATCTTGAGAATTTCGTAGTCGATGTGGAAGCCGGCGTATTGCTGAACGATCTTGCAGAAGATTGTTTGAGCAGGGGGATGCTGTATCCGCCGGATCCCGGTGAAAAATTTGCCTGCGTCGGTGCGAACGTCGCCACGAATGCTGGCGGTATGAGGGCTGTAAAATATGGAACAACCCGCGACTACGTTAGGGCAATGACCGTTGTGCTTCCCACTGGTGAGATTATACGGCTTGGTGCTACGGTTTCAAAAACGTCATCCGGCTATTCGCTTTTAAACCTAATGATAGGTTCGGAGGGGACGCTAGGCATCATTACGGAATTGACATTGAAAATAATTCCCAAACCGAAAGAAGTTGTTTCCCTTATGGTGCCATTTGCAGATTTAAGGACGGCTCTTACAACCGTTCCTAAATTTAAAATGGCGCACTTAAATCCTCAAGCCATCGAATTTATGGAACGCGAAATTATACTTGCTTCCGAAAGATATGTCGGAAAAGAAGTTTTCCCAAAAAGCTTAAACGGACAGGAAATAGGGGCTTATCTACTGCTTACCTTTGATGCATCAAGTGCCGATGAGCTGGAAGGAATGACTGAAAAGGCTGCCGAGCTGGTTTTGGAAGCGGGGGCTCTCGATGTAATGGTTGCGGATACGCCTGCCAAATTGAAAGACGTGTGGCAGGCCCGCTCTTCGTTCCTTGAAGCCATTATGAAAGAAACGAAGCTGTTGGACGAATGCGATGTGGTATTACCGGTTACCAAAATAGCCGACTATTTGGACTTTGTAAATAAGACTGGAAAAGACTGCGGTCTGACGATCAAGTCGTTCGGACATGCAGGCGATGGCAATTTGCACATTTATCAGTGTTCGAACGACTTGGAAGAAGAAGAGTTTAAAAAACGGGTCGACAAGTTCTTTGACATAATCTATAAAGAAGCAATTAGATTGAAGGGCTTGGTTTCCGGCGAGCACGGTATAGGCTCCGGCAAGGTAAAATATCTTGCCAACTCGGTCGGCAAGACAAACATCGAGCTGATGCGCGGCATTAAAAAAGTTTTTGATCCCAAGATGATTTTAAACCCGGGCAAGGTTTGCATTGCCGAGTAAATTTCAAATTGACGATGGGCGGAAGTATCTTTTGTATATTTCTGCCCATCGTTTTGAAATTTAAGGCAGGTATACCGCAAGCGGGTGATAGTAGGAGAGGTTTAATGAATATTTGTGTTTGTATAAAACAAGTACCGGATACGACTGAAATCAAGATCGATCCGGTAACACACAATTTGATCCGTGCGGGGGTTCCGAGTATCGTCAATCCCTTTGATACCTACGCTCAAGAAGTGGGTGTCAAGTTGGTCGAAAAACTCGGCGGCAAGGTAATTGTTCTGTGCATGGGCCCCAAACAGGCCGAAGAAGCTGTTAGAACCTGCCTTTCGGTGGGAGCGACGGACGGGTATCTGATTTCGGGCAAGGGTTTCGGCGGTTCCGATACGCTTGCGACGGGATACATCATATCCGAGGCTATCAAAATGATCGAACAAAAGGAAAACTTGAAATTCGATCTTATTTTGTGCGGTAAGCAGGCCATAGACGGAGATACTGCACAGGTCGGTCCGCAGGTTGCCGAATGTTTGGATCTTCCGCAGGTTACCTATGCCCTCGATATTTTCGAAAAAGATGGAAAGATACAGGTAAAGCGGGAAGGTGAAAACGGATACGATTTGATCGATGTGCAGCTTCCTGCGCTGGTAACTGTGGTAAAACTGCCGTATGAACCGCGGTTTCCTACGATGAAAAGCAAATTGGATGCGAAGAAAAAAGAAATCAAGATTTTGTCCGAAGAAGATTTATCCGCCTTGGATTTTTCCCGATGCGGCTTAAAAGGGTCTCCTACAAAGGTCAAAAAAACCTATACCGCAAGCAACAAAAAGGACGGTATACGGCTTGATGGGCTTGATCCCGATAAGGCTGCAGGAAAATTGGTCGATCTGCTTTACGAAGCAAAAGTTGTGTAAACGGGAGAATTAAATATGGAAGATCTGAAAGATTACAAGAATATTTGGGTTTTTATCGAATCCGAGCACGGTAAGGTAAAAAACGTCGGTTACGAATTGCTGAGCATTGCGCGCAAGCTTGCAGACGAAAAAAAATGCGAGCTGATAGCTGTGGCTGTGGGCAAAGATGTCGAACAGGCTGCCAAAGATGCTATATGCTACGGAGCGGATTCGGCGATAATAATCGAAGGCGAAGAATATGATGCTTATTCTACGGATGCGTATACCCACGCCATGACGGAATTGATAAAAAAGCATAAGCCCGAGACCCTGATGATAGGCGCAACACACAACGGCCGCGATATGGGCCCGAGGATTGCATGCCGCCTACAAACGGGACTTACGGCTGACTGTACCGATATTTCCATCGATTCGGAAACGGGAACCGTTATTTGGACTCGTCCTACCTTCGGCGGTAACCTGATGGCAAATATCCTCTGTCCTGATCACAGGCCCCAGATGGGCACTGTTCGGCCGGGTGTATTTAAAAAGTTGCCCTATGATGGAAACCGTACGGGAAAAATCGTAAAAGAAGACATACACGTATCGAGCGATAAAATAAGGACTGCTATAGCCGAACACGTCGAAGAAATTACAGGCGGCGTCAGCCTTGATGAAGCGGAAATAATCGTTTCAGGCGGGCGCGGAGTCGGCTCGAAGGAAAATTTTGCGCTTATCGAAGAGCTCGCTTCGGTTTTAGGAGCCAGTGTCGGCTGCAGCCGTGCCGTTGTTGATGCCGGCTGGATGGCGCAGGCTCATCAGGTCGGCCAATCCGGTAAAACGGTCGCGCCTAAACTGTATTTTGCAATAGGCATTTCAGGAGCCATACAGCATTTGGCCGGTATCGGTGCTTCGGATAAGATCGTCGCTGTTAATAAGGACAAGGATGCCTCTATCTTCGATATGGCGGACTACGGAATTGTCGGTGATTTAAACGAGGTCGTACCCGAATTAATCAAGGCTTTTAAGGCAAAGAAAGCCGCTTTGTAAAAACCTGTATTATTGACTTTAAATTACAAGCAGGCTCCGATGAACGCTATATGCGGAAAACGGAGCTTTCTTTTTATGGAAGGGGGCAAGGCTGTCTGGTTTATGAATGGACATACTGAGTCAAATTTACTTTAAAAACATTAGAGCTCTTAACTGTAATAAAGGCCTTTTAGCTCATAAAAATACACCTAAAAAAGACCGAATTTCCACAAGGCTATCTCGTATAGTGCTGAAACATATCACCTATTAATATTACGTCTACTTGCATTTTATACCGTATTTTTTTATACTAAGTCTGTTATGAGAGAATTTTTTACCGTAAACCGTATTATGTATGCATCCGCTTTTTTTGCGTTATGTGTTGCAATTATGCTTAATATTACAACTCAAATTCCTTTTGCAGGGTTTATTTTGGTTTTACGGTGGATTGATGTTGCCGTTAATGCGATTGCCGCCGGTTTGTGTGTCTTTTTGTTTATAAAACCGGACTGTAAAATGATTTCGTATCTATTGTTTTTTATTGAAGGCGGGGTTACCGCTCATATGGGTTTTGTCGGTATCGGTACTCTTCTTTTTACCGCAGGCTGCGTTATGATTTTTGTAAACGGAGATTTTAAAACCCGTTATAAAGAAAAGATTGCAGTACTGTGTTTGTACTGGGCATTCATTACGGTAGGTCTTTATTTTTCGTTTAATATAAACATGGCGGTCTTCGAAATTGCACTTACTCTTTTTTACTTCGGGCTTTTAGTCTGTCTTTATAAAAAACTGGAATCAAAGCTGTCCTTTCTTTTGCCTGTTGCAGAAGTTGTTGCTACTGAAATTATGCTCCCTGTTAAGGGTTCCGCCTTATGCTTGTCGGACTTCGGCATTTCGGATCGGCAAAAGTTTTTTATTCAAGGCACAGTCAACGGCGGAAAAACATACGAAGAGCTCGCTATCGAATATCATGTAAGCACTTCGGTTGTAAAAAAAGATATGGCAGCGGCATGCCGTCTTTTCGGTGTAGCAAACAAAGAAGATTTAAGAATTTTGCTGCTGCAGTATAAAATTGAGTAAAGATAATAGATGAACGCCATCGGCAATTTACAAACCGGCACTTGACGCTCTGCTCCGGGCTTGTTGATTTTATCTTAAACCGCCGGCTTTTTTCAGCCGCTCTATTTTAGCTGCCGAATTGCCGAGCTTTTGTAATGGCCCAAGCCTTAAAAAGCACCTACAATCTAGCGGCGTTTCCCGAAAGGTAAACTCTGGCAGCGTTTTTAGACACTGTGATCCGCATTGTTGCATTGTCTAAAATAAGCCTTCTACGTCAGCTTCAGTATTCCGTCCCAGCCGCAGTTAAAAAACACTGCCAGTTCTTTGGTATAATCGAATGCTTTTTTCTGCGGCATATCGTGTGCGACCGTTTCAAACACAGCGGTAAAATATGCACTCGTAATCATCCGATGCAATTCTCGGCTTACCCTTCCTTCAAGCTTTCCCTTGGTCCGCAAAAGACGATAATACTTTTCGGTTATCGACACTTCAAGTTCCACTAAATCGTCAATGTAGTGCTCGTACCTTGTACCCGCCGACCGGCATATAACCAGCTTAAAAGCATCAAAATGATCATAAATGTAGCCGATAAAAAGCTGAAGGTATTCTGTTGACAGCTTGCGGCTGAGTTCGGTTTTTCCTTTTTTGATTAAGTCGAAATGCGCCCTTTGCGCACTCTTAAACCGTTCAATCAAACCGTCTGCCGCCTCAGATACCAGCGCTGTAAACAACGCTTCTTTATCCGGGTAATAGCCGTAAAAAGCACCCTGCGTAAAGCCCGCTTCTTTTACAATGCCGCGTAGTGATGCACTCTTAAAGCCTTTTTCCAAAAACTCCCGTTTACCTATTTCCAATATTTTCTTTTGTGTTTCCGACAGTTCGTTCATATTCTCCGGTAGTTCCATACAGCGGTATTTGCGTTTTTGTTATAGCTTATTCAAAAAAACGTTTTAGATTAAAACAGTCTTTAAAATCAAAAACTTTATCGAACAGGTTTTTAAAATTCAAAATTAAAAGGCCGTTTACAAAAGCAAAAACGATTGTACCGATATTGATGCCGATAAATCGAAACCGGCCGAAAAGAGCAAAAGAAAGAATAATCGAAAAAAGGCAGCTCGAATAATCGTATATTATTTTGAATTGATAAAGGCTGATTTTTGTTTTAGCGGAAATCTCTTTTACAAAGATTTCATAGGCGGCTGGAGTAATATATGTTCTAAAAATAAAGGCAATGCCTAAGGAGCAAAGCAGCATACCGGTACCGAAATACAAAAGCCTGCCTGTTAAAGAAGATACGGGGAACGCTTTTAATAACACCATTCCGAAGTCTAAAATAAGGCCGTAAAATACTGCAGTAAAAAACGAAAACAGGTAGCATGTCTTAAATCTTTTTAAAACGGCTGCAACTGTTAAAATGATAAGAGCCTGAAAGAGGTATTCGGCCATACCGAAGGTAAAAAATGGAAGCACTTCGGACAGTTTTACATAAATAAGATAGCTCGGTGCTACCACCATCGAAAGCCCGAGCTTTGCTTTTTCCATAAAAGCGGTTCCGCAAGCCAAAGAAACTGTGCCCGCTATATATGCAAGCTCCGTAGAAAATGTTATTTTTTTCATTATTATCACCATGCGCTGCATTTGCAAGGTGTTTAAAATATATCGGAAAGGCCTAAAAAAAGCAAGAGCGGCACACTGTCCGCCTCTTTTTTATGTGCGTTAACCGAAAGGCTGGCCGGTACAGCCTGTAAAAAAAGCCAGGCCGCCTTCCTGCACATAACGGAAGACGGTTACCCGCTTACCGGTAACGGATTATAATTCACATTATAATCGTAAACGTCGCAGCCGTCCTTCTCTTTTATAAAACCGATAATTTTATATGTAATCGGTGTAAACAGCACTTCAATTGCGGTTTTAAAAATATAATTTGAAAAAATCATTTCGATAATAATAGCCGTGTCATAGAGGCCTGCAAAAGCCACGGTAACAAAGATAAGACTGTCTAAAAATTCGCCGACAAGCGTCGATGTTATCGTTCTAAGCCATAGGTGCCGGCCTGCAGTAACGACCTTTAATTTCGAAATCAAAACGGAATTCGAATATTCGCCTGCAAAATAACCGAAAAGACCGCCTGCGGTTATCCGCGGAACCTGCAATAAAACGGCGTCGAATTCCCTTTGCAAATTCCATTCTTCTGCCGAGGGGAGAACACTGACAAGCCAGATATTTGCGGAAGTCAGCGCCAGCATTAAAAAGCCGGTCCAAATTACCTTGCGCGAAGCCCTGTAACCGTATACCTCGCCTAAAATATCTCCGAAAATATACGAAAGCGGAAAAAGAAAGGTGCCGCCGTCAAAAACAAGAGGCCCTATGCGTATTATTTTTGCAGCTAAGATATTCGATAAGACCAAGATGCCTACAAAGAGTCCGGAAATTACCGGCAAGAAATTCGTTTTCTTAATCGAAGCCGTTTGAAGACTTCTTTCATCAGATTGTGTATAGTCCATAGCGGTGCATTATAGGCGTTTTTAAAATCTGCCGCAAGGGAACGGCTTTTAGCTCTTTCATTCCGCCTTACAAAAAAACCCGGGAATACTACGGCACAAAAAGAATTAATCTGCCGCTGCTTCCTTCCGGACCTGACGGGGTTCGAAAAACCTCTTTTGCATAGCTCCCGGGACGGAGAGAGAGGGATTCGAACCCTCGGTACCATCTCTGGCACACACGA
>CAUUSH010000022.1:0-37241 GCA_963547785.1 uncultured Treponema sp. | reverse complement strand
AAATTACCGGAGCGGCTAAAGATACCGTCTTGGAAAATGCCCTAAGCCGCTATCTTGCCGAATTGCAGGAAGATGCCGAAGATGCTCTGCGTGCCGAAAAAGCATGGAATGACTTTGAAAAAAGCGGGGAAAAAACGTATACCATTGCAGAAATGCGGCACGAGCTGGGTCTATGAAAGTCGTCTTGACGGAAACATTTAAAAAGCAACTAAAAAAGCTGGATAGATGAATAAATGGTAATTGATTTCCAGATAATTACCAATTAAAAAGACAGTCTTGGATTGAGACAATTCAATCCAAAAAAACAGAACGGGGTGTTTTCTCCCCCTAATTGGGGGGGGTAAGAGTGTAACCCCTTTAAACTAAATAAACCATAGGATGTTCACATGACAAAGTTTAAACTTGGAAGACACAAGGCATCAGCCTTAACCAAAAAGGGAGCCGCGGTGTTCATTACAGCCGCAATTTTGGCACTGGTCATGCTTTTTACCGCCTGCCCGCAAAAGGCAGTTTCAAGTAAATCGGCGGGGCCTAATGTATCCTCTATTTTTAAAACGAATGGAAAGGGAATAATAACAGGATACACTTGTAAAGAAGATGAACTACCTAAAGCCCTGGTAATACCCGCCAAAATAGAGAAGGAAGTTATTACCGGAATAGGCGGCTCGGCTTTTAGAGAGTGTACGAATTTAACAAGTGTACAGTTGCCTGCAAGCCTTACTACCATAGGCGATTTTGCTTTTTACGGCTGTAAGGGCTTAACAAGTGTGCAATTTCCCAAAAGCCTTACTACCATAGGCGGCTCGGTTTTTTACGGCTGTAAGGACTTAACAAGTGTACAATTTCCCAAAAGCCTTACCAAAATAGACAGCTCGGCTTTTGAAGGCTGTAAGAACTTAACAAGTTTAGACCTATCCGGCTGTACAAGCTTTACTACAATAGGCTGGTGGGCTTTTAGAGAGTGTACAAGTTTAACAAGTGTACAGTTGCCTGCAAGCCTTACTACAATAGGCGGGGGGGCTTTTTCAGGATGTAAGGGCTTAACAAGTGTACAATTCCCCGAAAGCCTTACTACAATAGACGAGGAGGCTTTTAAAGGGTGTACGGGATTAACAAGCGTACAATTACCTGCAAACCTTACTACGATAGGCGGGTATGCTTTTTCAGATTCAAAATTAACAAGTGTACAAATTCCCCAAAGCCTTACCAAAATAGGCGCGGCGGCTTTTTCAGGATGTAAGGGCTTAACAAGTGCAGTCTTTGCAAACACAAACGGCTGGATTGTGTATAAGGATAGTAAATACAAGACTAAACATGCAGACATAAATTCAACCGCTTTAGCCGATTCTTCAAAAGCTGCCAAGTATTTACGCGAAAAAACCGCTAACGGCGGTTATAGCGATAAATACTGGAAGAAAAGCTAAAATCAATAGACAATCTTTAAAGGGTAAAACTGACCGTCCTTTGCCTAAGAACATCCGGCTTGGGACGGTTTTTTTGTGCGGACAGAGGTCATTAAAAAACCGGATAGCCGCTACTTTGCGGTAAAAGATGCGGCAAAATCCATTACGGCAACCGCACCGTAAGCGGCCTTACCCGCCTCGCTGTATCCGGCACCGACCTTTGTAAACGCCGGATTTAAAATGGTCTTTCGGTGCCCCCTGTTTCTAACCCCGTCATCAATTAAAAGCTGAACTACAATTTCCCGCGCCTCTTTTAAGCCGTATGCACAGTTTTCGCCTACACTTCCGCCCCAAGTCCCAAACCGCTCAATCCGCTTTACCGGATTAGAACCGTCACTTCCAATATGCCCTGCCCTGCCCGTTTTTGCCTGATCATCTGCAAGCCATTGAGCCGCACGGTTTAACCCCTCATTAAGTTCCACCTTCCCCGCAGGAGAAGCGGCCTTTAATACCCTTATACACTCTTTTACGGCAGAAGCGCCCTCCTGCGTTAAAAGAGGAACGCATCCGGGTGCCTTGTACATTTTTCTTTCAAAATACGCAAGACGCGGTTTTATCACCTCTTCTGCATACCGTGCAGGATCCTGACGCACGGCATTAAGCTCCCGCACTATCTCTTCAATTAAAGGAACATAGGAAGAAACGGCATTTTTTTCCGCGCCCGTTTCCAAGCGGTAAGGCAACGAAAAACCCTTTCCATCGCCTGCAAAAACCGGCAAAACGGTAAAAAACAGCAAAATTGTAATAAAGACCTTTATTTGTATGATACAAAGGGCATAAACGGGCGCAAATGCAGGCATTGCACTCCGCCTCTGTAAAAGGTTCAAAGCGGAAAAATCCTTCATTAAAAGATGAATGCAGGCCGCCTTTTTCGTAAAAAAAGTTCTTATGTTAAAAATATTATTCATATAGACCCAAATTATAGAAAAAAGCTGTCTTATAATCAAGATAAATTAAGAGGGCGTCTCTAAAAAACTGAAACTTTTAGAGGTTCCTAAGAATAACTTGAAGATTAAACCGGCAAAACATGGCATAAAAAGGTAAAAATCTTTAAAAAAATGAAAAAAACGCAAAATTCGCTAAAGTTTAAAAAAATAAAAACCGATAAGAGTAAAGAGGTTATTATAACCTCAGCAAAGCAAGGACGCTTTGTAACATCATTATTCCAGGGAGGAATATCTTATGATTATCAATCACAACATGAGTGCTATGTTCGCACAGCGAACACAGGGAGTTACTACGGTAGCAGTCGGAAAAAACATCGAAAAACTTTCTTCCGGTTATCGAATTAACCGCGCAGGCGACGATGCTTCCGGTCTTGCCGTATCCGAAAAAATGAGAAGCCAAATCCGCGGTTTAAACCAAGCTTCTGCAAACGCTTCAAACGGCATCAACTTTATTCAGGTTGCCGAAGCTTTCTTGCAGGAAACAACCGACATTATGCAGAGAATCCGCGAATTGGCGGTTCAGGCTTCTAACGGTATCTATTCTGCAGAAGACAGAATGCAAATCCAAGTTGAAGTTTCTCAGCTCGTTGCCGAAGTAGACCGCATTGCAAGTTCCGCACAATTTAACGGAATGAACATGCTCACCGGCCGCTTTGCACGAGAAACCGGCGAAAACGTCGTTACGGCTTCTATGTGGTTCCACATCGGTGCCAACATGGACCAGAGAATGCGCGTTTACATCGGTACGATGACGGCCGCTTCTTTAGGTATCAAAGATGTCGGAACCGAAGATATCATGACGATCGAAACAATGGATTCTGCAAATATGAGCATCGGAACAATCGACGCAGGCTTGAAGAGAATCAACAAGCAGAGAGCTGACCTCGGTGCATATCAAAACAGGATGGAATTGACCGTTGTAGGAATCGACATAGCGGCTGAAAACCTTCAGGCCGCCGAATCCCGGATCAGAGATGCAGACATGGCAAAGACAATGGTGGATTACACCAGGAACCAGATCTTGTCCCAGACAGGAATTGCAATGCTTGCTCAGGCTAATAGCAACAGCCAATTAGTTTTATCTCTTCTTCGATAACTTTTTTTAAAAATACCCTTGTAATTTTTTAATTATAATGGTATACTATATGCAGACGGGTAAGGGTTTTCCCTTTCCCGCCGGCATGATCTTTGAAAAAAAAAGCCCTTATTGAAGCCCTGTACCACGGTATTACTGGCAGCTTAAAAAGTTGTCAGTAATACCGTGTTTGTAAACTGCATAAAAGGCGCAAAATTTTAGGCGGTTTATGAATATACGGGAAAAAAAACGGCAAGGATTGCCGTATTATCGACTTCAGGGAGGGTCAATATGATTATTAATCACAACATGAGTGCAATGTTTGCACAGCGACAAGGCGGAATTAACGAACTTCAGCTTTCGAAAAATATCGAAAAGCTGTCCAGCGCGCAAAGAATTAATCGCGCAGGCGACGATGCTTCCGGTCTTGCAGTATCCGAAAAGATGAGAAGCCAGATCAGAGGCTTAAATCAAGCCGGTCAAAACATTCAAAACGGTATTTCCTTTATTCAGGCAACCGAAGCTTATTTGGCCGAAACAACGGATGTCATACATAGATTACGTGAACTGGCTATCCAAGCCTCAAACGGTATCTATTCCGCAGAAGACAGAATGCAAATCCAAGTTGAACTTTCTCAGCTTGTGGACGAAGTAGACAGAATCGCAAGCCATGCCCAGTTTAACGGTATGAATGTCCTTACGGGACGTTTTGCTCAAGATTCCGTAACCGGCCCCATGCAGCTCCACGTCGGTGCAAACATGGATCAAAAGGAAGTAATCTATATTGGAACAATGACTGCAACAGCACTCGGCATTATCGGCGGGCAGCAGGGCGGCGAAGATTCCATTTCCATATCGTCAACAGACGGAGCAAATATGGCAATCGGAGTTCTCGACAATGCTCTTAAGCAAATCAACAAGCAGCGAGCAGACCTCGGCGCTTATCAGAACAGATTTGAAATTGCCTATGACGGAGTTTCAAACGCAGCTGAGAATTTGCAGGCAGCCGAATCCAGAATACGCGATGCCGATATGTCTAAGCAAATTGTGGATTACACAAAGAATCAAATTTTGATCCAATCCGGAACTGCAATGTTGGCACAGGCCAATGTACAGCCCCAGTCGGTTATAAGGCTTCTTCAATAGAGGAGACCATAGCCTTCTTGGCAGCAGTGAGGACTTTTTCTCAGGCGACGCTAAAGAAGACACTTTTTTAGAAAACGGCGTTACAAGAGACAACCGGATGTCGTCTCTGGCAATGTAAACGCAATGCCGCCTTTGAAATCAACAATTTTTAGGAAGAAAGAAGATGCGCCCTTCTTCTTCCTTTTTTTTATCCAAATACGGATTTTGTTTTTTTAAGAAAATATCACGGAGGATATTGTGTTTTAAACCATGGAGGTTTTTATGAATATAGATACGGTAAGTATGACCATGGCTGCTCGGTTAAGGAGAGGAATGCAGCCCGTTTTTAAAAATGCTCGAAACTTCGCCGAACTGGAAGCCGGTTATGCGGAAACGGAAATTGAACAAAGGACTACGGCTGCCGAAAAAGCTTCGCAGGCGGCGGAACGAATCCAAATTCTGGGAGATATATTCGACAGAAAAGTACAGTTTCAAGTAAATGAGGACCTGCATCGAGTTATCATAAAGGTAATCGATGTTAATACCGAAAAGGTAATAAGGGAAATACCTTCCGAAGATATTCAACGGCTACAAGTTCGGATAAGGGAAATGACAGGGCTTCTTTTTGATGCGGCAATCTAATCGGAATTTTTCCCTTTTACGGTGTTTAATAATGAAAAGGGGTTTTAATGTCCGATTTAAGCATACCTAGTATAAACGGCGGCTCATACGATAAGCTTGTTGAAGCCTTAATTAAAAAAGAGCGAATACCCAGGGATAGAGAAGCCGAATCCCTTGAACGGTTAAAACTACAAAATAACTCATGGAGGCAAGTCAACCAGCTCTCGGTTGAAGTGCGGGATTCTGCCCGTAACCTTTATTCTTTTAATAATCCTTTTGTAGAAAAAAATGCGGAATCCTCCAACGAACGGGCAATAACGGCGACGCCTTCGCGTACGGCACAAGCTCAAACCATTAAAATTTCCGTTATTCAAACAGCCCAAGAAGACAAATTCCTTTCAAATACAATAGATAAAAATCTTGAAGTGCCCAAAGGCAAATATACATTTAAAGTAGGAGAAAAAGAAATATCCGTCAACTGGAAGGGCGGCAAATATAAGGGCTTTACAGACCTTGTAAACAGCCGGGCTAAGGATATTTTACATATAAGCGAAATTAAAGTTACGCCGAATACAAAGTCCCTTTTATTCGCCTCAAAGATTGCAGGCGAAAAAAATAGGCTTGAATTTAAAGACGACGCTTTTGACTTTGCCTTGAGTATGGGCTTAATCAAAAAAAACGATTCTACAGCGATAAAACCTTCGGCCGCTTCGATGGAAACAAGACCCGAATCCACAAAAAAGATAACATTTTCAGAGACGGTAAAGGCAAGCCGCCGGTATATAATGGAATTACAGGTTACGCTGAAAGACCCTTCCGAAATAAAGGAAGCAAATACCGGTACATCCGAAGGCCCTGCCGTATACGAGCAGATAGGCTCCGTTTCCTATAAGGGCGTTACCGTTCAAAGCGAACCGTCAAAAGACGGTTTGGACGGCACCAGTCAAGGGCATGAAACAATGGCGCCAAAGGGATCCGATATGAACGTCTTATCGCTAGAGTCGGCGAAGGGTATTTTAATTCCCCTCCCCCCCATCGCGGATACGGAAGAAACGCAAACGATAACCGTTCCGCTTTCTGAATATGGGGATGTAAAAGCTTTAGCCGTAAACAATAACAATGAAGAAAAAAGCATCTTTATCGAAAACATCCGGATTTACGACCCGCAGGCGGCAGGCGATTATATTCCGGTAAATGCGGTTTCTACCGCACAAGACGCAATAATCAATTTTGAAGGCGTTCAGGTAAAAAGGGAAAAAAACGATATAGACGATTTAATTCCAGGAGTTACTTTGCATACGCACGATGCAACCGAAAAACAGGAAACCATTACCGTAAAACCGGATAAAGAAGCGGCCAAAAATTCCTTAATTGAATTTGTTGCAAAATACAACAGGCTTATCGCACAAATCAATATTTTAACGCAAAAACAGCCGGAAATAATAGAAGAGCTTACCTATCTTTCCGAAGAAGAAAAAAAAGACGCTGAAAACAAGCTGGGGCTTATGCAAGCAGATATGACGTTAACGACTCTCAAAGGAAATTTGCGTCGGCTTGTAAGCGCCCCTTACAAACCGAATGAAAATGCAGCCGTATTTTTGCTAAGCCAAATCGGTATTTCCACAAAGTCGGATTCATCGGCAGGAATAGACAGGTCGCGGCTGCGCGGTTATTTGGAAATAGACGAAAAAAAGCTCGATAATGCCTTAGAAACCGAAATGGATGCCGTAAAACTGTTTTTCGGCTTCGATTCGAACGGAGACCTTTTAGCCGATTCAGGACTTGCCTTATCAATCTATGAACAAATAAACCCATACACGCAGCGCGGCGGCATATTTTCCGCAAAAACCGACACGTTGAAAACTAAAATGGATTTTTCGCAAAAAAAAATAGCAACCTATGACAAAAAATTAGCAGAAAAGGAAAAGCAGCTTAAACAAAAATACGGAAATTTGGAAGGAACTTTAAAAAATTTGCAAAAACAGTCGCAGACGGTAGAAAATTTCAACAGGCAAAACAGGAATCAAAACAATAGATAAAGGGAAGAAGATGACTATTACACTTAACGGCAACAGCCTCGACTTTCAACTCGAAAACGAAAAAACCGTCGGCGAGGCGCTTGGAAAAATAGAAGAAGCGTGCAGAAAAGAAAAAAGCACTATAACCGAAGTTAGGGTAAACGGAAAGACCTTGTCTGCAAAGGAGCTTGATACCCTTTTTCAAAAAGATACGGAAGATACAATCGACATAGAACTTTTTACGATAGGAAGCGCCGACATCAAGCTGTACCTAAAAGAACTTGCCGGCAATTTGATCGAAGATGCCGAAGCACTTGAAACGGTTCCGGTAAAAATGCAGACGGGAAAGGACGGCGAAGTTCTTTCTTTAATAGAAAACTTTTCCGTTAATTTGGCAAACTTTTATAATATCGCAAAACTGTTCGATTTAGCGGAAATACCGCAGGATCTTAAATTCGGAGATAAACCGATGTCTGAATATCAAAAAAAGATAACCGAATTTCTTGATGCGGTGCTTTCCGCATTTGAAAAAAAGGATACGATAGAGGTATCGGACATAGCAGAATATGAACTTGCCCCCCTTGTAAAAGAACTTGGAAGCGGCTTATTGTCGCTTGAATAATCGGCATAATCAATTATACTTAAAAAATGGAGAAGATATGATTGTTTCGGAAATAAAAGACATTGAAAAAGAAGATACGCACATTTATTACCGGCAAAAGTACACGGCTACTGCAGTCTACGCTATACTCGGAACGGAAAAAACGGGTAAAATCGAATTTTTTGTAGAATATAAGCCTGAAGGAGACTGCGATATTCACGTCAAAATGCTCGATCAAATCGATTACCCTGTTTTACAACTCACAATGGACTTAAAAAAGGCCGTCCGTAATTTAATTGATACCAATAAACTTCCTTAAAAACCTATGGAATTCGTTACGCATTCGGAAGAAGAAACGGTTCTTTTAGGAAAAAAACTGGGCGAAAAGTTGAAAAAAGGCGATGTTGTGGCCTTGGACGGAACATTGGCGGCTGGAAAAACCTATTTTACGAAGGGTATAGCATTGGGGCTTAAAATACAAGAAGAGATTACAAGCCCGACCTTTACCGTCATTTCCGAATATTCAGGAAGGCTGCCTTTATACCACATGGATATTTACCGGCTTGCAGGGGAAGAAGACTTTTTAAATATAGGGGCTGAAGATATGTTGTATGGAAATGGAGTATGTGTCATAGAATGGAGTGAAAAAATAAGGGAAATACTACCGAAAAATACCATAAGCGTAAAAATATCCATAAATAGTAATAATTCCAGAAGTATAAGCATTGACAATATATCGTTTAATATATAAGCTTACCGAAAAGACAATAGTAAAAATAGTTTAAGGCTAAAAGTATGAATATAATTTGTATAGATACAAGCGCAGGAATGGCGGTTACCGCACAGGGAGAAAAGGATCCCGTTACCTCGATTTTAAAGCCGAAAGGCGGGCAGTATTCCGCACATCTTATTCCGCTTATTGATGAAACGGTAACAAAAGCCGGTTTTACCATAGACAACACGGATATTATAGTCTGTCCGCAGGGACCGGGCAGCTTTACCGGCCTTAGAATTGCTTATGCCGCAGCAAAAGCTATAACCCTTGCAACAAATGCGCAATTTTATTGCATACCAACGCTGCAAATAATCGAAACGGGCTATCCTTGCGCCGTAGAACAAACCCTCGCCGTAATAGACGCAAAGCGGGACAGGTTCTATGTTCAGCTTTTTAAAGAAGGAAGTCCTGCCGGCCAGGCACAGGATATTTGTGCTAAAAAAGCCGCCGGCCTTCTGGAGGCGGATAAAAAAACCGTCATCTGCGGGTTCGGTACAAAAAAATTTAAAAACGATATGGAAGGTGTTCCGGCACCTAAAGACATCTCTTTTTTTGAAACCGAGCATGAAAAGCTTTCGGAACTTATGCTAAAATGCACGCTTGCAGGTAAAAACCTTATTAAAGTACACGATTACGACGGTCCTGTTTACATAAGAAAAAGCGATGCGGAAAAGGGGGCGTAAATGAAACCTGCAAAGAAAAAGGTGAAGAAAAATGCTGCCGGCGCGCTTGAACGTTTCTGCGGTGCAGGATCCGACGAAAAAAACGTACAATCATACCGGCCCAAAACGGCAAATACTGATTTTGCCGCACTCACAAAAGAAGAGCCTGAACTTGTAGAAGAATTGGAAGAATGCGATGGCGCAGGCGCCGAAGAACTTTTGGAAGAAGATGACAGCCTGTTACACGGCGATGCGAGTTCCAAAAACGGCATGGATACCTTAAATACAGCAATAAAAAAGGCAAAAAGCAGCAAAATCCTTAAAACTGCCGTACAACTATTGTCCACGGCAAGCATACCGTCTTTATTTTTGAACAAGGATTTTTTTATCCTACATTCGACTCCTGCCCTGCATAAACTGTTCGATGGGTATTACGAAATAGAAAACAAGCCGTTTTTCAATGTATTTAAAAACATGCTTACAAAGACCGAATTGGAAACTTTTTTTAAAAACCTAAAGTCTCCCGAAAGCGGTTTCTCGTGGGTCGGAATTTTAATGCATAAAACCAAATATAAAAAAATACTTTATACAAAGATAAACGTCTTTCCGCTGTTTGAAAACAATATCGTAAGCGGGTATTGGGTTGTTTTTGAAGATATTACGCAGGACTTTATTGAACAATATAAAAACATCATAGAGGGATTTTTAAATGCTTCAAAACTGAAGGACAACGATACGGGCTTTCATAACGAAAGGCTCAACTTTTATTCGAAGGCCTTATCGGAAGCGCTTTTTGAAGCAAATATTTTTCCGCAGATAGACAAGAGTTTTATCGATGATATTTCCATTTTAGCTGCCACACACGATATTGGAAAAATCGGCACGCCCGATTATATTCTGCAAAAAAAAGGAAAACTCACTCCGACGGAATGGACTATTATGCGGGAGCACACGATAAGCGGTGCCTTAATTTTATCGAGCTACCCTTCTGCTATGGCGAAGGAAATAGCCTTGAGCCACCATGAACGCTGGGACGGCACAGGCTACCCGTATAACCTTTCAGGCGAAATGATTCCGCTTGCCGCACGAATTGTTACAATTGCCGATGTATACGATGCCCTTAGAATGAAACGATCGTATAAGGAAGGTATTCCGCATGATGAAACCGTCGAATACATTATAGCGGGAGGAGGTAAACAATTCGATCCTGCAATAATCGAGGTATTTAAAAAGGTTTCGGGAAGATTCGGTGAAATTTGGCAGCAAATAAATGATACCCCATCCATCGCCTAATGCCCCTAAAACTAACCCCAAGCGGTAACTTAAAAAAAGGGTTTAAGGTGTAATCCTTAAACCCTTTTTTTAAGTTAAGATACCGCCAAAGCGTAAAGCCGGAACGCCGAATATACGGAAAAAAAAGACGCTTTCGGCCCAAGCCTTTTTACCGGTTTTCAAACCGGCAAATCTTAAAACTCTGCCCTACCCTTTATAAAGCGTTTTTACTTCGTTTTTAAATGTAAATCAGGCAATACGGGAGTTCCGCTCCGTACCAAAGCCGCCTCGTTTTCGTTTTGAATTTCCCGATAAATTTCTTCTCGGAAAACCTTTACCGAAGACGGAGCGTTTATCCCGACCTTTACCTGATCACCTCTTATTTCGATAATCGTAAGCTCAATATCATCGCCTACCAGTATTTTTTGGTTTGTTTTCCGTGAGAGTATCAGCATTATTTTACCCCCGCAGCATGTAATTCGGCAATAATATCGTGCTTTGTCTTCCATTTACCGTCGCTCATAACAGCCTGCATGGCTTTTTTGTTTTTCTTGTTTATGATAAGCGGCCCCTGCAGGTTAGCTGTTACGGGTTTACCCGCAGGAGGAATTGTTACAAGCGCAAAAACTAAAAGATCCTTCGGGGATTCGGCTTGTATCGGTTTTAAAAGGGCATCGTCTATATCCAGCTCATAATCGGGACGGAACAAAAACGGATCTATTCCTATAAAGGCAAGGTTCGGGTCGTCCAAGGACTGTATCCAGATAAAAGGCTCTTGTTCCGAATCCAATAAGGCATATTTGTGAAATTCTTCAAAGCCGTAAAATCCGCCTACAAGGTCGATTATTTGTTCTTCTTGAATTTGCACATGCCCTAAACTTTTAGTTTGTATTTCCATCTTTTTTCCGTCCTAACCGTTTAATTTAAGTAGTTTAAAAGCGAATTCTTGTACAGTTTTCCCAAAACACTTAACGAGGCTTGATGCGTGTGCTCAAACATCTTTAAGTCGGTTATAGCCTTCGTTATATCCAAATCGGCTTCTCTGGATTCCGCTCCCGTTACGTTTAAGGTTTGCGTGTCAATCCTTGCAAGGATTGTTTCGGCTCTGGCATATTGCGAGCCCGTTTCCGCCATTCTGGTCGTCAAATTGGAAATGCCGCTGTCTATACTGCCGAGAATTTTACCGCCGAGGGATTCTTGATCGGCTGAAAGGAGGGCGTCGCGCATGGCGATGACGGCATCGAACAGGGAGCCGCCTGAAACGCGCACTGAGTTTGCAAGGTTATACGGCGGTTTTTGCTCTTGTTTTATCAGCCCTAAGTCGGACAAAACCGTACCGCCTTCTCCGTCTTTAAGCCATAACTGCCGCGAATCGGTAGTCGTCAAATTAAGACCGCTTGTGATTGGATCAAGAGAAGCCTTTACCGCAGCGCCTGAATCGTTTATTTTAGCAATAACCGCATACACATTATCGCCGGCAATTAAAGGAACGGTTACGCCGTCAACTTCTATGCTCGTATCTTCTTTTACGGTATAATTGCGTGCATCGGTTGCGGAAAGAAGAACCTGCTTTTCTGCCCAAAAAACCCTGTTACCGGCTTGATCGGCGCGCATAAAGGAAAGCTCATCGGTTTCAACTTCTTTTGAATCTATCGAACCGTTATACCGTACCTGCGTTATCACTGCAGAGCCTGCACCGTCCACATCACCCATAACAACCTCAAACGGTTCGGTAAAGCTTTTAGTTCCCGCAAAAACTCTAACACCGTCGGAGTTAACCGCATTTCCGTTTTGCACCAATTCTTTTAAAAGCTCATCAGCTTCGGCCGCCATATCCTTTAAATCCTCAGGCGTATACGTGCCGTGCGCCCCTTGCACCGAAAGCTCGCGCAGGCGCTGCATAATTTGCAGGGAATTATTCATGTGGGCTTCCGAACTTTTATATTGATCACGCAGAGTCTGCGTATTTTTTTCAAAGCGTTCAAGCCGCGTCAAAAACGATTTATAGCGCACCGAATGCCCTGCCGCAAGCGGATCATCCCGCAGCTGCTGGAGCTTCCGCTGTGATTGTATTTGATTATTCAGATTGTGAAGCCGCGCTTCCTGATTTCTCATGGAAAAATTGCTGTCCGTATGTTGAATATTAGAACTTATTCTTTTCATCATATTCTTTTTCTCCTATACACGCTTGTTTTAAACACCCATTCTGTTGATAACGGTATCAAGCATTTCGTTAACAACGGAAATAAACTTTGCCGAAGCATTGTATCCGTGCTGAAATTTTATCATATCCGACAATTCCTCGTCGATGTTTACGCCGGAAACCGAATCGCGCATATCGTGCAATTCTTTTACGATGGCCGTCTGCGTATTAAGCGCCAGCTCTGCCTGCTCCCCTTTTAAACCGATTTCCGTAACTGTGTCGGCAAAAAACTCATCGAAGGTGCGGGAAGCGCCGACCATAACCGGCGTATTTCTGATAGAAGCAATCGCTACGGCAGCGCGGTTATCGCCAGGATAGGCAGTACCTTCATCTCCTGCATAACCTGCCGCAATGTTTTGAAGATCGGTTTTGATAACCGGGTTCATTTCCATCCATGCCGAAGGATGAGCTATCGGAGAAACGGCATATTGGGCTCCGTCTAAAGCATTTACGGCATTTGCCTGTGCCCAGTCGTAGGCGCCTTCCGCCCCGCTTGCCGTAAGCACACCCGAATAACCTGCCAAAAAGCGCCCTGAATCTTCGATATGGCGGATAACGAAATCGGGATTTTCCTTGTTCAAAGAAGTCATTCCCTTTAACACCAGCTTGTTGTTATGGTCAAGGTAGGCGGCAACCTCCGCACCCGAACGGTTAATCCTGTCCACGAGCTCGGCTACCATATCCGTCGAATTATACGGAACTTCCACAACGCCGTCGCCTGAAGAAAGGGTAAGTGTACCTTCAAGCCCGATCTGTTCGCGCGGGTCGAGGGTATTAGTACCCGTTATTCTGAAAATATAAGAAGAGTCGAATTCGCCGTCGCCGTCCCTGTCGAAATTTCCTACCGTGTTATTGATAAAATACTGCTCTTTAAAAAAGTCGATTCCGGTTTTACCGTTGGGGGCCATCGCATTGCGGTGCACATCGTTTACAAGATCTACGAAATTCATCGTCATCGTATCCAGCTTGCGGATCTCGTCGCGTACGTCCACATCGCGCAGCTCGATTAAGGCCGCCAGTTTGCCCGATTCGAAATAAGCCGTATTACCCGAATCCGCCCAGATGACGTCGGCGTATTGGTCGTTTTCCTTTGAAGAGCGCAGATCGAAGGTTCTGTTTTTGGACCCTTGCACTATTTCAAGCCCCGCCGTGTGGATAACGTAGGTTTCGTCCTCATCGCGTTTATCGACCGAAATATCGATTAAAGAGCTGAGCTTTTCGGTTAAAACGTCGCGCTTATCCATCAAATCGTTGGGATTATCGCCCATAGCCTTTACTTTTACGATTTCGCCGTTCAAAGCGGCAATATGTGCAGTTAAATCGTTTACCTGCTTTACGGTCGCTTCGATATCCCCGTCAATCATATCTCGGATTCCTTGTAAATTCCGGTACTGGCTGTGAATGGCATCGGTCAGGGTTTCGCTTCTCGTGCGGACAACCTGCCGCGATGCATCCGATTCAGGATACAGCGAAAGCTCCTGCCACGCTTCCCAAAACTGATCGAGGCGCGTCCGTACGGAAATATCTTCAGGTTCGTTGTGCACCTGTTCCAAAAGCATCATGTAAGAATTCCGTGTTTCCCAATAACCCAAGTCATCGCTTTCGCCTACAATACGCTGATCTAAAAGTTCATCGCGTAAACGCACGATAGAACCGATAGTAACGCCCTGCCCTATCTGACCCGGCGTTTCCGCCCGCGTAAGATCCGGGCGATAAAGAGGCTCAAACGCTTCAAGGTTTACCCGTTGGCGCGTATACCCTTTGGTAGACGAGTTAGAAATATTGTGACCTGCCGTCTGAATCGATTGTTTGTGGGCAAATAAACTCCGTTTTCCCAATTCGATAGATGAAAATGTAGACATCTTTAAACTCCTTTTTAAACTTATATCCTTAAAATGTACTTATACCTTTTTATAATACCTCGTTTAAAACAAGGCTTGTCATATCGACATTGACCCTTTTTCCGGTATGCGTATAGCGCGTTCCCCCGCGGTCTTCGCAAATAATATCAACCATACCCTGCACCAAAGACTTTGCATGGGAAATATATGCCGAAAAAGAATCGTTTTCTATTTTTGAAAAATACAGTTTTTCCTTTAAGCTGTTATAAAGCTTCTCAAGCTCGGCTTTCTCTTTTTCCGGAAAAGGCCGTACCAATTCAAAAAAATCCGTTTTACCGTTTCCCCTAACCGAATCGTCAAAAAAAAAAGACCTTTTTTTATTAGCCGCCGTAAAATGCGCCGTCTCTTGTTCAATAGATTGTAAATACTTTTCACTTTCCAACCAATCACGGCTCATAACGGCCTCATACATAGCCCTTTGTAAACGATAAATTTTATCTGCAAGGACAATCTGAGCTTTTAAAGTATCTTTTAACTCCGCTATCATTAAATTATGGTTCATCGGTTTACTCCTCCCGTAAGTTATCGGCATTTACGCAAAAACCATTAACAAAAAAAGATAAACAAACAAAAGATTCTTTATATTAAAAAACCAGCTAAAAGGCGGTAAAAAAATCTTCACTCATTGCCATTGAATTTTATCGTCTTATTTCATATAATAGGCTTTGAGATTGTGCAGCTTAATGTACAAAAAAAATATCGGAAAACGGAAAAAATCTGAATCTAGCACGGCAAACTCCGATAGTTTAAAAAAATTAAAAATACCATTAAAGAGTTTCTATGAAAAAATTTGAAGAAAGGCTTGAAAAATTGGAAGAGATAAGCAATTCTATCCGCAGCACCGACGTTCCGCTGGAAAAAGCGCTCTCCCTTTTTGAAGAAGGCATAAAACTTGCCAAAGGCTTGGAAAAAGATATAGACAAAATGGAAGGAAAAATTCAAATTCTGTTAAACCAGCCGGTTTTACCCGACGAAAAACCGGAGTTGGACTTATTTGCAACGGAAAAAACCCCCTAGCACTTTTTGTAAAATCACCCCGTCCAAGGGCATACCTTGCATAACAACAAGGTATTAATCTTCTTGCACGGGATAAACTCATGGATAACAGCAATGGAAAACACCGTATACAGTCCTGTAAAACTTTTATCTAAAGAAACGGCAGGAAAAATTGCCGCAGGCGAGGTTATCGAACGCCCCGCTTCCGTAGTGCGGGAACTTTTGGATAACGCCATAGACGCAGGCTCTACCAAAATATATCTGGAAATAGAAAACGGCGGCATAGATTTAATCCGCGTAAAAGATAACGGCTGCGGCATGACAAAAGAAGATTTACGGCTTTGTACGCACACTCACAGCACAAGTAAGATAAGCGGAGCCGAAGACCTGCTCCATTTAAAAAGCCTCGGCTTTAGAGGTGAAGCCCTTTCTTCTATGCAGGCCGTAAGCCGTCTTGAAATAACAACAACACGCGAAGGGCCTGCTGCATGGAAACTCAGTATGGGAAAGGTAGTTCCTGCGCGATTAAATGAAGGAACGGCAGTTGAAGTAAAAAATCTTTTTGAAAATTTTCCGGCACGTAAAAAATTTTTAAAACGGGCGCAGTACGAAGCAGCCCAATGCCGCCAAATTTTTATCGAAAAAGCCCTGCCCTTTTATTTTATCGAAATGCACTACCTTGTAAACGGCATAGCAAAAGTAAGCCTCTTACCCCACAATTCGCTAAAAGAACGGTGCCTTTCAGTAATGAACCTTCAAGAATCGGAGAAACTTTTTTATGAAATAAACCAAGCAGGCGACGGTTTTTCTTTTACAGCCGTACTTGCAAGCCCCGACCTTGTAAAAAGCGATAAAAGACATATCTATCTTTTTGTGAACGGAAGACGCATAAGCGAATTCGGCCTTGTCCAAGCCGTCGTATACGGTGCTGAAGGCTATTTTCCAAACGGCGGCTTTCCAATCGTCTTTTTGTTTTTAACCGTTGCCCCTGAACGAATCGATTTTAACATTCACCCTGCAAAAAAAGAAGCCCGCTTTGAAGACTATAAGTCAATTCATCATGCGGTAAGCTCTACCATAAGCTCCTTTTACAAACAAATTACCGTCTCTGAGCTCTTGCAGGATACCGAATACAACCCAGAATTTACCCCGCCTTTACACTTTGAAAAAAAAGAACTGGAAAAAACGCCACGCTATTCGTGGACTGAAAAAAGCTTAAAATACAGCGAAATGACAGAATTTACCGAAAAACAGCGGGCTTTTTCTTACCCTTACACAAAAAGTAAAGCGGAAGAAACGGGCGAACGGCAAATAGAATACGCTCCGGATCGTCAAATACCCGCTTACCGCCCATTAGCCCATACACCGCCTGAAGACATTCCAAAGCCGGACTTTAAATTCTTAGGGCAATTTTGCGGCGTTTTTATCGCGGTCGAAAAAAACGACAGCCTTTATATCATAGACCAGCATGCCGCCCACGAAAGAATTTTATTTGAAGAATTAAAAAAAACACTCGGTTCCTCGCAAGAACTTTTAATTCCGTATAGAATAGAAACCGAATCGGATAAGGACGATGAGGCGGTAAGCCTAAACCTTGAAGAATTACAAAAGGCAGGGTTTCGCATTTCCAAAGAAGAAGGCGGCGTATGGACTGTCCATGCCGTTCCCCTGCGCTGGCACGGCACCGAAAAAGACTTACAAAACGATCTGGCAGGGTTTGGAAAAGACCCCTTAGGGCTTATGCACCATATATTAGCAAGCGCTGCGTGCCGGGCAGCTTGCAAAGACGGGGATATTATCGACCCCGTTTCCGCATATACCATTGCAGCGAAAACCTTTTTACTGCCTGAACCCCTCTGTCCGCACGGCAGACCGCTTTATTTTATCATAGACCGGACGGAACTTTTTAAACGGATTAAGCGTACATAGCCGTTCTTTTTCTCCGCATGCCTTGTAGACAACTTTACAAATTAACTTTTCTACCGTTATTTTTTACAGCATTCGGGTTTTAATTGCAACCTTTCTTTTAAAGCCTTTTTAACAAGCGGAGGAACGAGCCCCGATAGATTTCCCCCAAAGCTTGCAAGCTCCTTAATCGAACTAGACCTCAAAACAAAATACTTAGGATCCGGCAGCAAAAACACCGTTTCTATATCGTTATCCAGCCCCTTATTCATAATAGCAAGATCAAACTCATACGAAAAATCGGAAACATTTCGTACGCCTCGGATAAGCACCTTTGCCTCTATCTTCTTTGCATACTCTACAATTAAAGCATCCCATGTTGTAACGACAATATTCTTTTTACCCGCCGTAAGCGCATCCATCATCTTCTTTCGCTCTTCGCCTGAAAATAAGTAGTCCTTATCCTTATTTACCGCTATAACAATATGAATTTCCGCAAAAATCTTTTCGGCCCTGTCTATAACATTTAAATGTCCGTAGGTAGGAGGATCAAAAGATCCTGCAAAAACAGCTTTTACCATTGGCGCAGTGTACCATTTTCGTATTTTTTATTCAAGCGCTTTTCTTCAAGGCATCTTTTCTTTAGGATGCACCTTCCGGCAGGCGCACAAATATTTTAAGCTTAACCGAAAAGCCACGCGCCCGCATCGTCTATGACCTTAGTAAACATCATAATATGAAGCCGCTTTTTTTGTTTTTCCGTATATACCTGCCATTTTTCACTGCTATACCTTTTTAACAAGGCCGCTTTTACGCCCGTTTCCTTAGCCGATAACTCTTGTGCGCTCATCTCGGAAAAACCTTTTAACACACAAAACACAAAATATGCGCTTAAAACCTTAATCAAATCGTCTTTGGAACTTTGTAAAACATCCATAAAACCCTTAAAAGCTTCGGTATACTTCTTATTCATCTGGCAAGCAAAGGCAGAACAAAAGCGCATCCATTCGCCTGTATAATCCTTGCTTTTATTAAACCGCATGGCAAAGGCATAAAGACCTTTATAATCTTCCAAAAGAATCTTCACGGCGGCAAACCGCACAGAAAGCCGTTGCAGATACTTAGCATTTCGTTCATCTAAAAAAGCTTCAAGCCGGCAGAACAAAGAAAAATTCCTTGAAAGCATAAGGGCCTCCGTAAAAAGACGCACATCCTTAAAGTCGAACCTTTTTTTGCTAAAAATCTTTTGCTCAAGATATAAAGACATAGCATTCCAATCTTCATTTTCAATAAAGTCCGTCAAACGCTTATTTTTTAAAAAAACAATATTTACCGCCGCAATCATAATTAAAAAACAAATGCCGAAAACTATATTGATTATCCATACATGCCTTGTATAGGCGCCTTTTGGGAAAAAGAACGGAAACAAAAAAACAGTAAATAATAATACAAATAAGACGATATTAAAAGTGATTACAAGTACTTTCAATTTCATAAAAAATCTCCTATAATACGGGAGAAGAGTTTACTATAGGAGCAAAAATAAGTGAATACCTATAACGTTGCAGAAATAAAAGATTTTTCCTTTTTTAACAAAGATGTATGCATCGATAAAAAATTCTTGCTTTTAATTCCAGAATGCCCCTTTACGGCGGAAGTAAAAACAATGCTCGAAGATTGGGATTTTGAATTAGTTTATTCGGAAGGAGAACCTGCAAGTTTTAAAAGCCCCGGATCCGAAGCCGAAAATACAGAAGAAGGCAGGAAAGCAAAAAAAACCGAGACGAAAATCCCCTCAAAGCCTACCAAGGAAGAGGCAGCTGCCTTAGAAAAACTTAAAAAATATGACGCAGAAATAGAAGAAGTAGAAAAAAAATTGGCGGAATTTTCAAGGTTCGTCGAAAACATATTTACCGGTTATTCGGTAAAAAAAGCAATAGATAACCTTACTGTTACGGAGACGGTAAAAGAAATATGCGAATTTGTTAGAAAACATAAAAAAGTTATTCTGCGCATAGAAACTAAAAAATACGGAGACACTAAAAACTATCTTACGGCACATTCCCTGCGTTCTACGGTACTTGCAATCATTATAGGCATGCAATTAAAAATGTCTCAGCACCGGCTTATAGAACTCGGCACGGCAACGCTTTTACACGAAATAGGAATGATCCGCCTTCCCCCGCAGTATTATATGTACAGCACCTCGCTTTCGGAAGAAGGCAGAAAGGCTATTCTTGCCCATCCTGTCCTTTCTTATAATATCTTAAAAGAATCATCCTTTTCCATGCCGATATGCTTAGGAGTTCTTGAACACCACGAACGGGAAAATGGAAAAGGATATCCCCGGAACCTACCGAAAGAAAAAATATCCATATACGGAAAGATAATAGCAGTTGCCTGTTCTTACGAAGCGGCAACAGGCATAAGACCGTATAAAGAAACATCCGACGCATCTTCCATACTCTTTGATATGTTAAAAAACACCGATAATCAATATGACGATACCATCCTTAAAGCCCTTCTTTTTTCCCTATCTTTTTATCCGGTAGGTATCTATGTACACCTTTCCAACGGCAAAATAGCCCAAGTTATCGATATAAATCCCGACGACCCGCGCTACCCGATTGTAAAAATATACGAAAAAAGCCCCATGAGTACCACCCAAATATTAAGGACGGAAAAAGACGGACTTCATATAAAAAGACCGCTTAATAAAGAAGAAATACAAAAATTAAAACAAAGCACCGCCGTATAAGTGCAGAATCAACAACCTCGACGCAAGCTTCGGGGTGTTAAACCCTCCGCACGAATAAAAACGGCACAAGGCAAAGGGAAAGATTATGAAAAAAATAACGATGATAGGCCTTTTTTTTACATTACTATTGTACGGTTATACACAAACCGATAAAAACGGCAAAAAAAACACGGAACTCGAATACGAGGCCGCCTTAAACAGAGTACGTTATGCCGCCGTCTGCGGGTTTTGTTTTGACGGCATTACAAACATAAACGAACAAAAAACAACCGGTTCAAAACATTCGTTTTTTGCGCAAAACCGGAATGTCTTTTTAAAGGTAATAGATACGGCGGATAAAACAGTTTATTATACGCGCTGTTTTGATATAAAAGAAGTAAACGGCCTTCTTGCCGTAAGCAAAACAGCCGTATTATACCCCGAAATAAAAATAGATAAAAACGGGCATTGGGATTTTTCCAAAATAGGAAAAAACCTAAACATTACAATCTGCACCGACACCGCATGCAAAAATATCCCCCTTCCCTTATACGAAACAACCGAAAAACCGGTAAAAGTAAAAGACGGTATTTTACTTTTATTTAAAGAAGAAACCAAACTAAAAACGGTAAAGACGGACATACAACTAAATGCCAAAGGACTGCCTGCCTTAGACAGACAAAAAGAAACGGAAAAGACAAAAAAACTTTTAGAAAAAATAAAAAAAGATTTAAGTCCTCTCGAAATAAAAGAAAAAGAGCAAGCCCTTAAAGCGGCCTTGCAAACGGCAGAACACTAGTACTTTAAAATAACCCACGTAGAACCGCTTCCGCCGTCATCCCTTTTTGAATATCCCCTTTCCCCGGCATACCGCTGCCTCTCCAGATAGGCTTTTACAAACGGTAAAAGTACGGCGTCTTCTTTAGAATGGTTTCCCTTTCCGTGAATAATTAACACCTTTTTTAAACCGCGTGCTTTACAAGAATCAAAAAAAACGTTTAATGCGTTTTCGGCTTCCAAGCGGGTCATACCGTGTAAATCTATTTCGGCTTGGGGCCGCATCTTACGCAAAAACTGCCTTGTTTCAAACGGTTCTCTTACAGCCTGTTCTGTAAAAGCGTCCTTATCCGAAACACCATAGCGGCGCAGCCACATATCCAAAGGGTGAGGCCGTTTTTCGTTTTCTTTTTTTATATCCTGTGCAGTGCTAGCCTTATTCCGCTCATCGTTTTTTAAGCGCTTTTTTCCATAGGGTTTTCCCGTCAACTGTTCCCATTCGGCCAAAATATCCCCGAAATTCGACATCGGCATATATAATTTCCTTACATTAACCAACAAAATACTTAATCTATTAATATACGTAATAACAGATAAAAGGTCAAATTTCTGCCTGTAAAAAAGCGGAAAAACGTCTTACGTTTTTTAAAAAACGTAAGGAGAAAAAAAAAAATTCGTAAGACGTTTTTTCTAAAAACACCGTACGTTTTACCCGAATTAAGCGGACGCTTTTTTAAAAGGATAAATAGATATTTTAGAGCTTTACAAAAGATAAGGACAGCCTTTACCTTTAGGTTTTAGGCTGCATTAAGTATATTTTCTAACATTTTTTAACTTTTTAGAAAAAAATTAACAAAGAGTATTGACAGCAGATAAACGTATTTAGTATATTAGCCTAATCTTACTACCCAAGGAGGGTTATATGAAAAAAATTAAGTTGTTAGCATTAGCGGCAATGCTTGTAAGTATGTTATGTTTCGGCTGTAAACAGGCGGCACAAACCAAACCAAGCGGTAATAAGCAGATAGAACCGCCCGCCCCGCCCAGTCAAGGTGAACAAAAGCCAGGCCAAGACGAACAGAAACCAGGCCAAGATGAACAGAAACCGGGTCAAGATGAACAAAAGCCCGATCAAGGCCAAACCCCGCCGGCAAATACCGATAAAATTACAGAAGTACTTGTAAATGCGCCTATGTATCCTCCCGAATTTGAACTACGGTTCAAACCGGAAGGCATGCTTAAAGAAATCGAACAAATAGCTTTCGGCGGAAAAGACGGAAGGAAAGTTCCCAGCAAGTGGTATTTTAAAACTGATAATGATTTTTGTATAGAGAATGAGTGTATACGTATGAAAAGACAAAATGACGGTAAAACCCTGTCTTTTAAGGATAAAGACGGCAATATCCTAGGTACCTTTAAATACCAACAAAGAACAAAAACCTTTGAAAAGGTTAATCCGTAAAACATGGTAAGGAGGTATTATTTGAAAAATATTACAATAAAAAATATATCGTTAATTGTGCTTTCGGCCGTAACGGCAGTTTTCTTCTGCTTCGGCTGTAAAAACAGTGTAGACGCTCAAGACTTTTCTTCGGCTGTAAATAAGGCGCAAAAAAAAGAAAAACAGCCCCAACAAGGTAATCAATCGGCAAATCCTGGTCAAGGCCAAACCCCGCCGGCAAATACCTATAAAATTACAAAAGCTACTCCAATCGGAGCTGGTAATCAGTTTGCTTATTTTAATATAAAAATCGAGCCGGAAAACGTTCTTACACAAATTGATATGGTAATGTTCGGCAATAAAAACGGTATAAAAGAGACCTCTAAGTGGCAAGTATGGGGAAAAGATTTATCATTTTTTGTCGATACCGGCACTGATAAAACCGTATATATAAAAGAACCGCAAGACGGTCAGAAAATAAGCTTTAAAGATAAAACCGGTGCCGTTTTAGGAGCCTTTATCTATCAGGCAAAACCGGCGGCTTTTAAGAAGTGTGAAGACCCGCAAACTGCATTACCCCAAGCACACGGCTCTGTTTTAAAGGTACGGTTAAAAGGTTCATTTGAAGCCGCCGTTGTAGGCCAGCAAAAATACGACGGCATGGCCGGTGCTTCAGGATCGCTTTCCTTGCATAAAAACAGCAATGCGCAGGTGCAAATAGCCGAAAAAGAAAATCCTACTGAAGCCGATTGGGCGGATATAAGCACTTCGGACCTTTCTTTTAAAAAAAGCCGGGTAAAAATTGAACCGGAAGGCAGCGGTATGAGCGGTATGTTTATAACCAGATTCGGTGCGGTAAGTCTTTCAGGTGTTCCGCGTGCTGCAGGAAACTTTAAAATCAGTGTAGAATTGCAGGATAATTTAGGCAGGAAGGCCGTTTCCAATCCCCTTTTCTTTAATGTATATGACCTTGAAAAAACAACACTGGAAGAAAGGTTAAAAGAAGTTACCCAAGAAGCCTGGGATATGGAACCGTGGAATATTGTTAAATTCGGCGAAAACAACAATACCGTTACCGTTCCGAAAACCTTAAAACGCTGGTTCGGTTCGCATACTAGCGGTACCTACGGCTTTTTAGGCTATGCAGTTGCAAACGGCGCAAAGACAACCCAAACCTTAATTGTCGGCGAAGGAAGCAATTTAAAGCTTATAAATATGCAAACATTAAGCAGCGTCAATATAATAGTAAAAAAAGGCGCCGTGCTTAATCTGCAAGATTCTTCGATTCACGGCACCATTACGGTAGAAAATGGCGGCACATTCCAAATGAATTATGATTCTTTTAATAAGCAATTTACAACCGGAGCGCAGATAAACGGCCAACTGATATTAAAGGACGGAGCCGTACTTGATAATTCGTTAATTTATTCCAATTCAAACTATCTTGCAAACGGCAAGGCCGCACGCAGAAACGAAGAACCGGTTATTACGGCAGAAGGCAATGTAACCGTTATCGGAAAGGTTTACGTACGGGGAGATGAAGCTCCAACGGGAACTTCGCCTAAAACGGGAAGAAGTTTTGCCGGACAGCCTGCAATGAGCGTTAAAAACGGTTCGCTAACCATAAAGGCAGGTGCAGAACTCGGGCTTTACGGCGGCGGACGTACGGCACTTACAACGAACGGCGGCGATGCCCTTCTCTTAAACGATGGAACAATACAGGGTGAAGGCAGGCTGATAGCCGTTGCCGGAAACAGCTCTATGCTTTCAGGCAACGGAGGAAACGCTGTTTCCGGCACGGGAATTTTAGACATAAAAGAAGCCTTTCTTCAAGGCGGAAACGTCTATACCGATAAATCGGTTCCCGGAAAGCCCTATACTACAGGCATTACCATAACGGATAAACCGGTAGGACAGGCAATTTACGGAAAGGTATTGCACGGCGTTAACGATGACGACAATGCCGCATACTGGAAAGACATTCTTAAACCGCCTGCAGGACCCTATAATACGGCAGGTAAACCTCAAATCAAAAAACAATAAGAAGGTGTTTTTTAACAAAGGAAAGCGGTTCGCCGCTTTCCTTTTTTTTTCTGTCTTTACCCGTGTAGGCGCTTTTAATGTTGGGCTTAGGATAATGGCTGCTTGTAACCGTAAAAGTGTGTGCGGGTACTTTAAAAAAGCCGTTTTTCTTTTTTCTTCTATAAAGCACTAAAAAAAAGCCTATTGAAAAAACCGTACGGATAATATAAAATCCATATAATGGATACAATAAAAGCAGAAAAGATTTTAATTGTGGATTTCGGAGGACAATATAATCAGCTGATTGCACGGCGCATTAGGGATTTAAATGTATACTCAGATATTGTCCCTTATAAGGCGGCTTTGGATTACGCTTTAAAAAATAAACCTATCGGCATTATTTTTACAGGCGGGCCGAACAGCGTTTACGAAAAGAATGCCCCGCTGCCGGATACAGCGCTTTTTAATCTGGGTATTCCGGTGCTCGGCATTTGCTATGGAATGCAAGCTATTGCCCGCTGCTTAGGCGGGGCGGTAGAAAAAAGCGCAAAAAAAGAATTCGGAAAAACGCAAACACACTTCGACGTTCTTTGTCCGCTTTTTAAAGGATTACAAAAGAATTCTTTTGTATGGATGAGCCATATCGATTCCGTTTTGGAACTGCCGCAAGGTTTTACCGCATCGGCAAAAACGCACAATACAAAAAACGCCGCAATGTCAAATGAAGAAAAAAAAATATACGGCGTGCAGTTTCATTGCGAGGTAGAACATACGGAAGAAGGTACGCTTATTCTGCGCAATTTTTTATACGGTATTTGTAAGGCACAAGGCAACTGGAATATAAAAAGCTTTTTAAAAGATTCCGTTGAAAACATAAAAAACACCGTAAAAGACGGCAAGGTGCTTCTCGCTCTTTCAGGCGGCGTCGATTCTTCGGTTGCAGCAAGCCTTTTAACACAGGCTGCCGGCAAAAACCTCACTTGTATTTTTGTAGATCACGGGCTGATGCGTAAAAACGAAGGCGATGAGATAGAGGCCGCATTTAAAAAAATGACGATGTATTTTATCAGGGTAAATGCACAACAGCGCTTTTTGGATAAGCTAAAGCACATAACCGATCCTGAACAAAAACGTAAAATTATCGGAGAAGAATTTATACGGATTTTTGAAGAAGAGGCAAAAAAAATAGGTGCTGTAGATTTTCTTGCTCAAGGGACGATTTACGCGGATATAGTTGAAAGCGGCGTAAACGGTTCGGCTGTTATAAAAAGTCATCACAATGTAGGCGGTCTACCTGAGCATATCGAATTTAAATCTTTAATAGAACCGCTTAAAATGCTTTTTAAGGACGAAGTACGCCGGCTAGGAAAAGAATTAGGCCTGCCCGATTCTTTGGTAGACCGCCAGCCATTCCCAGGACCGGGTCTTGCAATACGCATTATAGGGGAAGTAACGGAAGAGAAGCTTGCCGTTTTGCGGGAAGCCGATTTTATTTGGCGAGAAGAATTGGAAGATGCCGGCTTAAAAAAAGAGCTAAGCCAGTATTTTGCCGTTTTAACCGGCAATAAATCGGTCGGTGTTATGGGAGACTTTAGAACATACGATTATACGCTGGCTTTACGTGCCGTAAAAACTTCCGATTTTATGACCGCTGATTGGGTTCGTATTCCCTACGAAGTTTTGGACAAGGTTTCTTCACGGATAATAAATGAGGTAACCGGCATAAACAGAATAGTCTATGATATAACATCTAAGCCGCCTGCCGCCATTGAATGGGAGTAAAAGCGGTTTTAAATGTCCCCCGCTTCCGGTATTTTTACGGAAAAAGACTTTCTTTGAATGGGGCTTACACCGAACCGTCGGATAGCTTCAAGATGTATTTTTGTGCCGTACCCCTTATGTTTTTCGTAACCGTATTCGGGGTAAAGCCAAGAATAACGGGTCATCATCTTGTCTCTAGCCGTCTTTGCCAAAACGGAAGCAGCCATAACCTCATAAACCGTATCGTCGGCTTTGGGAACAGCCTTTATAGAACGGCAGTTTAAAATATCTGGCAGCTTATTTCCGTCGACAATTATATCGATTTTTTGAAAAAAGTTCTCCGGCTTTTCAGGCAGACACGCTAAGACGGCAATCTTTTGACACAAGCCTTCGTAAGCCCGCCTCATTGCAAGAAGCGCCGCCTGTAAAATGTTTATCTCATCAATTTCATGGTTTGACGCCCAGCCTATATGCCAAAGCTTTCCTGAAAAAAACAAGAGCTTACGCACTTGTTCTCTTTTTTTGGCGCTTAACTTTTTAGAGTCCCTTAACACGGAAACATCAAAATTTTCAGGAAGAATGACGGCTGCCGCCGTTACCGGCCCTGCTAAAGGCCCCCTTCCCGCCTCGTCAATCCCGCAAATCATTTACGGTTCTTGTTCCCACGCCTTAAAATAACCGCGCACCATAGGCTCAAACAAAAAGTCAACCTTTGACTTTTTATTAAGCCAAACTGCCTTGTCCTTATTTCTTTTATCTTCGGGTAAACGGATTGTCTGTAATTTTCCCAACGTTATTTCGGAATTCCACGCTTCAACCGTTCGTGCGGCAAAAACGGGCGTAAGCGAACAGTGTATATCCTCAGCTTCTACCGTAGAACCGGAGGCGGAAATTGCAACAGTAGAAAAGCCTTTACCCGTAAAACGAAGGTTTTGCAGCACCGCCGAAGAATTATTTATATCGAAAATAACGCAGGTACCAGTCTGTTCCGAAATAATTTCGGAGCCGGCGGCATGTATATGTGAATCAAAGACAGTTAAAACGCCGCCGCCTTCAACGGCATGCAGCTTTACATTATTTAATTTTATTGCCGAATTCGTGCCGTAAATTAAGGGAACCTCGCGCGGTTCTTCAGGATATTCTTTACGAACAATATCGCAGTTTTCAATTTCAAAATAAGAATTATGTACAATAAACCCTGAATTCTTTAAAAACCGGATCTCAGGTCTTTTATCCGAAGCGATAATCTTTATGTTCCGCCTAATCAAAACAGCCTCGCTTAAAACACAATCACCGCGCAAATAGATTTTCCATTTATCATTACGGAAATCCGGCACGACCGTATTAGGCGGAGAGCTGGCGGTTATATAATTTACCGCTTCGTAAAGCGTCGGAAATGGATTGGAAGGATTACCATTCGCATTTTTATGCCCGGCCGTATAGTCGACGTAAATCGAATTTCGGTCTACCGTAAGCTCTTTTTTTACGGCAGAACTTCTATTTCCAGCCGCATCTTCATTATAAATACTTACCGAATAAGAAACCGGCCCGTCTTCCGTACCTACCAATATGAGCCCGTCATCGTTTTTTACATATAAAGGCGGCGTAACATCTGCAACAAAAACGGCGCTGTCGTTTATATTTTTTTCTACGGCAATGGTAACGGGCGTATTTGCTTGAGAATAAGAAGGCGTAAATGTTACCTTAGGCTTTTCAGGCGGGATCTTATCTATTTTAAAATCGGTATATAAGGCGCCATGCAAAACACCGCCGTACCATACCGAGATTTTTAAGTTAAAAGGCTTTTCGGTTTTAGGCGCGCAATCGAATATGTACCGCTTGTTTTCGGCCCGAAACAAATCGCCTGAAAGATATGTCCCTTCGGCTTCAAAAAAATATGTATACCGCCTGTCATCAAATTGAAGCTCGACGCTCTTATTTACCTCTTTTTCCGGCACACCCGTAAAAGACGGTTTTTTAGGAAGCTCGATTTTATTAATGCCTTCCCCCGCAGACTCGGAAGTCCAGTATAAAACCGCATCGCTTTCCCTGTTTACAAAAACGGGACCGTCATACAGCTGTGAAAGTTCCTGCGTCAGCGGAGGCGGATCTTCCGGTTTTAAAAGCGAATAATAAACCGGCTTATCAAAATCGAATTGCGCAAAATACCAATTTAACAGCTTATAGCTTTGTTTTTTTTCTTCTGTTTGAGAAGAAGCGGAAAAAGTATTTAAATCTGGACCAGGCTTCCCTGAAGAAGAAACCGTATAAGAAACTTTTTTTTCGGTAATAAGGCCTGCTTCGTCTACGGCCTTTATCCGCAGCTGAACAGTGCCGCTTTTGTCAAGCAAAACGGGGCCGGTATAAATAAGGCCGAACCGGGCAGGGTCGCTTCCGTCTGCAGAATACAAGATTTGCACGTCAGGGTCAGCCTCTACGATAAGTCTTTGCTTTTTGTTCCACGTACCGTCTAATGGGCTTAAAACCCGCACCGTATTTTTCTCTGAACGTTTTTTTGCAGTAAAATGAGTTACCGGACTTCCCTGCCCCTTTTTGTTTTTTAGCCAAAGACAAATTTCTGTTTCATACGGAATATATAAGCTTTTGTTAGGTTTTAACTTTCCTTCGGAGTAGGTTTTATAAAACGGATTATAAAACCTATAATAAAGGTCAAAAGATTTTTCCATATCCAAAGCGGAGATTTCAATGCCTTCTTCTTTATATGTTTTTTTTATTTTAACGGCATCTAAATCATAGGCATGTAAAAAATACGGTAGAATAAAAAACAAAAAAAAACTAAGACATTTAAAAGTGAGTTTACTCATTTTTTTAATTTTCCTTATATTACACAATATCTTTAAAAACAGCTCTTAAAGCCGGATTTCTTTTAAAATAATAATCTTCCAACTCGATAGCGGAAAGACCTACCAGTTCGTGGCTTAAATAATGAATCCATAAATTTTCACCTTCGTTATGAATATCGTGCTTTCTGCACCAATAGTCGGGCTGAAATTCGTACTGTTCTTTTTTATAATGAAAGAATTTATAATCGTGAACGGCAATTTTTATACAATCGCGCCTTATTCCGTTTTTTATTAAATCGTGTACTAAAAAATTTACGGTTGCCCCCGAATCGAAAATATCGTCTACGATTAATACGGAAGTGTCCGGTTTTAAGGTTTTCGGATCAAGCGTCCAGCCGTCCAAGATTACTTCGGTATTTTCGTGTACTCCCAAATAGGAATGGGCGACAACAGCCGAATACAAAATAGGCTTTTTATTTTTATGCGCCAACTTAAAAAATTCGCTGATAATGTTTCCCAAATAAGCACCGCCGCGCATTAACGTATATATAACCTCAGGCGTGTACCCTTCATCATACATTCTTCTTGCAAGAAGCAAGCCGTTGTCCCGTATCGTATTATAAGTGATAAAATCTTTCATAAACTCCTCTAAGGTATCTTTTTACTATACCATTTTGCAGCATTTTTTTCAATCAACATGCCCCGACGCAGAGCGTTGCCGAGTACGGCTGGTATTAAACCATCCGCACGAATAAAAGCTCTTTTTGTTTTTTTATTAAAAGTATAAGTACCCCTATCCACCTTTCGCCTTTATCTGCCCATTTGCCTATTATCTTGCGGCGGCCGAATGGATTTTGTGCAAGCAAATACGGCCGAAGATACTATATTACTTGCAGATGCCAGGGTTCGTCCTTATCGGTACGATCTTTTTACCGGCCCTGTGAGGGGGGATATCGGCTATTTTTTAAAAAAAATAAGGTAAGTAAGCCCTGCCCCGCAGTGAGAAAAGGGCCGTTTTGCAGCCGGAAAATACGGCATTTTGTGACGGCAGGTAAGTAATTTTCTCAATTTTATCAGCTAAAGCCTAAGCCGAACACCGTGATTGACAGTCACGGAAAAAACGGCTACACTGTAGTTAAAGATTTATACGCACAAGGAGTTGTTATGAAAATAGCAATTAACGGATTTGGAAGAATCGGAAGACTCGTTTTTCAGTCTTTGGTAAACCAAAATTTATTGGGAAAAGATACATTTGATGTCGTAGCCGTTGCAGACCTTTCAACGGATGCAAAATATTTTGCATATCAGCTAAAATACGATTCGGTACAGGGTAAGATGCAAGCCGACATAAAAACGGACGGGGACGATACGCTCGTTATAAACGGTCATAAGATAAAATGCGTTTCTGGTAAGGGCCTTACACCTGCACAGCTGCCGTGGAAGGAGATGGGAATCGATGTCGTTATCGAATGTACGGGCATATATACGAACGAAAAGGCCTACGATCATATCGCAGCCGGTGCAAAAAAGGTTATCATCAGTGCACCGGGCAAAAGCGCCGACCCACAAAAACCGATTAAAACCTTTGTTATGGGTGTAAACGAAAACGAATATAATCCCAAAGAACATCTTGTCGTTTCGAATGCCAGTTGTACAACCAACTGTTTGGCTCCAGTTGTTCACGTCCTTTTAAAAGAAGGCTTCGGTGTAGAAACCGGACTTATGACGACGATTCACTCGTATACGGCAACCCAAAAAGCGGTAGACGGCGTTTCATTAAAGGATTGGCGGGGCGGAAGAGCGGCAGCAATCAACATTATTCCTTCGACGACGGGGGCTGCAAAGGCTGTCGGCGAGGTGCTTCCTTCAACTAAAGGAAAGCTGACCGGTATGTCTTTTAGGGTTCCAACCCCCACCGGTTCGGTCGTTGACCTTACATTCAGGTCACAAAAAGACACGTCTATTCAGGAAATAGACGCTGCCATGAAAAGGGCGTCCGAAACGTATTTAAAAGGTATACTGGCTTATTGCGATGAAGAAATCGTTTCTACCGATATTATCCACGATGCGCATTCTTCGATATATGACAGCAAGGCAACGCTGCAAAACAACCTGCCCGGCGAAAAGCGTTTTTTTAAGGTGGTTTCGTGGTACGATAACGAATGGGGATATTCGAACCGGGTCATCGATCTGCTCAAATTCATTACAAAATAAGCGGAAAACACTAAAACCGATACGCCGGTACACGGTAAAAAGTGCCGCGGCGTAAAAAAACCTTGCAAGTCAAGTTAAGAACTTTGCAAGGTTTTTTCGTTTTGTCCGGCCTGCCCGTCAGCAAAAACGGCAGCTATTCGGCCATTTCAAAGCCTTCGGGAATATCGATATTGGAAGAAACGGTTTGTACGTCATCGTCTTCTTCCAGCTTATCTATCATTTTTAAGGCTTTTTGCGTGGTTTCCTTATCAAGGGCAAGGTAGGTATCGGGCACCATCGAGATTCCTGCAGAAACGGATTCAAAACCCTTTTCCTGTAAGGCTTCGAGCACAGATGCAAAGTCGGCAGGATCGGTCGTTACAGTGATGATACCGTCTTCGACCGCAATATCTTCGGCCCCCGCTTCCAAGGCGGCTTCCATTACCTGCTCTTCGCTTGTTTTTTCCGCATCGTATTCGATAACGCCTTTTCTGTTAAACATATAGGCAACCGAACCCGTTGCGCCTAAGTTTCCGCCGCTTTTTGTAAAAATATTGCGGACACTGGCGGCCGTTCTATTTTTATTGTCGGTCAGCACTTCGACCAAAACGGCGACCCCGCCCGGACCGTAGCCTTCGTATAAAAGCTCTTCGTAGTTAACGGCTCCCAGCTCTCCCGTGCCTTTTTTAATAGCCCGTTCGATATTGTCCTTAGGCATATTCGCAGCCCGCGCCTTTAAAATAGCTGTTCTAAGCCGAGGATTACCCGCAGGATCTCCGCCTCCCATCTTGGCTGCAATGGAAATTTCTTTAATGAATTTGGTAAACAGCTGGCCGCGTTTGGCGTCCGCCGCTCCTTTGGCGTGCTTAATCGTCGCCCATTTACTATGTCCCGACATGGAAAAACTCCTTAATAATAGAAAATATATAATATACACACTTTTTCTAAAATAATGCAATGTATAATTTTACATAAAATCAATAACCGTGTCAATGCTTTTTTGAAACAAGAATGAGGGTATATAAAAGTCCGATAAGAAGAAATCAAATAGCCGTCTTTCTTCCATAATATTTTACTTGAATAAAATTTGTTTTTTCAGTATATTTGAAACTACTTATGAAAAAGCATCTAAAACAAGCAGCATATATTTTTTTAGTCGCGCTTATAGTATGCGCCGTATCCTGTTCGGATAACATAAGCGGAAAGCTTGCTTTACCCGAAAACGGAGGCTCGGCTTTAGAACAGCCGCAAAGTCCGAAACCACAACCTCAAAACCCACAGCCGCCTTCCACTCCGCCGACAGGCGAAGAACATCATACACCGCCCGAAAGCACACCTGGTGCCGAAGCAAAAAAACAAGAACTTTTTAAACGCCTTTTAAATGCGGCTCTGCGTTTTGAAAAAACGGTCGATGTCGGCGATTTACACATAAGCTGCAAAACCGACGACAAAGGACAAAGCGAATGTAAAAAGCTGTATTCCGATTTTTTGGACTATCTGGACGAAAATTCGCTTTTTCTTTTTCATTTGCCGCCGTCACACGATATTGTTTATAAGTACAAAAACGATAATGAAGACGAAACAGCCTCGTATGAGCTTACCTTTCTTATCGAAAGCGCTGCAGCCGATGTAGACTATCAACGGCTTATACAGGCTTTTGAAAAATTCTATAGCGCCGTACACGAACGTATGTCGCAAGCGGAAATAAGTTATGCATTATACCGTGAACTGCAAAAAAACATCGTGTATGAACTAAATTCAAGTTCGCAATACCAAAGGACGGCTGCAGGAGCGCTTTTGGACGGCAAAGGCGTATGTGAGGACTACAGTCTCAGTTATAAAAAACTGATGAACGGCGCAGGCATTCAAACGGTTTGCGTAGAAGGGAAAGACCGGATCGTATATACAGAACCAACCGTCGCCCATATGTGGAACCGGATTAACCTTGACGGTCAATGGTACAATGCGGATGCAACATGGGACGATTACCCCTTTGCCGGACAATATCTGCGCTCACACTGCGAGGGAAAATATTTTTTAACATCGGACAGACGGTTTTACGATGGCGGTGAGTTAAATCACCCGCTGATATATCAAAAATACCTTCCGGTGCCGGCTGCAAACGATGCCCGCTATGAAAACGCCGATTATATTTTCCGCAACGGCGATAAAAAAAGCGATCCGTTTTATCATCAGGGCTATTGGTACTATTTTTCGTACGAAGATATGAGTATTTACCGCAGCCGCTTTGACGGAAGCGATAAAAGAAGACTGTATCAAAAAATGTATCACACAAATAGCGCGGTCTATCAGCCCAATTATGCCAAACTACACAGAATCGAATTCGGCAAAGACAAAATCTACTTTATAGACTATGCCGAAAGCCATGGAACCGATGTTGACACCCTGTACGCAATGAGTTATGACGGTTCGTCCGTACAAAAAATAGGTACGGCCCCTTCACCGTCGGAACCGCTCAAAGCCGAAGCCGATAAACCGGAGCGGGAAGCGCCCGGAACTTTTGCATTACGGGTAGAGCTTTTACTATCAAAACTGAAAGATGCGTACTATCACGGAACTGAAGATTACTTTATTCCCGAAAACCCTGACAGAAAAAAATTTGTTGCAGCCATACAAAAAGCCGGACAGCTGTTACAAAATGCTCAGCCGGATGCACATGCAGCAAGGGAATTGTATACGGAACTGCACGAGCTCAGAACACGCTTTTCTATGGAAAGAACGAGCAGCCGGTAGTTACCGGCTCTATTCGTGCGGAAGATTTAATCCCCCAGCACTTCTTGCGCCGTAACAAAGATATAGAAGGAGTATGCTATGCGCAAAAAAAATGTGGATATTTATAGTCCTCCTAGAAAAATATTGATATTTGATTTATTAACCAATTTGGCATGGATTTTATCGACCATTTTAACCAACCGCATTGTAGGCAGTTCAGGGAATGTTATGAATATCCTAGGCACTAAGACTTTTGTAGTTATAATGCTAAGTTCAACTTTTAGTCCTATTATAAAATGGAAGTTTTTAATTCCTGCAATAATCAAACAGCAGAACGCCCCCATGAAAGCTCAAAAATATATTTCCTTATATATAAAAATCACATTTGCCATTCCACTTATTATTGCTTTTTTCGGGCCGTTTTTTACTTCGCTGGAATCCGGTCTAATTTCTCAAACAAGAACATTCATCTCATATATGAGTATAACTATGGGAAATATGTTCTTAATGGGAACATTTTTCGGTTCTTTTATGATAAGGGCATTGGAAAAATGGGCAGCTTTTTTACCTTTTGAAGAAAAGCATTTAGACCTTTCGATGACACGAAGAACTGCAATCATAAGTATTTTAAGTATTCTATCAACTTCTTTTTTTGCAATAGCGCCTTTAGTTAGGACACAAAGCGATGATATTTATATGCAGCTTTTGACAAAGGTCCTTCCGCTTTTTATCTATGGAATAAGTCTTTCAATAATAAATATAGTTCTTATAACCAAGTCGACCAAAAAGAAAATATCAAACCTACAAGCTGCAATAAAAAATCTATCTTTAGGAAATTATCATCAAGATTTTCTTATGGCAGATTCACGGGACGAAACAGCTCTTTTAATAAAAGATTTTAATATACTTTTAGACTTTAATAAGAATTTTTTTAATGATGTAAAAGCTTCAAGTCAAACCTCACAAGATATTGCCCATAACCTTTTATCGAATATGACAACAGCTTCAAATGTAGTGGATCAAATTACTGGAAATATTTCTTCAATAAACAACAGTATTCAAAACCAATCATCGGGAGTTTTGCAAACTCAATCCACTCTGGAGCAAATTGCAAGAAATCTTGAACAACTTGATAAAAATATTATAAACCAATCTTCGGCTGTAACAGAATCTGTTTCCGCTATTGAAGAGATGACGGCAAATATAAAGTCAATTACCTCAGTTCTAAAAAACAACTTAGGTTCTATGGAAGAATTAAATATCGCAGCCGAAAAGGGAAGAAAATCCATTTCGGAAACAAACGAATTTGTTAAGTCCTTAAGCGAAAAATCCGAAGGCCTTTTAGAAACTACTTCGGTCATCCAAAACATAGCCAGTCAAACAAACCTTCTGGCTATGAATGCAGCCATTGAAGCCGCTCACGCAGGAGAAGCGGGAAAGGGTTTTGCCGTTGTTGCCGATGAAATACGAAAACTCGCTGAAGAGTCCGGCACTCAGGGCAAGGTAATTACCACCGTTTTAACGGAATTAAAAAATCAGATAGAAGAAGTAACCAAATCTTCTCTTATGGGCGAAACACAGTTTACGGAAGTAATGCATATTCTTAGCCTTGTCAACAACAGAAACAGTGAAATAATGAATGCTATGAATGAACAAGACACCGGCAGTTCTCAAATTCTTGCAGCAATAAAAAATATTATGCAGATAACCTCTGAAGTCAGAAGCGGTTCGGAAGAAATGCTTATAGGAAACACCGAAGCCGGAAAAGAAATGACAAGGCTTGTAGACATTTCTAAGAGCATAAGCAATAACATGAATGAGATCAATCAAAAATCGGAGCTTATTGCAAGCGAGATAGACAGAGCTATGAACATGACCGAAGAGAACAAGCAGGCTGTTTCTAAAATATTTTCATATTTGGAGAAACTCGTTATATAAAGTTTTGCCGGCTTGAGGAGGAAAAGTATGACTAAACAATTTATTTTAACCAACGAGCAAAGAAAATATCTGGGTTTAAATCCGATTGAAGATCACTGGGAAGTAATGGATATAAAAGGAACCCTCTATTACTTTGACGGCGATGTCATCAAAAAAGAAATATCGGCATCGGATTCTGAAGGCGAGGCTTTTTACTATAGAGAAAGTGAACTTGATATTGAAACCGCCGAGAACAGAACCATTGTACTTCCTAAAACGGCAAAAGGAAAACCGAAAAAATTAAACTTTACGGCAACTCAATCATTTAGAGGAATAGGCTTATATTTTTCATTTGGAAGCAGACATGTTTGCATAGGAAACTACACCACACAAAAAACCTATTATTCGGAAAGGTTGGAAGAAAGCAAGGCTTCTGCCCTCAATTCTTGGATTGAAAAATGGATAAAGGAAACATCGAAAGAAGATTTAGACGATTTGGAAAATTTTAAAAATGAAAAAAGAGAGCATCAAAAATATAAGGAAGGGGATATCTTTGCTTTTAAAATAGGAAGACGGCAATACGGCTTCGGTAAAATTTTAATCGATATTGTTAAGTTAAGAAAAACACCCGAATTTAAAAAGAATAAAAACTACGGTCTTAACAATTTGATGGGAACGGCTTTAATTGTAAAGGTCTATCATAAAATAAGCGACAGCATCAACATTGATCTTGATGAATTGGAAAAAAACTTATCCCTCCCCGCGCAGCCCCTTATGGATAACAATATCTATTACGGCGAATATAAAATTATCGGAAACAGAAAAGTTACATATCAAGACTTAAATGATGCTCCGATATCGACAAGCGAGAGTATAAATTATCAGGACAGAGATATTGCCTATCTTCAATACGGCTTGATATATAAAGAAATGTCTTTAAAAGAATATGCTCTATACGAGGATGAAGATTGGTATCATAAAAATTACAGAGCGGAATTAATAGGTTGTTTCTTGGAGATAGACAAATTGGAAGAATGTATAAAAGCAAAATCCAATGCTCCATTTTATCCCGCAGCCGGCGGCAGCTTAAATAATCCGGCAAACAAAAAAGATAAGAATGCAATTTTCAACGCTTTCGGTTTAGATGGCGATCTTGATTATGAGGGAAATTTAAAACTGCATGAAGAATCAAAACGTAATGAGTAACGAATTATACATTGGAGTAATCACACATTACAAATTATAGTATTGGAGGTCTAAATATGAATACTCAAAAAGGCTTATCGGTAAAA
>CAUUSH010000021.1:0-38227 GCA_963547785.1 uncultured Treponema sp. | reverse complement strand
CATACCAAACAAAACTTGAAACGGCAAAAAACTTGATTGATATAGGTTTATCGGCTGAGAATATCTCAAAAGCTACAGGCTTAAACCGGGAAGAAATAGAAAAGCTGTAATTCGGTTTATCACCTAAGGACACATATCAATACCCGTATTTACACACATAAATCTTTGTGGTATCTTATCGATATAAAAGAAAGGCGGGCGGTATGCTGCAATTCATTTTTCAAAGAATTTTGTTCGGTGTTTTTACCGTATTCATAATAGCAAGTATTACCTTTTTTTTAATGCATATTATTCCCGGAAACCCTATCGAAACCATTGCGGAGCAGCTGCCGGAAGCCCGCAGAACCGAGCTGTATGAGCAATACGGTTATAATAAACCGCTTTTATCGCAGTATTTTATTTTTTGGAAAAACGTTTTTACCAAAGGCAATTTAGGAACATCTCTTTATTACCGCGGAAGGCCCGTTACCGCCGTTATTAAAACTCACGCTCCCGTTTCTGCTAGGCTCGGTTTGCAAGCTATTTTTTTCGGCGTTACGGCAGGTCTTATTTTGGGAATAATTGCGGCCGCAAACCGCGGAAAAAGACTGGATTATTCGGTTATTTTTATTGCTGTAATGGGCATTTCCGTTCCGAGCTTTGTGATGGGGCAGTTGCTGCAGTATTTTTTCGGTATTAAGTACAACATTTTTCCCGTTACGGGTTGGGGCAGTTTTAAATATACCGTTTTACCGTCCCTTGCTCTTGCAGCCGCTCCCCTTGCGCGCTATTCGCGGTATATGCGGTCGAATTATCTGGATATTATAAATCAAGATTATATTATAACCGCACGGGCAAAGGGCGCTTCAAAATACAGAATTATTAAAAACCACGTTTTGCGCAACGCTTCGCTTCCCTTTATTACAATGCTGTGTCCGCAAGCCGCTTTTACCTTTACGGGTACCTTTATCATTGAAAATATTTTTTCGGTGCCGGGACTCGGTTCTTATTTTGTGCGGTCGGTTGCCGAACGCGATTACACTATGGTGATGGGGCAGACAATCTTTATCGCTTTTTTATATGTTGTATCGCTGATAATTGTAGATATTGCGTATTGCCTTGCCGACCCGCGCATTAAACAGGGTAAGAAGGATTAAATGAGCAGACAAGAAGATGCGGAAAAAAGGTTTGCCGCGCTAAGCCCTGCCGATTTTAAGCCTGTTTTGTATCGAAAAAAAGAGATGCAGCCTTTAAAAAAGAGTATTGGGTTTTGGGAAGATGTGCAGCGGCGGTTTAAAAGGAGTAAACGGGCGGTTTTTTCGTGCTGGGTTTTAGGGTTTATTGTATTTATCTGTGCCGCAGGGCCCTTTATTGCAATTTCGCCGAACGAAGAGGGAAGCCTAAAAGAAAAAAACCTTACACCTTCTTTCCGCTTTTGGTTCGGCACGGACGAGCTGGGACGCGACTTGTTTACCCGCGTGTGCCGAGGCGGCAGGGTTTCACTTTTTATTGCAATAGCCGGTACTGCAATCGATATGGGTATCGGGCTTTTGTACGGCGGTGCTTCGGGCTATGCAGGCGGGAAAACCGACGCAGTTATGATGCGCATAATCGAAATACTTTCCAGCGTTCCGTATCTAATTGTTGCCATCCTTATCTCGCTTATCTTCGGTAAAGGCATTTCTTCGATGATTATTGCAATGACCATTACCGGCTGGTGTTTTACGGCGCGGCTGGTGCGCGGGCAGGTTATGCAGATTAAAAATCAGGATTTTGTGCTTGCCGCACGCGCCCTTGGTACACGGCCTTTTAAAATTATCTTAAAACATCTTTTGCCTAACACCTTCAACGTAATGATTATCGCCTTAACCTTTAATATCCCGTCCTTTATTTTCGGCGAAGCTTTTTTATCGTATATCGGGCTTGGAATTCAGCCGCCTTATACAAGCTGGGGGCTTTTGGCGGCCGGTGCACAAAAAAATATGTTCTTTTTTCCGTATCAGCTGTTTTTTCCCGCCCTGTTTATCAGCTTGACCATTTTATCACTTCAAATTATCGGAGACGCCCTGCGCGATGCTATGGACCCGCATTTAAGGAGGCGCGGCTGATGCCTGTTTTAGAGGTGAAGAATTTAGCGGTTACCTTTCAATCCTATGCCGGCACGATATACGCGGTTAATGGAATTTCGTTTACTGCCGAAAAAAACGAAACACTGGTTATCGTAGGCGAATCCGGCTGCGGAAAAACCGCCGCCGCTAATGCCATTGTGCGGCTTTTGCCGGGGAAAAAAACTAAGATATGCGCCGGTTCTGAGATTATCTTTGAAGGTAAAAACATTTTGGAATACACCGAAACGGAAATGGAAAAGCTCCGCGGCGATAAAATTGCTATGATTTTTCAAGACCCTTTAAGCTACTTAAACCCGACTATGACTGTCGGCAAACAGATTATGGAAAGCCTTTTGATTCATAAAAAGGGAAGCAAAAAAGAGGCTTTGGAAAAGACCCTCCGCATTTTGGAAATGGCGCAAATTCAAAACCCGGAAAAAAGGTTAAAGCAGTATCCGCACGAATTTTCAGGCGGCATGCGCCAGCGCGTTATGATTGCAATGGCCCTGGTCTGCAGCCCGGAAATTCTGATTGCCGACGAACCGACAACCGCCCTCGATGTAACCATTCAGGCAGAAATACTGGAACTTATAAAGCAGCTTCAAAATGCAACAAAAACCGCCGTTATTTTAATTACGCACGATTTAGGCATTGCCGCAGAAATAGCCGATAGGATTCAGGTTATGTATGCAGGCGAAATTGTAGAGCGCGGAAAAAAGGCCGACATTTTTAAAAATGCCCGCCACCCTTATACGGCAGCCCTGCTTGCAGCCGTGCCTTCCGTGCACTGCTTAAAAAAGGATAAGCTGTATGCTCCCGAAGGCTGCCACCCCGATATGCTCGAAAAGCCGGCTGCCTGCCCCTTTGCGCCGCGGTGTGCGTACTGTATGAAAATTTGTCTGGAAAGAAAGCCGCCTGAAACGCAAACCGGCAAAGACCATTTTACCTCGTGCTGGCTGGAGCACCGCTTTGCAAAAATGGGGAAACAAAATGAATAAGCCGCTTTTGGAAATTAAAAACCTAAAAAAATACTTTAGGCTGAACCGGAAGGAACGGGTCTTTGCCGTAGACGATGTCAGTTTTTCGATTAATAGGGGCGAAACCGTCGGGCTGGTAGGCGAATCCGGCTGCGGAAAAACAACACTTGGAAGAACGGTCTTAGGGCTTTACAAATTAACGGACGGAAAAATACTTTTTGACGGAACGGACATCGGATGTGCCGGCAAAAAAGAACTGCACGAATTTAAAAAACGCGCCCAAATCATTTTGCAAGACCCTTACGCCTCCTTTAACCCGCGTATGACAGTTACACAAATCATTGCCGAAGGAATGGAAGCTCATCGGCTGTATAAAACAAAAAGAGAAAAGGAAGAAGCCGTTTACACTCTTTTACAAACCGTAGGCCTTGCCCCGGAACACGCAGACAGGTTTCCGCACGAATTTTCAGGCGGACAGCGCCAGCGCATCGGCATTGCACGGGCATTGGCGGTAAGGCCGGAATTCATCGTCTGCGACGAGCCGATTTCCGCACTCGATGTTTCGATACGGGCACAGATAATCAACCTGCTTATAAAACTTCAGCATGAACTTGGTATGACCTATCTTTTTATTGCGCACGATTTGGCCGTTGTAAAATACATCTCGGATAAGGTCGGCGTTATGTATCTTGGAAAACTTGTAGAATTTGCGGAAACGGCCGCCTTATACAAAAATCCGCTTCACCCCTATTCAAAGGCCCTTATTTCGGCAATTCCAAGCACCGACATCGATAAGCCGATGCTAAGCCGGCGCATTCACATAAAAGGCGAAACATGCGGTGCAATTAACCCCGAAGCAGGCTGCCGTTTTTATAACCGCTGCCCTATGGCCTGCAGAAAGTGCCGGCAGGTTTACCCCGAATTCAAAGAAACCGAAAAGGGACACTTTACTGCCTGCCATTTTGTGTAGGGCATCTTTAAAAACTGAAGTTTTTAGAGGTTCTGTGTAAATTATTCGATCTTATCTCTTTAAATTTTTACTCAAAAACTCTTGACCCTTTTTTTTTCTGTTAGTATCTTTATACTATCTTCATTATACCACATCAAAAAAACATTGGAGAGCAAATTGAGTAAGCATCACGATAAAAAGACGGAAAAACACTCAAATGGAGATGAGGACGTAAAGCCGGAAAGCAAGGGGCCTGACGCTTGTTTTGAAGCGGAAAACGGGGCCGGCGTGCAGACGGAACCGGCGGCAGAAACCGGAACACCTACGGAAGAAAGGTCTGCGGACGGTTTAGCTGAAGTTGAAGCGCTGCAAGCCAAGTGCCGGGACTTGCAGGAGCAGTATTTAAGAAAGGCCGCCGACTTCGAAAACTACAGAAAACGAATGATTAAAGAAAAGCAGGAGGCTATCGATTACGCCAACACGAACCTGCTTTCGGATTTAATTCAAGTTTTGGACGACTTTGACCGGGCTATTGAAGCGGGGAAAGCGCAGGAAGCGGAAAACAAGGCCTTTGCGGAAGGTGTTTTGATGATCAAAAACCAAATGACATCTTTGCTAAGTTCCAAATACGGGCTGACATATTATCCTGCCAAGGGTGAACCCTTTGACCCGAACCTGCACGAGGCCGTTTCGATGATTCAGTCGCCCGATGTAACGGATGCGCTCGTCGGCGAGGAGCTCCAAAAAGGGTATAAATTGAAAGAGCGGGTTATCCGCCATTCCAAGGTAATGGTGCTGATGCCGCAGGAAAAACGGGACGAAAAAACGGCAGCACACGATACGGCCGCCGATAACGAAACAAACATTGACGCATAAAAATAGGAGACTGATAAAAATGGGAAAGATTATAGGAATTGACTTGGGAACAACAAACTCTTGTGTTGCCGTTATGGAAGGCGGCGAACCTGTTGTTATTCAAAACTCGGAGGGCGGCAGAACAACGCCTTCTATTGTAGGCTTTACTTCCAAGGACGAGCGGGTTGTAGGTCAGCCTGCAAAAAACCAGATGATTACAAACCCCGAAAAAACCGTTTATTCGGTAAAGCGGTTTATCGGGCACAGATTTAACGAACTTACCGATGAGCTGAAACGGGTACCGTATAAAATCGTGCCGCAGGGCGACGATGTCAGAATCGATATTGACGGTAAACCGTATTCCACGCAGGAAATTTCTGCCTTTATCTTACAAAAAATGAAAAAAACGGCTGAAGATTATTTGGGCGAAACGGTAAGCGAGGCGGTTATAACCGTTCCCGCGTATTTTAACGACGCCCAGCGGCAGGCGACCAAGGATGCGGGCAAGATTGCCGGTTTAGACGTAAAGCGCATTATAAACGAACCGACGGCGGCTTCTTTGGCCTTCGGTTTTAACAAGGATTCCAAAAAAGAAAAAACCATCGCCGTATACGACTTGGGCGGCGGTACCTTCGATATTTCCATTTTGGAACTCGGCGACGGTGTATTCGAGGTCAAGTCCACAAACGGCGATACGCATTTGGGCGGTGATGACTTCGATAACCGCATCGTAACATGGCTTGTGGACGAGTTTAAAAACGATACGGGCATCGACCTTTCCAAGGACAGAATGGCCTTGCAGCGTCTGCGTGAAGCCGCCGAAAAAGCCAAGATCGAGCTTTCCTCTATGGCAAACAGCGAAATTAACCTGCCGTTTATTACTGCAGATGCAAACGGCCCTAAGCACCTGCAAAAAAGCCTGTCGCGAGCAAAGTTTGAGCAGATGACCGAAGACCTGTTTGAAAGGACGAAGGAGCCTTGCTTAAAAGCCTTAAAAGACGCCGGCATTACGGCGGATAAAATCGACGATATTCTTTTGGTCGGCGGTTCTACGCGAATGCCGCGTATTCTGCAAATTATAAAAGAGATTTTCGGAAAAGAAGGTTCCAAGAGCGTCAACCCCGACGAGGCGGTTGCTATGGGCGCTGCAATCCAAGGCGGTATTTTGGGCGGCGATGTAAAAGACGTCCTCCTGCTCGATGTTACACCTCTTTCGTTAGGTATCGAAACCATGGGCGGGGTCTTTACGCCTCTTATCAACAGAAACACGACGATCCCGACGCGGAAAAGTCAAGTTTTTTCGACGGCGGCGGACAACCAAACTGCTGTTTCAATCCATGTTTTGCAAGGCGAGCGCGGTATGGCAAGCCAAAACAGAACGCTCGGCAATTTCGACCTTGTCGGTATTCCGCCGGCCCCCCGCGGCGTGCCGCAGATTGAGGTTACCTTCGACATTGATGCGAACGGTATCGTACACGTTTCGGCGAAGGACCTCGGAACGGGCAAGGAACAGCATATCAGAATTGAAAGTTCAAGCGGTTTGAGCGAGAGCGAAATCGAGCGGATGGTAAAAGAAGCTGAGGCCAATGCCGAAAATGATAAACAGGAGCGGGAAAAGGTAGAAGCAAAAAACAATGCCGATTCTCTTATTTATCAGACTGAAAAAACGCTGAAAGAAGCCGGCGACAAGGTAAACGCGGCCGACAAACAGCAGATTGAAGCTGCTATTGCCGATTTAAAGCAGGCCCTTTCTTCCGATAATATCGCCGATATAAAGGCGAAAACGGAGGCCTTGCAGCAGGCGGCCTATAAGATAGCCGAAGAAATGTACAAACAGCAAGGTGCCCAGCCCGGAGGCGATGCGTCCGGCAATGCAAATGCGTCGGGCTCCGGCGGATCATCGGGCGGTGCAAATACTTCCGGCACGGCGGACGACGTCGATTACGAGGTCGTAAACGACGAAAGCGGTAAATAATAGACCGGTTCGATAACCTGTTGTCGAATAGGTTTAATCAAACAACATTATATAAAACATTTTATGGGGCGGGAAACAGCTAAAGGCTCTTTCCCGCTTACCCGTTTTAATTTTAAGATCTGGAGACTTGAGTGGCTGCATCGAAACGAGATTATTATGAAGTCTTGGGCGTTGATAAACACGCTTCAAGCGACGAAATCAAAAAAGCCTATCGAAAATTAGCAATTAAATATCATCCCGATAAAAATCAGGGAAATAAGGAAGCCGAAGAAAAATTTAAAGAAGCGACGGAAGCTTACGAAGTTCTTATCGATGAAAAAAAGCGCGGTATGTACGATCAATACGGACATGCGGGCGTGGACGGTATGGGCGGTGCAGGCGGTTTTGACCCGTCGGCCTTTCAGGGCTTTGAAGATATTTTCGGCGGCGGTTTTTCGAGCATCTTCGAAAACCTGTTCGGCGGCGGTTTCGGCAGAGGGGGCTCGGGTTTCGGTTCGGAAAGGTCTTCGGGGCCGGCACGGGGTTCCAATCTCAGATATGACCTTCAAATCCCGTTTACGGATGCAGTGTACGGGACAAAACACGAGTTAAGCTATACTCGGAACGAAAAATGTTCCGTCTGTAAGGGCAGCGGCAGCGAAAGCGGAAGTTCCAGAAAGATGTGTCCCGATTGTAATGGTACGGGGCAGGTTCGCCGCAACACGGGCTTTTTTTCCATTGCAACGCCCTGTCAGCGCTGCCGCGGCGAGGGTTCCATAATCGAAAAACCGTGTAAGGCCTGCGGCGGTTCGGGCATCGAACGCAAAAAACAAAAAATCATCATCACCATTCCCGCCGGTGTGGACGACGGCAAAAGAATTACCATTCCGCGGCAGGGCAGCGCCGGGCAAAACGGCGGCGATTACGGCGATCTATTCGTTTTTATCTTTGTGCAGCCGCACCCGTATTTCGAAAGAAACGGTTCCGACCTTTATTGCGCCGTTTCTATTTCTATGACACAGGCAGCCTTGGGTGCCGACATCAACATAAAATCCCTCGACAATAAAACATTGCGGCTTAAAATTCCTGCGGGAACCCAAAACGGGAAACTGTTGCGGATACGCGGCGAAGGCGTTCCCTCGGGTATCGGCAGAAAGGGAGACCTGTATATACAGGTGCAGGTACAGGTGCCTGCAAAACTGTCGGCTCAATCCAGAACCCTGCTAAAACAGATAGCCGACATTGAAGGCGAAAACGAAAATCCGCCTTTGCTTGCATTAAAAGACCTGCACTAGGGGCTAAAATTCGCTTAAAACGAAGGATCCCCCCGTTCGTTTCCCGTTTTAGGGATGAGGGGCTGAATTTTTCTGCCCAGCTTTCCTCTTTTATGCTTTATTTTTATTTGCTTTTATGATAAAATAGAAACCGTACGGCGAGGTTTAAATGATTAAGTTATATAAACTTCTTTTAAATATATTTTTAAGTCTTTTTATGGGAACCGTTTTTGCATTCTTTTTGATGTTTGTAAGTCCCCGCTTTTTCTTTTTGGGAAAATTTTATTCCGTAAGCGATATGACCGCTTCTTTAAGCTACTTTTTTAAAATTCCCGATATTACGCAAACGCACCGTTTTCTTATCGGTGTTTTTGTTTTTATAATCGTTTCCGTATTATCCGATTCCAGACTCGTCTTTTTTTCCAAGTTAATCACAAAGGCGGCCTATGAAAGACCGAAAACTAAGATATTCGACAATTTTTTGAAAAAACTGCGGTTTTGCTACAGCGCGGAAAACCTGCTTTCTGCCGTTCATTCTGAATTGGAATATGCGGGCGATTGTTCGGTTATAATAATCGATGCAAAAGACGATTCGATCATTTACAACACGACTTCAATGTTTGCCTCTGATCCGAAAACCGTAAGCCGGCTCTTGGAAACAGCCAAAACCTGTACTGCAGGCGCTCACTTTGTGGATTCCGATCTGAAAGAGTCGCTGCAGGAAGACAGCCGCATTGCAGCTATTATTTTGTACGATGTTTATTTTTTTATTGTTTGCCGTTATTTGAACGATGTTGAACCTGAAGTTTTTAGTACGATGTTTACGGAATTTTCCGGATACCAAAAGCGATCGAAGATGCTTTTGGAGCTGCTGCACCTTTCCGAGCTTACGCATGAATGGGCAATGGTCGCGGCAACCCAGCGGGCCTTTTTGCCGCAAAAAATGCCCGATACTCCGGCTCTTGATATCGCTTCTTATTTTAAGCCGCTTGTAAACGTTTCCGGCGATTATTATTATGCGGCAAAGATCGACGATGAGAAAACCCTGTTGGTACTAGGCGATGTGTCGGGTAAGGGGCTTGCGGCGGCCCTTATTATGGGTATCGTCGTCAATACGATAAAAATTGCAAAAGACAAGGAAGACTTGGCAGGGCTGGTCGTAGCTGTGGATAAGGCCATTAAAAGAATGCAGCTATCAGATAAGTATACCGTTTTGTTTTTGGGGCTGGTCGATACTGATAAAATGACAATACGATACATTAACGCCTCAATGGAAAGCCCTATGATTTTAACCGAAGTGGCCGACAGCTATAAGGTAAAAATATTGGAATCCACCTTCGGGGTTGTCGGTATTATCGATTTAGACAAAATAGAAGTAAAGGAGCAAAAACTATACCGCGGCGATGTAATATTGATGACGACGGACGGTGTTCCGGAAATTATGAATGAAAACGGTGAAGAACTGGGAGAAACCGACTTGTATTTGGATTCCATAAAGTCCTTTGCTTCAGGCGGTGCCGAAGAAATTGTCAACAATATTGCCGGACTTGCGTATACGTATGCAGGCTCCGCGCCCGTCAGGGATGATATTACAATGCTTTGCGCAAAGGTTAAAGGGTAAAATATGGGACTTATTGTTTTAGTCTTTTTAGGTTTAATAGTATCCGTATTGCTCATGATTAGCTTTATCAAAAAAAAGGAATCGCATACACGAATTTTACTTAAAGTTTCTTTGACCGAAACCGCAACGGTTTTTTTTATCCTTGTTTCGCTTTTAATCTTGTATCACGATATTCCGCACACCAACTTTATCATTTCAAAGCTGTTTTTATCCGGTATGGTTATAATATCGTTTTTTGTGTTCGATTTAACGGTTAAAATGCCCCGTTTTGAAGTGAAAAAAAGGGGTGCCTTCAATATCCTAAACGGCATTATTCACACAGCCGGTATAGCGGCAGTTTTAACTTTTACCTACGATTTTACGTGGAATACGCTTACCGGTTTTAAATTCCTTTCTTATATGGCAGGAAATATATCGGCAAATAGGATTATTACAAGCATCTTTCTTTTGGTGATGCCGGCGGTTTGTATCATTATAGCGGCTGTAAAATTCATCATAGAAAAAAGTAAGATATACCGGCAACAAATAATTTTTTATATCCTTACCGCCGTTGCAATGCTTTCATTGTTTTCCGTTATTTATTATATTACGCTGCTTTTTTCATGGATGGCGGTCGTAATGCCCCTCGGGTACATATTTTTTATTTGTTTTGCAAATTCTTCTTTTTCTTCAACCGTTATATATGATAAAAAGCAGGTTGGGCTTGCCGTGTTGCGGTTTGTCACCTTTATTCTGATTTTTGCAGTTGCGGCAGGTTTTTTTGCTTCAATCATATTGACTCAAATCAGAAGTTTTGCCTTACAGATAGCTCTGCTTATTTTTACGGCATCTTCTTTTTTGATTATGCGGAACTTTTTTTCTTTAAAACTGAAAGAAAAATTCGGAGCCTTAGGCGAATATGAGGACCGGCTGGAAAAGGAATTGCAGCGGATAGACTATACCGAGGGCCGCCAAAGCGTTTTAACCGAATTTTTAAAAATAATGAAAAAGAACGTCAAGGCGGAAGATTTATCGATTTTAATTACCGACGACAGCGGGGTTTTGCAGCCCGTTCATTTTGCTGCCGAAAGCGCCGAACCCCTGTTGGCCGGCGGTGCGGCTTTTGACTTTGTGTTTGAAAACAGTATTTCGGTTTTGATGCGCTCGCAGGTTTTGACCGGTTTTGAGTTTTCGGAAATTAGAGACGAGCTGATTGCCTTTATGGATAAGACTGCCTCGGAAGTACTGATTTTTATCCGGGAAGGCCAGAACTTTATCGGTACAATCGGCCTTTCCAAAAAAAGAAAAGAAGAGGCGTATAGAAACTACGATTTTGATGTTTTAAGTAATCTGTATGCGTATTTCTTTTTGGTTGCATACTACTTGCGAAACATCGCTAAGCAGGATATTATCCTGACTGTAGACCGCGAAATAGAAATGTCGGATCAGATTATAGAATCCGTTCAAAAGACGATGGACGTCATAGAAAACAAACCGATTCAGGTGGATTCCGCATCGTATACCGCGCATAAGCTCGGCGGCGACTTTATCGATTTTATCAAATTGTCCGAGAGCCGCTCGTTTTTTCTTATCGGAGATATTTCAGGAAAGGGCTTGAGCGCGAGTATGAGCATGCTTATTTTAAAATCTGTTTTGCATACCTATCTTTCGGAAACGCAGGATTTTAAAGAACTGGTCGAAAAAGTCAATCTTTTTATAAAAGAAAATTTGCCGAAGGGTACTTTTTTTGCAGGTCTTTTCGGAATAATCGATTTTAAAAATTCGCTTATTTATTATCTGAACTGCGGTATTCCGCTTATGGCTATGTATATCGATTCGTATAAAAACGTTACTGAGATACAGGGCGAGGGCAGAGTTTTAGGCTTTGTAAAAAATATTAAGCCGTTTTTAAGGGTCAGAAAAATTACGATGAATAAGGACGATATTATCGTGTTTACGACTGACGGTTTGCTGGAATCCGAAAATTTGCGAGGCGACCGTTTTAACAAAGGACGGGTTAAGCGTATTTTATCGTTAAATAAGGAAAAAACGGCCGGGGAGATAGCTGACATTCTGTATAAAAGCCTAATCGATTTTGTTTCGCACCAAATCGGAGATGATGTAACGATATTGGTATTTAAACACAGCGGCGGGATCTAAAAATATTAGTTTTTAGATGTTTTATAATTTAAAAAATTTAGGAGAAAAAGTATGGAAAATTTAATTATCAGTAAGACGTCGGTGAAAGACGCCTTGTTGCTGGATGTTGAAGGAACTATCAATTCGTATACGTATAACGAATTTGAAGAACAGGTCTATTCGGCAATTAAACAAGACGATGTTGTTTTGAATTTAGCAAAGGTAACAAATATGTCGTCTTCAGGTTTGGGGGTATTGATGTCAGCGTACGATGACGGGGAAGAAAACGGCCATAATATTTTTATTTTAAACCCATCGGATATCGTGCGGCTTGCAATAGACTCCACCGGTTTTTCGGATATGTTTAAAATTATACGTTCTTTGGACGAGTTGTAAAATTCGTATGCATAATTTGGAAGAACTCTTTCTTGATTCCTGTCTGTCCAATCTGCTGCGGGTGGAAAACTTTGTCGAACACTCGCAGTTGATATGGGCAGGGAAACAAAAACAGGCTGCGACGATAATATGCACCGAAATTTTTTGCAACATAGTAGAGCATGCGCAGGTTCCCGCGCATACGAAAATACGTATCTGTATAAAAAGACAAAAGATGCTCGAAATCGAATTTGCATATCAGACTAAAACCTTCGATAAGCTGCTGGAAACGGTAAATGCCCCGCGCCCCTATTATAAACCAAAAGAAAAACGGTACGGAGGGCTGGGACTTGTTATGCTTAATAATTTGGCCAAAAATATAGAGTATAAAAAAACCGGCCAGGAAGCAACCATACTCGTTACACTTTAAGAATTTGCAGGATATATTTACGGGATAAAAATGAAAAAACTGTGGTTTGTACTGTTTACATTATTCTTCACGGCCTTGTTGTCAATATACACACAAACGGAAAAGAAGACTGCCGAACAGCAATCCGCTGAATTTTTTTTGACCGTTTCAAAAAAAATACCGAAGGATATTACCGATAATATTCAAAAAAACAAGGGTGAATTTTATCTTCATTTAAAAAAAGTTTTGGAAGCCGAAACTGACGGACTTTTAGTGCTTGTCGATAAAACCCATCTGCTCGATGAGTCGTATGTACCTGAAAATATTATACGGCTTTATGATGTGGAAAAAAAAGCCTATCATCTTGATCGGGACGATATTTATCTGGATGCAATTGCAGAACCGCCTTTACAAAAAATGGCACTTGCCGCAAAAAAAGACGGCATAACGCTGGTGGTAAGTTCCGCTTACCGGCCATATGAATATCAGGCAACACTGTTTAACAAATATGTTAAACGCAATGGGCTTAGTAAGGCCAAAACCTATTCGGCTCCGGCAGGTGCAAGCCAGCACCAGCTAGGTACAACAATAGACTTCGGTACCATAAACGATGCCTTTGCAAAAACGCCTGCAGGAAAATGGCTTTTTGAAAACGCCTGCAAATACGGCTGGTCGCTTTCTTTCCCCAAGGGGTATGAAAAGGTAACGGGGTATAAGTGGGAAAGCTGGCATTACAGGTACATAGGCGTTGAAGCCTGCCGCTTTCAAAAAAAATGGTTTAACGATATTCAGCAATATATGCTCGAATTTATTGATGAATGGAAAAAGGCCGAGTCGGAAGCATAGCCTTGAATAAGGGTAAAAGCCGGTTTTAACTGTTTTTCAAGCCGCTCTTTTTTAACGCTGAATTCATTTTTTAGCAGATGTCCCGTTCGCTTAATCCGAACCCCTCAATTTCAGTATTTGCCGTTCCATGCGGTTCAATATGAATAACTATGTCGTACACGTTTTCGATGTTGTTTTTTATGGCGGTCGTTACCTTCTCCGCTATGATGTGTGCATCGTATACGCTCATATCGGCGGCAACTTCTATATCCAAATCGATGTCCAAAAGGTTCGCCATTTTGCGTATCCGCGCCCGATGCGGGTTATGCGTGCCCTCCACCGAATTGACGGCTTCAAATAATTTTTTGTACAAGGTGTTGTTTGTATTGCCGTCCGTCAATTCTATATTCAGTTCGATAAATAATTCGATACCCGATTTTATAATCCACAGGCTTACAAGCAAGGCGGTCAGCGCATCGAGTATGGGCGCCTTTAGCAGGTAAGAAATACCGAGTCCTATCAGTACGGAAGCTGACAGGATAACATCATTCGTCATATTTTTTGCATTTGCCTGAATCATAATACTGCCGGCTTTTTTTCCTAATATGTGCTGATTTAAGGCGAGCAGCAGTTTTATAATGATTGAAGCCGCCGTTACAAAAAGCGCAAGAGTGTGCGGTAAAACCTGAGGCATTTTGTCTGTTGCTGCATAAAACAAAAACAGCTTTTTCCCCGCTGCGAACAACAAATTGAATCCTGCCGCGGTAATGATAAACGACAAGACAAGGCTTGCCACCGTTTCCGCGCGCTGGTGTCCCCAGGGGTGTTTTACATCGCTGTGGCGGTTTATTATATAACTGACGATAAGCGTCATAACGGAAATTGCGACGTCGGTTGCAGAGTCGATACCGTCGCCTAGAACGGCAAGGCTCGCCGTATAAATGCCGATAATTATTTTTGCAAGACAGATGACGATATTCCCCGCAAGGGCTGTTATCGAGGCTGTACGCACAATCGCTATTCTTTTATCCATCATCGCATTTATTATAAATAAAGAGTGGAATAAAATCAAGGCAAAAGTCTGCGTAATATAAAAACCGGATGCGGACGATAAGTGCGCCGGCTACTCTTTCCGGCAGACATAAAAATCTTCGGGAATAATATCCATTAAGATAACGTTATGTTTTTTCCCGTTTCTGATATCAATTGGGGAAAGATAACATTTTTTTCCGACAAGTTTTTTATATACATATTGCACCTATTTTAACCTTACATCGCTTCCATAAAGGGAATAAGCGCAAGGTTCATTGCATTTTGCAATACGATTTTTACTGCGCGGGCAAGTTCTACACGCGTAACGCTTATATCCGCATTACCCGAAAACAAGATAGGGCAGTCGCGGTAAAATCTGCTAAAAGCTTTTGAAACCTCGTATAAATAAGACATTAAAACGCTCGGATCCTTTCTTTCGGCAGCCCTTTCAACCTGAGCTGGGAAATCTTCCAAAGTTTTTAGCAATGCCCACTCTGACTCATGTGTTAAAACATCCGGCTTTAAACTGCCGCCCTTTAATGAGGCTTGCGCTTCTTCGGTTTCCATTTTGCGCAAAATAGAAGAGATTCGAGCGCCCATGTATTGAAGATAAGGCCCTGTGTTTCCCGTAAAAGAAAGGGACTCTTTCGGGTTAAACAACATATCCTTTTTTGGACTTACCTGCAGCAAAAAATAATGAAGAGCGCCAAGCGCGATTTTTTCCGCCGTTTCATCGGTGTTCCCTACTGCCTTTTCCCGGCCGTTTTCGTCAATCTTTTTTAAAGCCTCCGCATGAAGGGCATCTATTAAATCGTCCGCATCGACTACCGTTCCTTCGCGGCTTTTCATTTTTCCATCCGGCAAATTTACCATTCCGTATGAAAGATGATACATATCATCTGCCCATTCAAAACCAAGCCGTGTTAAAATATAAAAAAGGACTTTAAAATGATACTCTTGTTCGCTGCCTACAACATATATCATTTGGTTAAACTTCCAATCCGAATAGCGCGAAATTGCGGTTCCTATATCTTGAGTTATGTATACTGAGCTGCCGTCGCCTCTTAACAGAATTTTTTTATCCAAATTTATCGGCGATAAATCGATCCAAATGGAACCGTCCTCTTCCTTATAAAAAATACCTTTTTCAAGCCCGTCCAGTACGCGGTCTTTACCGAGAAGATAGGTTTCGTGCTCAAAATAAATTTTATCGAAAGAAACACCTGTGCGGTTATAAGTTTGTTTTATTCCGTTTAATGCCCAGCCGTTCATTGTTTCCCATAATTTTATCAGTTCTTTATCCTTACCGTCCTCCCAATCTAAAAGCATTTGCCGCGCCTCGGCTTCCGCCTTTTCAGGATTTTCCTTACTGTAGTTATAAAACGCAACATACATATCGCCGACGAACCGGTCGGATTTAACACCCGCTTGTTCCGGCGTTTTTCCTTCTCCGAATTTTAGGTATGCAAGCATGGACTTACAAATATGAATTCCGCGGTCATTTATTATGTTTACCTTGAAAACATCGGCACCGCAAAATTTTAAAATGCGGGAAATACATTCGCCTAAAGCGTCATTACGTAAATGCCCAAGGTGCAAAGGTTTATTCGTATTCGGGCTTGAAAATTCGACCATTATTCTTTTACCTGAAAGGCTGTTTGTTTTTCCGTAATTTTCTTTTTCGCTTAAAATCTTTTTTAAGACGTTTCCCGATACGGCGGTTTTCGATAAAAACACATTCAGATAGGGCCCTGCCGTTTGAGGTGTTCCCAGTTTTTTTACTTCGACGTTTTGCAGTAAACGGGCACACAGTTCTTCTGCAATTTTAGCGGGTGCTTTTTTAAAAAGCTTTGCAAAGGTAAAAAGCGGAAGGGCTATATCACCCATTGAAGGGTTCGGCGGAATTTCCATATTGATTTTTTCCGCTTCAATCGCTTCACAGTTGCCGGGTTTAATTTCGTTTAAATTTTGCGCAATAATTTTTTGCCATGCAGCTCTTACATCTTCCATATACGGGCAGTATAACATAAAGCGGCCGCTTTTTCAATTACCCGCTTCCGCTTTATTCTGCGTAATAAGCACTTATTCGAAGTCTTACCCAATAAATGAAAATAGTACAATCTCCGACCTTGACACAAAAAAACATATTCTTATAATATGACGTAAAATAAGGACTTTTTCAGTGAAAATATTAAAAACTATTATTGCGCCTTTTTTTAGCGGAAACGTAATACAAAAAGATATTTTATGGTTTGTCAGTGTTTTATTTATATCTTTTATAATTCATAAAATTTTTAAAAAAATTATTTCTGCAGTAATAAGCCGTGCTGCAAAAAAACTTTCGGCTCGATCCGGCGGCGGTAAACTCGGCAGTTATTTTTTTAAATACATACATTTTGAACGGCTGGCTCTTTTCAGCTATGTTGCAGGCTTCAGTATCTTATCCGCACACATGTTTTACGGAGCTGCTCTGTTTCAAAAAATATCTAGTCTTATTGTCATTTGGATTACGGCACGATTGCTCCACGGAATTCTTGACGGACTTGCCGCCTACACCGAAAACGAAGAGCGGTTTCAGGGAAAGCCGTTCCGCAGTTATATTCAGGTTTTTATCCTTGCCGTTTATATAGCCGCCGCCATAATAGCTGCCGGAACCATAAGCGGAAAATCGCCGTGGTCGCTTTTAAGCGGAATAGGGGCCATGACCGCCGTTTTGCTTTTGGTGTTTAGGGAAACAATTTTGTCTTTTGTGGCAAGTCTTCAAATCTCTTCTTACGATCTTGTAAGGCGCGGCGATTGGATTTCCGTACCGCGTTACGATACGGACGGCGATGTGATAGAGGTTGCCCTTCACACAATCAAAATACAAAACTGGGACAAAACGATTTCGGTTGTTCCTACACACGATCTTCTTCAAAGCGGTTTTAAAAACTGGCGCGGAATGCAGGAAACGGGCGGCAGAAGAATAAAGCGTTCTATTTTTTTGGATGTTTCTTCGGTAAAATTTATGGACAAGAATTTAAGAGAGCATACTGGAAAAATAAATCTGCTTAAACCGTATTTTGAAAAAATTGAAGAAAATCTTCATGCTGAATATTCTAATAGTTCGGATAATCCTTTAAACGAAAAGAGGCTCACCAATTTAGGTACATTTAGAATTTATACGGAAAGGTATCTTCAAAGTCTTAACACTTTAAGAAAGGATCTTACCTTTTTGGTAAGACAGTTGGAGTCAGGCCCGACCGGTATACCGCTTGAAATTTATGTTTTTACCGCAACGACGGACTGGGCGGAATACGAAAACATTCAAGCCGATATTTTCGAGCATCTTTTTGCGGCTGTCCACGAATTTGAACTCAGCGTTTTCCAATATCCTATGGCCGGTATTTTGCCGCAGGGCGCTTTAAAAGTTTAGTTTGAACTGTCAGGCGTCTCGCCGGTTTTGTTTTTTGCAAATTGTTTTAGCATAGGCTGAATTGCATAGCTTAAAGCAAGCAGGGCCATACCGAAAACAATCGAGGTAATAACCTTCGACAAAATACTTAGCGTGTACAAGTCGAATATAATCAGCTTTGCAGCAACAATGATTATGCAGGCAAGTGATGTATACACCATCGTTTTATTTCCCTTTCTAAGGTAATAGACAAAAAATGCAATGGAATAAAATGCCCACAACAGCGTTAAAATGCCCCCGTTTTTTACGGGAACGTATACGTCAACAACACTTAAAAAAACGAAGATGGCGGTGATGATAACAAAGTAAACAGCTTTCTTTAATTTAAATATTTTAAAAAAATTTATAAAAATGAGTGCGTTACAGATATTGACGGCAAGGGAAATAAAATTGATTTTAAAAATAAAGCCTGCAGCCATAGAGGAAGCCTTCCATACGCCATCGGTGTAAACGAAAGCATAATAAAAAAACATAATAACAAGCGTCAACACTTTAAATACTTTTAGCGCCGTTTTATCCGCTTTGAAATCAGTTTTATAAAATTTATCGGCGGCCAAAATAAGCGATCCTGCAATGAGCAGTGCATAAATAAAACCGTTTAATTCGTATGCCGCTTCCAATAAAACGGTTTTAAGTACGACAATAAAAAAGCCGAGCCGATATGCAAATTTATTGGCTGCATTTTTTTGCGAAAAAAAGGAAAGCCCTAATGCGCCTAAGGCCGCCGCAAGCTGTATTCCGGTTGAAGCGATTATAACCGCATCGCTTCTTACTCGGTAACTAAAAACGGCTGAATTAAAGCCGCTGCATAAAAAAGAAAATAAGACTAAAAAGACGGGACCTATGTAAAGAGTTTTTTCGTAAAACCATTTTTCCTTCGTTTTATAATGCATAATGTTATATGCGGTAAAAAGAAGGACGGTTAAAACCTGTAAGGCAAGCGCCTGTTTAACCGGTGAAGGAAAGAATGTATTTGGTGAAATACTTTTGCATACAAACATAGCTGCAGCCGAAAAAACATACAGCTGAAAAACAAATGTTTGTATTATTTTTTTCGATTTTTCCTTTTGCAAAAAAATACAAGGGACCATAGGTACAAGGTAAAACAATATTTGAAGAAAAAACTTTACAACAGAACAGCGGTTATAATCATCAATTAAAGCGGCAAAGGCGCTTATATAACCGGCTGCGGCCGCAATATGCGTAAAAACATATAAGGCGCGTTCGCTTCTTTTTCGCCAAAGCCAATATAAAAATAAGGCAACGCTTAAAACTGCCGTCGGCTGAATATTAAAGCTCAAACTATCTACGATTGTTATGTATACGGAAATAAGGGCGGCCGCAATATACGTAATACCTAAATTTTTCAGCTTGTTTTTTCTAAGGCAGATGTAGGCCAAGCCGGTATAAAAAAAGGCGAACAGTAAATAAAGGCTGATCTGCGGAACAGGTTTATAAACGGAAAGCTTATAAAATAAGAACAACGAAAAACAAAAATTGATTATTGCGGCAAAAGAAGGATAAGATTTTCCAAACGGTTTATTCGAATCTTCTATATTCTTTAAATAATAGTAAAGATCGGGTATTGTGTGAAAAACCCAAAGCGCAATTATCAAACCTAAAAAAAGAATGGAATCTTCCAAGCTCAATTTTGAAATTGATAAAAGCCATGACAGAATAACATAAAACGAAAAAACCGAAACAAACTGCAAAAGCTTCCATCTTTTAAAAAAATAAACGGCGGCCGAAAGAAATGAAACAGCAAGAACATAAAGACCGAAACCGGTAAGTCCCAAAAATCCCAAACCGACGGTAAACGGAATAATCAAAGAGCCAAGTAAGCCGATTATGGAAATGGAAGAAGCTGTAGTCATAACGGATAGGGAATACGAAAAAAACGTGATAAGGCTTAAAAAAACAAAGGCGGAAAAATTACCTAATATTGCATATCTTAAATAAGCCGCATATGCTGTAATATAAAATACGGCAATACCGCCGCCGAAAAGCACCTGACTTAAAATTATGCGGTTTTTGTTTTTTGTCCTAAAGCCTAAGAAGGTTAAGGCTGTACCTATAATTATGCCTAAAACAAGCGTCGTTTCCTGCCTTATATATCCGTTATCGTAGCTTAATTTAAAAATATAGCCGACACCGATTAAAACCAGTACAATGCCCAGTCTGCTTATAATCGATTCCACCGAAAAGAATTTTTTTAATGCAAGAGTAAAAGCGGATGTTTTTCTTGAGGTATGCGGCTTATAGAAACTATTCCTATCGGGTGACGCCGGTTTGTTTTCCGTAACGGGGGATGCCGTCCGCATATCCGGCGGTACGTTTTTTTCAGGCTGTAACGGTTTTTCAGGCTGAACCGAAGACGAAAGGTTTTCTTTTAAATGTAGATCTGCGGTGAGCTTTTCCAAATCATGGATCTTTGTTTTCAGCGTTTTTATTTCGGTTTCTAGGCTCCGTATTTTCTTTTTATTTATAAAAGGCAGCACAATCCAATAAATGAATAGCACGAAGGCGGCACATGCAGCCAATAATAATATTATATATATAAGTCCAAACATCAGCATATAAAGACCTCCGTTTCAATGAATGTGCTTACACCGTTTTACACTTTATTGATTTACCGCTTTACTCTCCGTTTCCTCAAGCTCCTCAGTTTCAGTTTGGGGTGTTGCCGCTTGTTTTTCCAAATTTCTTTTTTTGAAGGAGCCTTCCTGCGCATATTTCAGTGCCGGAACAGAGGCCGAAATTTTTTGATATAGGTCTAAGGCTTGTTTTGTATTCCGGCTTGCCGCAAGCACATCAGCCAAATTCATAATAGCCTTCCAAAAGTTTTGTGCGTTCGCCCACTCAAGAATTTCCTGTTTCCGTTCAATCCGGTAAAAAAGATCGGACATTGCCGTGTAACTGTAATTATAGTCGGTTTTAGACAAGGATTCGTCGAGATTGGTTATGGCGATATTTGCGGCAAGAGCGGCAACTGTTAATGCCCGTTTGTAATTTCGTGACTCCATATAAATGTCCGTCAAATCCATATAGGCTTTTAAAGCTATGGGGTTATGATGACGGTAGAGCAGAAGGAATTTTTCCACATCGTTCTCACTCGTAATGGTGCGTATCATCGCTTGTAAAGTCGGGCTTTCCAAATTCGTTGTTCCATAAACAGGGTCTTCCGTTAAAACAAGCAGCAGATATTTTTCGCAGTCATCATATCTGCGAAGCAGGCGGGATGTATCGGCTAAGGCATAAATAATATTAAACCGAGCATCGGGAATTTCCAAAAATCTTCTATAATTCCATGCAGTTTTATAATAGTGCATTGCCTGCGTATATTCGCCTTCCGCGCTATAGATTAAACCGGTTAAATAATCGGTTTCAGGAAATGCGTCTTTTTTTTCCAGCCAGTCCATTAGACGGGAAATTGATTTTTCAAAAAAAATAGGCGGGTGCGTTAAAAAGATTTCGTCCAAAATGGCACAGGCATCGTAGTCTTCTCTCTTTTTTAAAACCTCATATACATTAAGGATATTATCGCCTACGTATTTTACCTGTTTGGGTTTTAGGGCATTAAACATATACTTGTATTTTTTTTGAATCTGCATTTTATGAAGTTCCCGCGCCTTATTCGCATAGCCCATAGCTTTTCCGAATTCGCCCTTCTCCAGCTGTAGTTTTCCCAATTCCAAAAGATGCCACGCTTTATCATTATCCAATTCCGTATTCTCTGCAAAAATAAAACTGCACAGCATCGAAATATGTATGAATAAAAAAACTGTAATTTTAAATTTGTTTTTCATAAACTGTTTAACTCCTTTAAAAAAGCGGTATCGACTATTTTTATTTTTTCTTCTTCGCTTATATTTTTTAAATTAAGACGGCTCATAATTTTGCCGTGTTTAAAGATTATAACGGAATCTTCGGCACCGGTAATCCCCAAGTCGGCATATTTTCCTTCGCCAGGTCCGTTTACGACGCAGCCCATAACGGCAATGGTTACATCCTTTTTTTCGCCGAACAGCCTAGTCTGCCAGCGGTTTACAAAGGCGTGTACGTCAAAGCCGTTCCGGCCGCACCGCGGGCAAGAAACAAGCCGTATTCCGCCCCGCCTTTTTCGGCATTCGGTTAAGATTTCTCTGCCCGCTATAACCTCGTTTTTACACGAATCCGAAAGACTGACCCGTATGGTGCTTCCAATGTCTTCGTTTAAAAGCTTGGAAAAGGCGATAGCCGTTTTTACAATACCCGAAATTAAGGGCCCTGCCTCTGTTACACCAAGGTGAAGAGGATTATCCAACCTTTGAGCAAAAAACTCATTTGCAAAAACGGTTTCGGCGGCATCGGAGGCCTTCATAGAAACAACCGTATCCTTAAAATTACATTCATCGAAAACTGCAAGTTCGCGCTCGGCCGCATCCACCATAACCTTACCGCGCAGGTTCACACGGTCTTCGCCTAAATCCTTATCAGCCTTTCTTTTTAAATCGGCCGGAAGCGAACCGGAGTTGACGCCTATACGTATTGCAGTTCCCGTATCCGCCGCCTTCTTTATAACCTCTTTGGTTTTTTCTTTTGAGCCTATATTGCCGGGGTTTATGCGTATTTTGGCGGCGAACCCGTCCATGCACCTAAGCGCAAGCCTGTAGTCGAAATGAATATCCGCTACCAAAGGCATGGCGGTCATACCGGTAAGCTTTACGAATTGCTCCGCAGAAGCCGCATCAGGCACTGCAAAGCGGACAATATCGCAGCCGAGCTGTTCCAGCTCTCCTAAGCTGCAAGCGACGGCGCTTAAATCAGCTCCGATCAGCGGTTCTTTCCACATGGTCTGAAGCAATATAGGAGAATCTCCGCCCAAAAAAAGCCTTTTTACCGGTCCCTTTCCGCCTATGCTTATCTTCCTTGGTACTTTTATAGACTTCATATCGTTATATTTTCGGCAAAAATGAAGATTTAGTAAAGAGGGGGCAGATGAAAGGAAAAACGGCCTTAAAAAGTTTTTTTGTTTAATCGTTGACACTTATTCTTATTTTGTCGATAATGATACTATGGTTAAATTTTATTTACGTTACAGCATAATGTTTTTTCTGTTCTTTGGCGCCGGTTCCGCAGCCTTCTCAGAAAAGGCGGTTTTTACTTTAGGCGGAAAAACCGGCTGGAATAATCTTCTTTCTTCAAAAAATACAAAAATACAAAGCGGAAAGTTTGGATACGGAGCTATGGGTCTTGTATCTGCCCCGGCCAAATTTTCCGAAATGACGGATATGTACCTAAGCTTCGATTTTTCCGAACCGGTCGAAGAAACGGGTTCTTATACCTTGTTATCCTATACGACAATCCGCTCAAGCGCAAAGGCTGCCAAATTCGGCGAAGGGGCTGCGCTTTACAGCACGCAGTCCAAAGAAGACGGTGTAAAATTAAGGCCAGGCAAGGATTCCTTTTTTGCAGGTTCTTCGCCCGTACATTCATTTACCATTGAATTCTGGCTTAAACCGCAGATAATCGAAAGCGGAAGTGTTATTTTAAAATGGTGGTCGTCTTTAAGCAATAAAAAAGATACGATGTTTCAAAATATAATTGCTGCCGTTTCCGGCAGTAAGATAGAATGGTCGTTTTTGAATATTTGGCAGGATAAGGATAACAAGGGGCTGGATATAAAGCTGTCCGGCTATTCAAATTTGGTACCCGAAATTTGGAGCCACCATCTAGTTACCTATAACGAAGATACGGGGCTTCTTGAATACAGGGTAAACGGAAAAGTGGAAGCGGTAACCTATCTTACCGACACGCGAAAAGAAAACAGGCAGGTGCTTTTTTCTATGCTCGGCACGGAAGCTGATGTTACAATCGGCTCCAAATATTCAGGTCTTATCGACGAATTTAGAATTACAAAGCTTTTTTCGGAACAGGGTATGCCCTGGCAGATAAGCGCTTTGTTTGAAAAATTTGCCCCTGAAGGCGGAAGAATCGAAACAAACTTAATCGATACAAATGGTAATAAGTCTGCAGTAAAAATGCTGAGAGCTGTATTGGATAAGCCAGATCAAACCGATGTCGAATTTTTTATCCGCGCTTCTAATAATCCTTTTAACTGGAATAACAACTATCCTGAATGGAAATCCGTGCGGGCGAACGAAAAGATAAAAAATATCGAAGGCAGGTATTTTCAACTTGCCTGTGCCATATATCCCGATGCGGCGGGGTTAAAGTCGCCATTAGTTCATTCCATTTCTTTGGAATACGAAAAAGACAATCCGCCGCTGCCGCCTGCAAAGGTTATTGCAAAGCCTGCAAACGGCGCGGTTATGCTTTCGTGGAGCCCGTCAGTTAATTTTGATGTAAAAGGCTATCTTGTTTATTTTGGAGAACAAAGGGGCGAATACTTTGCCGCAGGCTCCCCCATAGACGTGGGAAACACTATAAACTTTAAAATAGAAGGCCTAAAAAACGGAAAGATTTATTTTTTTGCGGTTGCAGCTTATGATGAAGAAAACGGCGGACACCCGGGCGATCTTTCACAAGAAGTTTGGGCGCGGCCTTTGCAAAGCAAATAAAAGAGAAAAAAAATGTCCGATTTTAATATAACAATAGAACAAGCTAAGTCCGCCATTTTGTCGCGAGATTATACGTTTGCAGAAAAACAGCTTCTTTCACAATTAAAAAAAATAGACGATGAAAACTCCGAGCAGGCGCTTGCAATAAAAAAGCTATTAGGAAAACTTTATATCCGCTCCGGCAATACCGACAAGGGGCTTACGCTGTATAAAGAGCTTTACGCGCTTAACCCGATCGATACGGAAATTCTAAACGATTTGGGCGTAATATACCGTAAACTCGGCCTTTTGGATAAGTCCATAGCCGTTTTGCTGGAGGCAAGGGCTTTAGACACAACCGATTCTGAAACATTGTATAATCTCGGGCAAACCTACAAGCAAAACGGCGATTATGAAAATGCTGTAAACTATTTTTCGGCCGTTTTGGAAATAAACCCCGAAGATGTTCTTGCGTATAATCATTTAGGTATGTTGGAATTTCTATACAAGGATTACAACAAGGCCATCGAAATATATAAAACCGGCTTACGGATAGACCCCAATCATCCTATTTTAAATTTTAATATTGCAGAAGTATTTAGAATTCAAGACAAATATGCAGAAGCAATGCTTTCGTATCAAACGGCTTTAAAGGCGAGGCCGAATTGGACTTCCGCTTTAACCGGCATGGCCGACTGCCACATTAAAATGGGCGAGCTGCAAAAGGCAATAGAGATTTATAAAAACATAACGGAAAACGAAACAAAAGAAGGCAGTGAGAAGTATTTAACCAAACTGGCCGAATTATACGAGCTAAACGGCAATGAAAATGAAGCGCAAAATTACTACACAGAAGCACTCAAACAGAATAAGGACTTTCCGCCGGCGCTTTTACACTATTCAAAAATGCTTAAAAAACAGCACAAATATTTTGAAGCCTATGAGCTCCTATCGCCAAATTGGGAAAAAAATACAACCGATAAAGACTTGCTGATAGCTGCCGCCGACCTTTCTCTTCTATTGGAAAAGTACCCTGAAGCACAGCAAATCTTACAATTTTTCGACAATAAATGGTCTGAAGACTTTGACGTTTTAAAAACGAAAGGCAAATTCTTTGCGGCGCAGGGGGAAACACAAAAAGCGGAGCTTATCTTTGAAGACCTCTTAAAGGCCTATCCTGAAAAAATTGATATACGGCTTGAGCTTGCAGAATTATATGCATACCTCAACAAACTTGCACAGGCGGCAAAACAGCTTTTAAAATACTTGGAAAAAAAGCCGGAGGATATTCCTGTACGGCTTGAACTGGGCAAAGTCTACTCCAAAATGGGCTCTTTTTCCGAAGCAAAGGCCGAATACGAAAAAATAATTAAAACCGACGCGCACAACATCGAAGCTATTACCGCGGCGGCAGAACTAAATAAAGATAGCGGAAATACAGCCGAAACGGTTCGCCTGGTAAACCGAATAATGGACATTCAGGCTGATGAATCTTTTGCAGCAACCGGCGACAATCTTTTAAATTCGCTGGAACTATATGAAGAAGCGGTAAAGGCCTATGAAAATAATCCTGCCGTAGACCGGAACTTGCAAAAACTGGCAGCTTCGGCGGAAGAAAATTCCGATGCAATACCCCAGCAGACGGATACTCCGGCTTTGGCAGAAAAAGCAGAAGAAAATGATAACAAGGCACCGCAACAACAAGACGAGTTGCTTCCGCTGAAAACGGAAAAAAAAGATGACAGCCTTATTTTTGATGATGACGATGAAGAAATTCCTGATCTGGAAATGCCCTTTGACGATTTAATTGAACTTGCAGGAGAAGAAGATTTAAAAGACGAAACAAAAGGCGACGGAATGGAAGATTTAACTTCTTTCGATACCCCGCTTGATGAAAACCCCGAAACCGAATTCGAGGACGATGATTCTTTTCTGTCCGAAAATTACGGCAAACAGAGCCGGAACGCTATGCAGGAAGACGAATTCTGCCTTCCTGAAATAACCGAATCCGAAAAAGCAGCTCAAAACGAAAATAAAAAAGACGATAAAACCGGCGGCCTTACCTTAGATGAGTTTTATGCAAATCAGCAGCCTGAACCGGCAATAGATCGGGAAGGTTCCCCGTCAACCGCTGAAGCGCCTTTAACAGCAGCTGCGCTTACAGAGGAAACAACCCCGCCGATATCCAGCGCACCTAAACTTGAAGGTGAAGGCGGGGAAAAAGCCGCTGCCTTGCCGGCAAGCCCCCTAACCGGCTTAATGGAAGAGCTTGCAGGCAAAATAGGCGGATGGTTGGACGAGCACAGCAAAGCAGATATTGCAGCAACGGCGGCAACGGCAAAAGAAGAAAAGAGCGGCAGTTTTGAAAAAACCGGCGGTCAGGCGGCAGGGCTAGGCGGTATTTACGCCGACACCCTTCCTCATACATTAAAACCGTCCCCCGCTTTTGAAAACGAGCTGGAACTTATCATGCCCGATGACCTGCTCAACTTGTTTTTGTATTTAAAAGATTTAATGGATAATCTGCCGCCTGAAGAATCAAAGGACTTTTTAATCAGCAATGAACGGATTCAAATGGAATATATCATCAATAAACTTTCAGGCGACGTAGGCTTAAAAAATAGAATTATCTTTATGAATATAAAAAATACGCTGAAAAAAACAATGGAACCGAAAAACATTACGGAAAAAACGCTGAAAGACACGCTCGGCTATTTACGGATTATTGCCTCGCAGCTGCCCGACAAGGGCTTTGCCTCATCCTGCATTCATAAAATCAACAACCTTATTACCCAGCTTAAATGAGGCGGACAGGGCGGCAGTCCGTAAGTATCGTATTACGCTCAATCCGCCCCGTGTGCTCGAAGCGTTCGAGCACTGCTGCTCGAAAGGTGCCGACACCGGCATTCGGGCAATTCGTATACCGCGATACGAACCATTCGTAACGCCCGATACGAGCTGCCGGAATAGCCGGCAGCTCGAAAAAAATAGCCGTCAAAATACCCTTACAGCACAACATTGCCGCAAAACAAGGTATAGTCCAGTTCCCGAAAGTCTTCCAAAACGTCTTCAGGATAGGGCGGTACCGGCCCCCGCCTTACCCGCTCCATCGCAGCCTCCCACAGTAAAAGCGATTGTGTATCGAGGCTTTCTTGTTTCCGCAAGGCCATACTGCGGTACGGGTGTTTGTGCAAGGGAATGTTTCCCGCCATCGCGTGGTTTAAAAGCTTCCAGCTTCCATGAATGAGGTCCCGCACGGTTATAAAGACCGCCTCCCGCGAATCAAAAAACACGAGCTGCACGGCAGTTTTGAAATTTGTCCCGTTTTCTTCATAAAACCGTTTTACGGCAGGATTATTGGTTACGATGACAGTATCTTCGGTGATGTTTACAGTGGTATCAAGCATAATTTACAGTAAAAAAAGAGGATAACGGGCCGCTATCCTCTTTTTAAAAGACTTATTTTTTGTAAGTACTTACATCGAAGGGTTTACCTTCATTGTAATCTTTTAAGAGTTTTGCGACGGTGCCGCTTAAAACCAACAAGCCGATTAGGTTAGGCACGACCATTATTCCGTTGAACAGGTCGGACAACTCCCACACAAGGTCGATTTTCAAAAGGCTTCCCAAAAACACAAAACCGACAACCAAAATCTGGTAGGGGATCAGACCCTTCGTGCCGAACAGGTAGCGTATGTTCGCTTCGCCGAAATAGTACCAGCCGACGATGGTCGAAAAGGCAAAAAACAAAAGACATGCGGCGATAAAGGCGTATCCGAAGGTCGTGTCGAACAGGTGCTGCGAAAAGGCTTCTTGTACCAACCGAATTCCTTTGATAACCGGTTCGTTATTCTCATTGAATCTGATGACGCCGGAACTTAAAACCGTAAAAACGGTAATGTTCAATACGATAAAGGTGTCGATAAAAACGGCGACGATGCCCAAAACGCCTTGTTCAACGGGGTGATCAACGGTTGCAACTGCGTGTGCATGCGGGGTCGAACCCATACCGGCCTCGTTGGAAAAAAGCCCGCGTGCAATGCCGTAACGGGCAGCCCGCGCCATTCCGAAACCGAGTGCACCGCCCCAGACCGCACGGGGATTAAAGGCGCCTTTAAAAATAACGCGGAACATATCGGGAATGTGCGCCGCATTGACGAAAACCACGATAAGCCCTACGAAAATATACACAATAGCCATAATCGGGACGATCTTTTCGGTAACCGAGGCAATCCGTTTGACGCCGCCCATAAAGATAATACCTGCGATAACCGCCAGCACTATACCGGTCGCATACGTAGGAATGTGAAACGCGTTTTGAAAGGCGTCGGAAATAGAGTTAGCCTGTACCATGTTGCCCATAAAGCCGAGGGCGAGGATAATGGCAACCGCAAAAAAGCCGCCCAAAAACTTAGAAAAGCCGGTATTGCCCAAGCCCTGCGAAATATAATAGGCGGGACCGCCGACTACCTGACCCGAATCGTCTTTTGTCTTATACACCTGCGCAATACAGGCTTCGGCAAAGTTAGTCGCCATACCTGCAAGAGCCGCAAGCCACATCCAAAAAATCGCACCGGGCCCGCCCATTACGAGGGCAGTCATGGCGCCTACAAGGTTACCCGTACCAACCTGTGCCGCGATTGCCGTGGCGACAGCCTGAAAAGAACTCATACCGTGTTTTCCGGCCTTTTCTCCCGAAAGAGAAAAATTACCGAAAAGCCGCTTCCAGCCCTGGCCGAATTTCGCAAATTGTACGCCTTTTAAAAGGATCGTAAAAATTAATCCCGTACCGCACAAAAGGGGAATAAGAAAATAAGGCCCCCATACAAAACCGTTTGCCTTGGAAACAAAATCCGTCAATTGTTGTAAAAATGCATCCATCGCATAACTCCTTTTGCCGCATCAAGCGGATAAAATTTTAACTTATTAACGATGGCACAATTATACAATTAAGCTAACAATAGTGTCAAGGTTCCGTTCAGGCCAAAACGGATTTTATGGGCTTAACGATATACATATTGAATCAAACATCGTTTTAAAACCGCCGCTCCTCCATACAAAGGCCCAGCGATTTGTACACAGCATAAAGCTCTCCGTCTCTGTTCACTTTTTAATTAAAAGCCGCTTGACAGTGAACTCGTATTCTTGTATAAAAGAGGTATGCAAAGAAGGCAGTTTCAAATAACGGCATTAATGAAAGAAAATCCGGCAATTACCCAGCGGGATATTGCAAAAACCTTAAAAATATCGTTGGCCTACGTCAACAAAATCTTATTCGATATGGAAACGGCGGGGCTCTTACACACAAAGGACGTACCCGTATTCGGAAAAAAAGAGCTGACTCAAGCAGCCTTAACACAATACGAAGAATGCAGGGTTGATAACGCAATCATTATGGCGGCGGGCTTCGGTTCGCGCTTTGTTCCCCTAACCTATGCCACGCCCAAGGGCCTTTTGAGCGTTTTCGGCGAATGTATGATCGAACGGCAGATCAAACAGCTACAGGAAGCGGGCATACGCGACATTACCATCGTCGTCGGCTATCTAAAAGAATGCTTCGAATATCTTATAGACAAATACGATGTAAAGCTGGTGTACAACCCCGACTTCAAATCGAAAAACAATCTTTCTACCCTCTACCACGTGCGGAACAGGCTGAAAAACACATATATTCTCTCCAGCGACAACTGGCTTCGCAGCAGTATGTATCATTCGCACGAATACGATTCGTGGTATTCGGCCGTTAAGGTAACGGGCAAAACCAAAGAATGGATTTTAAAAACGGGGCTCCATGACAAGATTTCGGAAGTAAGGGTCGGCGGCAGAAACGGCTGGGTTATGTACGGGCCGGTGTATTTTTCTGCAAGCTTTTCAAAGAAAATCGTACCGCTTATAGAACAAGCCTACCGTAGAGATGATACCGACGACTGGTATTGGGAAGACGTGTATATGCGCAATATCAAAACCCTTACAATGTTCGCAAACAAACAGCCCGAGCGGCAGGTCTACGAATTCGAATCGCTTGACGACATCCGCCTGTTTGACTCCTCGTATTTAATCTGTTCGCATGACAGCCGGCTTGAACTTATTTCGAAGGTTTTTAACCGTGCCGAACACGTGATCACGAATTTAAAGCCGCTCAAATTCGGTATGACGAACAAGTCTTTTTTGTTTCAGATCGAAGGCGAAAATTACATTTTCAGAATTCCCGGCGAGGGCACGGAGGCTTTAATCGACAGAAAACAGGAAGCCGCCGTGTATAAGGCTATCGAACCCTTAAAATTAAGCGATCCCGTCGTGTACATCGACCCCGAAAAGGGCGTAAAAATAACAAAGTACCTCGAAAACGTCCGGCCCGTCGATACACACAACCAAAACGAGCTTAAACTCTGTATGCAGGCGGCAAAAAAGCTGCACACTTCGGGCATTCGGGTTGCGCACTCATTCGATTTTAGGGAACGGATATACCATTATCAAAAACTTGCGGAAGAAAAGCACGGCATTTTGTACCGTGATTACGCGGAAGTGTTTGCGATGATCGAAGAACTTTTGAATAATCTTGATACGATGGAAAAACCGTCGGTTTTAACGCACATCGACTTTGTACCCGATAACCTGCTAACCGACGGGGCGGAAATCCGTTTGATCGATTGGGAATATGCGGGAATGAGCGACCCGCTTGCGGATATAGCCGCCTTTGCAATTTACGCCTATTACGAAAATTATGAGCTGGAAAACCTGATGCGCCTGTACTTTGAACGCGATGCCGAACCTGAAGAGCGGATTAGGATTTACAGTTATGTGGCTGTTACGGGCTTTTTGTGGGCGCTTTGGACCTGCTACAAAGAAGCGCTTGGGATAACCTTTGACGATTACGGGTTAAAGATGTACCGGTATGCCAAGGAGTATTACAAAAAGGTGAAAATATTGCTGTCAAACGCAGAAGGGCAGGTAAAAAGGAGTTAAGATTATGACAGTCAAAAACAAAACCGATAAAACGGACGGCGGAACCGATTTGCTTATTATTATACTGCCTCTCCTGATTATCGTGTGTACGGCGGTGCTTCTTTTGCTCTTCCCCAAAGCCTCCCAAAAAACGATCGAGCTTCTCAGGCTCGTCTTTGTAAACAAACTGGGCTTTTTTTATATCGTACTCGGACTCGGTATGGTTGTTACCGCCGTATGGCTCGCCTTTTCCGAATACGGCAGAATAAAACTGGGCGGCGGGGAAAAACCGGCCTATTCGAATTTTGCGTGGGGCTCGATGATTTTTACCTCGACAATGGCGGCGGACATCTTGTACTGGTCGCTGATAGAATGGGCCTATTACTATAATTCGCCTCCGTTCGGTCTTACGAATTTATCCCTTGCGGCAAAACAGGATTGGGCTTCGGCCTATCCGCTTTTTCACTGGGGCATAACGCCGTGGGCCTTTTATCTGGTACCGGCCGCCGCCTTCGGCTATATGCTGCACGTGCGCGGAAGAACGAAACAAAAACTTTCGGAAAGCTGCCGCCCCGTTTTGGGCACAAAAGCCGATACCATACCGGGCAAACTTATCGACGTTTTTTCCGTAATCGGCCTGCTTGCAGGAACCGCTACGACCTTCTCGCTTGCAACACCCCTGTTGTCTTCGGCCGTATCCCTTTTAACCGGCATTCCCGAAAGCCGCTTTTTCACACCGGCCATTCTTTTTGTGATTGCCGCCATTTATACCTCGGCCGTGCTGTTAGGTCTTAAAGGTATTTCAAAGCTGGCAAAGATTTCGGTGTTTTCGTTTTTGCTGCTGCTCGCCCTTGTTTTTGCAGCCTCGCCTAAAATCTACATTATCGAAACAGGTATTACGGGAATCGGAAAAATGCTGCAAAACTTTTTTTCGATGTCAACATGGCTTGATCCGCTGCGGGTTTCAGGCGCGGACGGCTCCGGTTTTCCGCAAAACTGGACGGTCTTTTATTGGGCGTATTGGATCGCATGGTTTGTTGCAACCCCGTTTTTTATCGGCACGATTTCAGAGGGCCGCACCATAAAAAACACGATACTCGGCGGACTTGCCTGCGGCATTGCGGGCACCTACTGCTCGTTTATCGTACTCGGCAACTACGGCCTGCATCTGCAAACCGGCGGCATTATAGATGCGGCGGGCGCCCTGCAAACACAAGAGCCCGCGCACGTCATACTAGGCATTTTGAACACCCTGCCGTACCCGAAGACGGTCTTAGCCGTTTTGGTATTTACGATGATAGCCTTTTATTCGAGTACCTTCGATGCCATAACGCTGGTCATCGCCTCGTATTCTCAAAAAAACCTGAAAAAAAACGAAGAGCCGAAAAAGGCCCTGCGCGCATTTTGGTCCGTCGTGTTCATTCTTCTTCCTACCGCCCTTATTTTGACAGGAGCCGATCTAAGCAGCCTGCAAATGCTTTCGATAATTGCGGCCTTTCCGCTCGGGCTTATCATCATTTTAATTGTCGCAAGTTTTTTGAAAGATTTAAAAAAAGGCGATTAAGGAGCGGTAAACCGAATTTCAGCGTATGCCGCTTGCAGCCTGTTTTACAATTTCCCGAATCGCTGCCTGTTCTGCCTTTTCGAGGGAAAAGCCGGCTCCCCGTTTTGAAAATTCTTTGGAATAAATGACTGCTCCGCTTTTTGTATCGTATATTTTTATGCTAGCAAACAGCTTTACAAAAAAACCTGAATCGGTTTTTTCTGCCTCTTCGGTTTTGACTTTTGCATGCACGATAAAGTGTTCCGCAAAATCGGCTTGTGTTTTAATTATTTTTGTATCAAAGTGAAGGCCGCGCAAGGTTTCGGCAAAAAAATCTTCGGCTTCGGTTTTGCGTAAACCGTAAGGCACCCGCACGTATTCTTCCAAAAAAACACCTACCGTTTTTCTCTTGTTTTTCGTCAGGCCGCCTTTATCAACCGATTCGGCGGAATCGGTTTTGCCCTTATCGGGTGCATCTTCGTTAGAAAGTCTCTTCGCCGGCATCGCTTCTTTGATGCCGTACGTAAAAAAGACCTGCCCCTGTTTTACATGCTCAATTAAAGCAGATCTTTCATATACTGCGGAAGTATTTTTTAGGGCTGAAAGGTTGTTTTGTACCGCGGTTATATCGGCAGCAAAAATTATAAACCCCTCTCCCGCACTCGTTTTTTCGGGCAAACGAAATTCCGCAAAACCGTTTTCGTCGGCAGTTATTTTTTCGATTATAATCTTTTTGGAAACGCGTTTTCCATTTACCGCTTGTAACGAATATGTTACAGTGAGCGGCATCTCCGGCTCCGTTTGCACTCTTGCCGCAACGGAGGCGCTGCCCGTCCCGCCTGCAATATAAGATTCACAGAGCGCTTCGATTTTTATGTTTTTTAAACTTTGCTTTGCAGCTTCGATATTTTCTTTAAACTTTATTTCGCCGTTATCTATTCCGAATTTTAAGGCTGAACAGGCCGCCTCAGAATATTGTTCAAAGGCCTTAAAATATTTTTTTTCGTCATAAAATTCATCGCCTTTTTTGTGCGGACGGCTTACGCTGTCTGCCCGTTCTTCCGCCAGCTTTAAAAGCCTCCGCTTTTCTTTTTCAAGCTCTTTTTTATCATATTCCGCCAAAAGATAAACCGTCGTAATGCTGGCAGATTTTTCGATATGGCGGCTTTTTATTTTCAGATTTTTTATTTCGGCAGCGGCGTTTTCGGTTATTTCTTTTTCTATAAATTTATCGAGATCATTTATGGTACCGAAAGAGGCCGATGTCGTATTCGTTTTTATGGAAACGCCTATCCAGCGCATAACTTCGGTTAAAAGATTTGCCTCTGCCTCTTTTTCGGCACGGGCAGGATTTGCGCCTGAACCCGAAGCCGTAAAATACTCGTGGGAAGCGCTGCTTTGCGGAACATTAAACACCCAGTCGGGAACCGCCTGAGCCTTAGTTTGAATCCGATTTGTCGCACATGAAAAATACGAAAAAAAAGAGAACAGAAGAAAAAGAAGGAAAGAAAAAGATTTTTTCATAAGGGCTTATTTTATAGAAAAATGAAAACGGCGGAAAAACATCCGCCGTTTTAAAATGCTAGATGCCTTCTTTTAAGGCTTCCCGGACACGATCCCTTACGGTTCGCTCTTCTTCGGTTTTGGGCTTGGCTTCATCAGCTCCGTTTAAAGCGTCGCTTATAAGTTTATCCAAGGTTTTTTTGGAAATGCTGTACAAAACGATGTACGTAAAATCGTCGCCTGCAGGTTTTCCTTCCGCATCAAAGTACCTCATTTGCACCCAATAATCGCTTACCTTTTTAAAGCCCGTTAATTTGGTATCCGTAATTGTTTTTACAACGTCTTCAAGGTAGCCGTCAATTTTATCCTTATCGCCTGCCGCGGCTGCCGCAGCCTTGCTTTCGACTCTGGTTTTTACCATGCGCGCCATTTCCGAAGGAACGGAAAAATCCCTTGTCCACAGTTCGGCGCCTTCCAAGTTTTTCGAGCGCGGCGATTCAAACTTAAAAAGATACGAATCCTTATACTCGGATTGTTTTTCTAAGTTTTGCGCTTCTTCGGCAACCCAGCCGGGAATTTCCTTGTTCCATTTTAAGTTTTTGTGGTCGATGTACTCCGGCTTTTTTACGCTGCCGGAAACCGTTCCCAGCAATTTCGAGTTCTTCCCAGCACCCTTCCCTGCACAGCCTGCAACTGCCGCTGCAAGTACAGCCAGAGAAACAAAAATTGTAAACGCTTTTTTCATATTTGCCTCCTTCATTCTGCAAATTATTTTAAGCTTTATTTTTTATATACGGCCGTTCTTTTAAAGCGTCCTTAAAATAAACGGTCATTATAGGTTAAAAGCCGGATTTAAACACCAGCGCCTTTCCCCGCAGTAATGTAAGCTCCATATTTTCAAAACCGGCCGTTGCGGCGGCGGCTTCGTATACAAGGGCTTCAAGGTCGTCTATCGTGCCGAAAAACAACACCGCATATTTAGTCTGCGCCGAAGATTGGTGCATCGTTTTTATACCGTTTAAACGGTCTTTTAATTCTTTTCTAAAGCGGGCCATACTTTTGCTGTCAGGCGTATCGTTTACAGTAATCTCGTATCTGACGCCCTTTGCATAAGCCTTTGCCAATAGAATTTTCGCCTGATCGATGGCGATGGGAAGTGCCTTGTACACAGTCGATTGAATCGCATTCGCTTGTGCATCATAGCTGCTTGTTCTGCTGAATGTTTTGGGGCTTGAATACGGCACCGAACCTAAAAGTTCGCCGGTCGACGGGTTAAAGATTTTTAACGTAACCTTTGCCGAACCGTAATACCCGTTTAAGTCATAACCGCCTTCGGTTACTGCGTCGATCTCGATATATACATCTGCATTCAATTTTTGAGCAATAAACTGAATGACTGACAGGTTTTCGTTACTGCTTTCTTCATAAATAAGGGAGCTGTCTTTTTTTAGCTTTTCAACTTCTTTTGCGTCAACCGCCCGATACCCTTGCTTTAAAAGATAACCGTTTGCAGTTTCCACCGCCGATTTTAGCAAAAAACGTTCGGCGCGGGATTCTTCGGCATCGAAAACCATATAAGTCATATTTTCTATATAATCATCAAGAAAGTCCATGTCGCGTTTTTTTTCTGCCGAAGCCTTTGCATCTGATAAAATCCGGTCGGCGTCTTTGGGCCGTTGCATTACCTGCGGAGAATTGGGGTCTATAGCCCCCTTACCGAAAGCTAAATCGTCAATGGTACTGTTTTCTCCCCGCCCGCCGGCTTCAAGTGCCGGCAGCCCCATCTCATTTAACAAAACGGCCAACTCCCTCATTTTAACCGGAACTTCGGCCTTGTAAACATAAAGAAAACCGTTTTTCGTTTTTTGCAAGACCTTTACATCCGCATTTACGATGTACTTATTCGGATTTTCCGTATCATACAGATTTTCTTTTAAAAGATTATAATTCGCCTGCTCCGAGTGAGAGCCGATAATATCGGTTACGCCCTGCCTCACGGCGCTTATCTTCGCCTTATTAAAGGCGCCGATTAAAGATTCATCTTCTCCGATTGCCGTATAATTTTTAACGCCGGTGTAGCGCGGCGGCGCGTTTTTTTTACCAAACCCATCTTTCGTGCTTTCTTCTATTGCGGCGCAGGAAAAAAATACCGCGATAATTACTGCCGACAAAAATAATCCGAATAATCCGTTTTTTTTCATATTATTAAATCCTTATCGTTTTTAAGTGCCCTAATAGCCTTTTACGGGCACCCCTTTACATTTTTATCGTTAACCCAATTCCGAGTATCAGCCTGAAGAATTTGTTTTCGGAATTCTGCTCGGACGAACTGAAATTAAAGCCCGCCTTAAAGCCCGCATTTATGCCTAATTTAATATCGCGGCTTATCAGATAGCTTGTATGCACAAAGGCCTTTATACCCGCCCCTACCGACTTCGGAAGCTCCTTCACATTTGAAGAAGCGAGCACCGTATAAAAAACTTGCGCCGTCGGTAAAATCTGAAACCGGCCCTTATAAGTATTTCCGAGCTCGGCACCCAGTAAAAAGGAAACGGGAACACCGTTTTGCAAATTATCCTTATCGTTTAAATTCGATTCTACGCCGTAGCAGGGGCGAAAGCGATAAAAACCCCGCGTCTGAGAAATGTGCAGGCCAGGACTGAATACAGCCTTTGTATCCGCCGCTGTCTTTCCGAATTTTATTTCGCTATCTACAAAGGCTCTAAATTCCACCGGCAGACGCGGAATTTCTTTTGCCTGATCTCCCAGCTTTATCGGCTGCGAAGCGTACAGCGCTATCGACTTAGAAAAGTCTTCTTTGGTATCGGTAACAACAACCAGCCCTGTTTCCTTCTCGTTATTTTCTTCATCATATCCTATAATTGCGTATTCATCGCCTTTTTTTATACCCATATCATCGCCGAGCTCAAAATAAACATCGGGTTTTTCGGCCTTTATAATGCCCGTCCTTATTCTAAAATCGGGCACCCTGCGGATATGATTATCCAAGGAAACGCCCATTAACGCAATAGCCGAAGAAAAGGCCGCATCAGGAGTTTCATCGATTGCAGTTTTCTCTATAACGAAAAAAGCCGCCTTTGTTTTTTTATGCGCCGAATAAATATTGAATTCTACGGAAATACGCGCCTTATAACGCACCCTTATTTTACCGTTCGTCAATTTTTCTTCCCTCGAAATAAGCTCATAATCCCGCACAATAGGCACGACCAAATAATACGAATTAACCGTTTTTTCCCAGTCTTCGCGGGTAAAGGCCTCCTGCCCCATTAAAACCTCTTCGGGTATAACTGCGTCTTTTTCTCTTGAACTTTTTATCCGCGTGTCGAACTCCTCCAAATTACCAGCTTCGATACGGTGATTCATTGCAATGATAGTAAAGCGCTTAAGATCTTCGAAACTTTGTAAAATCTGCTCATCTATTCCTTCGTACAAAGCTTGGGGAATAATCCACCCGTAATAAGAAAGTCTAAAAACGGCAATATCCTGTTTTTTGCTTACGCTTTGCGGAAAAACTGCCGCCGCAACGCAAAATAAAAGGAAGAGAACCGACAAAGCTTTTTTTAAAAATATATTCATGTTATTTCCGTTATTTTATAGCTTAGGAAGTATACACCGTTTTTTTTATAAAATCAAGTGAAGGTACTTTTTGTATTTTGTTTTGCGGCGCCGCCCGTGGTCGAGAGTGGGGGTGGGGGGGTGGGTTGTGGGGGGGGGGGGGGGGGGGGGTGGGGGGGGGGTTGGTCGGG
>CAUUSH010000020.1:0-38351 GCA_963547785.1 uncultured Treponema sp. | reverse complement strand
CGGACACCCCGATATTACCGTGCAGAACACAACTGCATTAATTAATCGCTTCCACCTCTTCTTGGCTGAGGCCTGTCGCTTTAGCGATAATATCAATTGAAACACCAAGCTGTTTTAAATTGCCTGCATCCTCTAAGGCCTTTCGGTACGAACCGTCGGAAAAGCCTTGCTGTATGCCAATCCTTAGGCTTTCTTCTCTCTGTACTGCAATGTCCGTATCATAATCATATTCTGCTACTAACATATTTATTACCTCTCTTTTGCAAATATGCGGGCATCTGCTGTGTCGCACGGCAAAAAAGTGTCCTCGACGTATACCCGATACGCCTGCGGTACTTTTTTGCCTAACTCCTTGCATCTGCTCCGCCTATTTGCAAAAAGGCTGGTTCTTATAGAGCTTTTATTTCTTCAACGGAAAGCCCTGTTCCTTCGGCTATTTTGGCAATGTCAAAGCCAAGTCTTTTAAAAGCCTTAGCCGTTTCAAGCTTTGTTTGGTATGCTCCATCGGAAAAGCCTTGTTGTATTCCTTGCTGTATACCAACCCTTAGGCTTTCTTCTCTCTGTACTGCGATGTCTGTGTCGTAATCATATTCGGCTACTAACATATTTATTACCTCCCGTGATTTTCTCATTAAGTATTCTTTTAATATCCCTTTTTCTATGCATATCTTTACCGCATTGGTAAAGCCGTTTTCGCTGTCGAGTTGTGTTTGCTTTCTTACCTCTTCTACAAACAAACTGTATTCTTCAAGCGTTTTGCAGCGGCTTAGTACTTCCGCTTCTTTGTTCTTGTTTATGTTATATACCTTTACTTCAAGTTCCAACGGTATGAGTTTAGGTCTCGTAATAAAGGCATCCGATAATTTTAGCGTTGTAGTTTCAGGGTAATCGTCTATCCCATTGTAAAAAACATAGAATTCCGGCGTAGGTATTTTTGACAGCTTTCTTAAATACCGATCAGTCGGTGCTTGCAGTTTTTCATAGAGCCTTGCGATGTATTCTAAAAAGCGTAGGGGCATATTTTCGTTTATGGTTGACTGATGTTCAGCCAATACAATGATTTTACCGTCTACAAGGCAGGAAACATCATTAATTATGTTCATGTACATAACATTATCGAGCCTTATGTTTTCTACCGGAGACGAAAGCGGAAGGTGTGTACCGTGCAAGGCGTTATACAGCGATAGAAAATTCTCTTTTGCTTTTTCGTCCTCGCTGAATAAATCGACGAAAACCGAGTCTTTGTATTTCCTGTTTGAAGTAGTCATAGCCCCCTCACTTGTCATATTATACCACAGGCTAAAGGATTTTAAAAGGGAGCGATGTTCCATAAGCGGTAATGTTTTTTAATTGGTAAGGTTCTTAAGGGAGAGAGCACCCCGTTCTCTTACGGGCTTTTTAAGTCAGAGCAGGGTTCTCTCTGCCGCGCTGCCAAAGGGGACACCCTTTTGGAAACCCGATCAAAAGTATACATCCGTGTATGCTTTTGATCATCGAGTTTGCGCTAAGCGCAAACTCGTGCGATGTGTTTTGGGCGAACCTCCGTGTCCGCCTTTGGGGGTTTATTCTGTATTTTTTGGATTGACTAGTCCCAATCCAAAAGGACTTTACTATTTTTCAGATAGACTGTCTATCATTATGCCGGTAGACTGCCCACCATTATTCCGGTAGGGTGTCTACCATTACGCTGGTAGACTGTACACCATTATCGTGGTAGACTGTCTACCATTATGCTGGTAGGGTGTCTACCATTATGCCGGTAGACCGGCTACCATTACGCTGCAGGAGTGTCCCGCATTATGCTGCGGGTGTGTCCCGCCTTAGTGTGGGGTATCCACCCGAGCGAGTGAGCACCCCTGATCCGAGCGATACGAAAGGCTCGTATAAGGCGATGCGAGTCATTCGCATAACGGCATACGAAAGGCTCGCATAGAGCGATACGAAATTAGCAATTAAAGCGAATTCCCCATTACTATTCATCTTCCCAGCGTATGCGGCACACAACATCTACATCGCCCTCGCCTGAGCGGAATTCAAGCCGAAAGCTTTTTTCTTGATCAAGCGATATTGTTTCTCCTTCGAATTTCAACTGATCGTTCTTATACTTAATATCTTTAGTTACGTTTGCAACAGTGTCGTCGCTGCCGGTACCGTGATCTTCTTCTTTTATCAAAAAATAAGCCCCTACCGTCTTCTCATCAGCGTGCTCGAAAAGAACTTCTCTGCTGCTGTTTATTGGATACTCCGGCCTTGGTTCCGTAGGATCCGTCGGTGTTTGCGGTTTCCATGAATCGCCGGGCTTCTTTCTGGATACATTTTTACCATCGATTTTCATTGTCCAGTAATACTCTGCCCATGTACCACCATCATGCTCTTTTATACTGATAATCTTTTCAATCGTATACGTCAGTTTTCCCGTTACAAACTTTACCTCATTGCCGACTTTTTTATACCGCCAGTTATTACCGCCGTCCGGAGCGAGCTTAAAGTTTTCCTTCTTTGCACGTTCACCCACGGCAAGCACTCTGTTTTTTTGGTAGTCGGCAACTCTTATTTTTGCGGCAGGTGTGTGTGTCAATGCGCCGGTTACGGTAACGGTTTTGCCGCTTTCCAAATAGACCTCGTTGTTTCGGCCTGTCTCATTCGTAACTAAAGCGCTGCCTTCCATCTTGAATGTGCCGTTTACATATACGCCGCCGCCCATACCTGCCGTGCAGTTAGTAATAGTGCTTGAGTCTTGCATAATGAGCGTGCCTCCATCGTCGATGTATACGCCGCCGCCGCCAACAAATTGGCCTGTTTTGCCGTTTTTAAGCGTTATGTCTTTAAGAGTGAGTGTTTTGCCGTTTTCCACTTTAAAGATACGCGACCTATCGTTTGCGTTCAAAACGGCGCCGGAGCCGCCCATTATGGTGAGGTCTCTGCCGAGCGTAATTTCGCCATGATTGCCCTCGTGGTCTGTCGCTGTTATTTCTCCATTGATAACGATGGTGTGAGAGCCTTCCGTTTTTTCAACTTCTTTTTTAAGGCGCTTCCACGCATCGGGACCGCCGCTGTTAAAATGTAATTCACCCGGTTTAAACTTGACCGTTACGGTTTTATTACCGGTTACGTTGGAAAGCGTTGCCGTTAGCAAGGAGGAGCTTACGCCCGTCCAGCCATTAAGCTCCCAGCCGTCATCGGGTATTGCGGTAAAGGTTACGCTGCCGTTGTGCGCAACTGAAACGCTGCCGTTTACTACCTCAGAACCTAAATCGGCTTTTATCTTTCCGTGTCCGCCGTCTACGCTGTAGTTTACGGTGTATTCTTTTCGTTTTACGGTAAACGTTATGGTCTGTTTTACAGTACCGTCTTGAGCTTTTACCGTGATTGTAAAACTCCTTCCCGTACCTGCGGGTATGTTTACGTTTCCTTGAGGACTTACGCTTGCCGTTGCTCCTGTGCTGGCAGCATCAAAAGCAAAGTCTTTTACTTCTGCCGTATCGGAAGCGACCGTGTATTCACTATTAAAAGGAGCGCTTTTAGCTTCTCCGTTAAGCTTAAAGCTCTTTAAGTTTGCAACGTTGTTTTGTTCGCGGGTTATGTTTACCGTTTTTGACCACGCAGGGTAATTGCCCGGGCTCGCTGCAACTTTTATGATAATGGGTTTAGTCTCTCCCGGCATTAAGTTAAGCGGCAATGTAGGAGTTACGGTAAACGGAATACCCGAATGTCCGCTAAACTCAAGTGTTATATCGCTTTGAGTCACTTGAGTTACGTCATAAGGCAGTGTAACGTAACCGCTTTTAGCGTTTTTTCCGTGTATTTCAAGCTTAGTAAGGGTTAGATCATCAAGCTGTACAAACCGCACGGTTACAGTTGTATCTTCATTTACGGTAAGCGAGGCGTTCGAGTTTCCGCTTGTTCCTGTAAAGCTTGACGAAGAAGGTGTACAAGTCCAGTCTCCTACCTTATATTGGTTTGAATCTGAGGGTGTTGCGGTAAAGGTTACCGTCTTTCCGTCTGCAACCCCACTGCCCGAGCTAATATTGATACTATCAACTTTTGCTGTAAGCATTCCTACAGTTTCGTTTTCTACGCTGAAGGTTACGGTGCGAGTCGGACCGCTTGCTTTTATCGTTGCGGCAGCCTCATCCGAAACAACGCCTCCTTCGTCGTGCAAGGTTATGGTGTACGATGTTTGAGGGTTACCGTTTGCTATTATTATGTCCGTTTTGTAGTATAATACCCACTTATCTTGTGCTGCCGGTATGTCTTCGGTTAATTTAGCTACGGCCCCGTGCGTGATAAACGAGTCTACGTCAAATGTTTGAAAGTTCGAATTGACACCGTTACCGTTGTATAAAAGCTTATAGGATGAGTCGTTGTTTGATGAGTCGTTGTTTGATGAGTCCTTCTTTATTGTGATCTTTTCAATATCCTTGTGTACCGGTACCTGCGGGCCAGAGCCTATTGCTACCTTATTGTTCATTTCATCTGGATCGAATTTAAGACAGAGCACGTAATAAGGCTTTGGTTCCTGTAGCGTTATTTTTGTTTTTGCAATTATGATTTCTTTAGGTTTAGGCGGCGGGGTGTTCGATTTTATGCCGAAGGTGTAGGTTTTTTGGAATACCCTGCCGTCTTGAGCTTTAAGGGTGATAGTCGGGTTTAAACTGCCTGAACCTTGTTCGTATTTTTTTAAGAAGTCTTGTTTATATGTAAGCTTCAGCGTGCCGGAATCGACTTGTTTCAGTTCATAGTAGGTTCCTGCCGCAGGCTGTTCGGAAAGTTCTTTAAATTCGACAATGCCCGCAGGTGCCGAAGCGGTTGGCATAACGAGCGAAAAGTTTTTCGGGTTATGCATTGAAAGCGTAATGTCTGCGTCATTTGAAGAGCCGACACACTGCACACCCGTGCTGTCAGGTTTATGTGCCGAACCGATGTTATGGTCTTTGACAAAGCTCTCGCTAGCCCAATAGCTTAAAAAATCTTCCGGATTGTCCAGAAATTGTTGACAAGCTGTAAAAAGTAAAATTACGGCAAATGCCGCTATGATAAACGCCCATTGAATCTTCTTTTTACCATGTGTTCTCAAATTTTTCATATAATAACTCCCCCCAACTGACAATTATCTCCATTTAATAAATTCTCCTTATAATACTACGATTTTAATATTTTTTCTATATTTTTAAGCGGTCTATAGCTAAAAAGAACCAAAGTTACCGAAAAAGAACTTTGGTTCGTTGCAAACACGCCGTTTTTTGCGTATAATAAACAATAAACCGATGATAACGGAAGGCAAGTTAAATCTAAGGTAAACCTCTAAAAATTTCAGTTTTTAGGGGTTTACATATAAAAACCGTTAAAAGAACCTTTAAGCGCGGATTCTTTTAAAACAAAAACGGTTAAAGGAGTGGGGGGTATGAAGGTACAAGATTGTAACGTAGGTTTTATCGGGCTCGGTGTAATGGGCCGGAGTATGGCAGAACGGCTAAGAAGCGCCGGAGCGAAAATGCACGTATACACCCGCACAAAAAAATCGGCAGAAGATATTATTGCAAAAGGAGCTGTTTGGTATGGTTCGCCTCAGGAGCTTTCTCCGCATTGCAGTATTATTTTTACAATCGTCGGGTATCCTAAAGACGTCGAAGAAGTTTATTTAGGCGCTAAGGGGCTTTTAAAAACCGCAAAGCCGGGAACAATTGTTGTCGATATGACAACGTCAAGTCCGATGCTTGCAAAGCGCATTTACGAAGAAGCGGCGGAAAAAAGCATTGCGTCTTTGGACGCTCCCGTTTCAGGCGGCGATATAGGCGCGGCAAACGGAACCCTTTCCATTATGGCAGGCGGAGACGCCGCTGTATTTAAAGAGGCCGAACCTTTTTTTGAATGTATGGGCAGGTCGTGGGCGCTGCAGGGCGGTGCAGGTGCAGGCCAGCACACCAAGGCAGCCAATCAAATTGCGGTTGCTGCCAATCTGTTCGGGGCAGTCGAAGCCGTCCGCTATGCCGAAGCTGCGGGTCTGGATGCTGCAAAGGTAATTGAAGCCATAGGCGGCGGTGCCGCCGGAAGCTGGCAGATTTTAAACAACGCCCCAAAAATGCTGAAAAAGGACTATGCGCCCGGCTTTTTTATAAAACATTTTTTAAAAGACTTAAACATAGCGCTCGGTGTTGCGGACGGACAAAACATTGAACTGCCTGTATTAAAACTTGCGCAAAACTTTTTCGATAAAATGAACGGCTCCGGTTATGCCGAAAAAGGTACACAGGCTCTCTACGAATATTATAAAGGTTTTTAGGGGTATTTTAAAAATGATAAATAAAGAAAAAATTGAAGCGGTGCAAAAAAAATACGGCGCACAGCTTGCCGCGGCCGCCTTTAAGCTTGAAGCAATCAAACTTTCTCCAAAAGCGCCTTTTACCTGGGCTTCGGGCTTTAAAATGCCCATTTATAACGATAACCGCCGCTTTTTATCCGCGCCGGATATGAGAAGCCTTATCGCAAAAGCCTTTTCCGAATTGCTTAAAGCTGCCGGCTTTAATCCCGATTGGATTGCCGGTACCGCCACCGCAGGTATTCCGCATGCGGTAACCCTTGCAGACCTTTTAAAAAAACCCGTCTCCTACGTCCGCTCAGGCGGAAAAGATCACGGCTTAAAAAACCAAATTGAAGGGCTAGGCGTCCGTCCCGACTATAAAGGAGAATCGGTACTGATCATCGAAGACTTAATTTCTACCGGAGGCAGTTCCATAAAGGCCGTGGATGCGGTGCGGGCTGCAAACGGAGCCGTTCCGTTTTGTTTTGCCGTCTTTTCTTACGGGTTTAAAGAAGCAAAAGACGCCTTTTTAAACCTAAAACCGCCTTGCACTCCGGTTACGATTTTAAATTATGAAACCATGCTTGAACAAGCACTAAAAGCAGATTATATAAGCGAAGAACAAAAAAAGAACTTGGACGAATGGCGGCTAAGCCCCTTTACGTGGGGCGAAAAAAACGGCTTTTCGCCGAAGTTATAAACAATAAAGCCCCCGCCGTGCGGCTATGCCGCACGGCGGGGGCTTTTCTCTTTTGCTTTAATCGTCAAGGGTATCTTCTAAAAGTTAAAGTTTTTAGAAGTTCTCTTTTTATTTTAAAATTTCGGCAACATCGGGTCTTTGCCAGCGTACGGCAACCCGGTAAGGGGTTTCGCCTGCCGTATTTCTACTGTCCGTGTGTATACCCGGCAGCGCTAAAAGACTTTTTACAGTTTGCGGGCTTGCAAATTTGGCAGCATAGTGCAAAAGCCCGTCGCCCATAGCATCGGTTCTGCCTGCGGCAAACTCCGCTGCAATAGGCACAAATTCAGGATACTTTGTAAAAATCTCTTCTATCGCCGAAGAACCCTGATTATTGATGATAAAAGGATCAGCTCCGCTCAACAATAAAAGGTGTGTATTTTCCTTTTGCCCCTTTTGTACGGCGATTAGTACAGCCGTCATTCCGTTTTTATTGCGCTTATCGATCGGATAGCCTTTCGTCAACAGCTTTTGCAGAATTTCAGGTGCAATATTTTCCGAAACGGCTATGTGTAAGGGCGTATCTCCATCGCTGTTCGTTAAAAGCCGGTCATTTCCAAGCACAAGGTCTACTGTCTGCAGCCCCTTATTAAAGGAAAGAAGAAGCGGCGTTTTACCGTAGGCATCACTTGCAAGCGGGTCTCCGCCTGCGCTTCTGATAAGCGAAATAGCCCGTCTAGAACCGGTAATAACAGCCTCGTGCAGGGGTGTTCTGCCATACATATCCTGCTGAATAGGTGAAGCGCCGTTTTGTAAAAGCAGGTTTACGGCTTCTATCTTATCGGTTAACACCGCCTCGGCTAGAGGAGCGCGCCCCGTTTCATCAGAAGCGTTTACATTCGCCCGCGCTTTTAAAAACATCTTTATAAACGTAATATTGCCTTGCTTGGAAGCCTCGTGTAAAACGGTTTTTCCTGCAAGGTTTTTGGCATGAACGAGTTCTGTAAACCCGTCGGAAGTCATACTTAAAAGAAGCTGAGCCGACTTATAGGCCGACCATTTTATCGCTGCATGCAGCACCGAATTACCTAAAAAGTCGCGGGCGTTAATATCCGCCTTAATGCCGCCGCCTGCCCCCAACAGCGTGCGGATTGTTTCAGCACCGTCGGACTTTACCGCGCTGAAAAGCGGTGTTTCATTATTTGCATTACGGGCATTAATATCCGCTCCCTTATCCAAAAGGTACAGTACCATCGGGATAGTCTGCCATTCCGACGCAAGATGAAGCGGTGTATTTCCTGCTCCGTCTTTTGCGTTTATAGTATGGGAATTGATTATCCATTCTTCCCTGCCGCCGCCTTTAAATGCCGCAATTTTTAAAGGTGAATTGCCTTCTACATTTGTATAAAAAATATCCGCATTGTTTGCCAATAAGATTTCGCCCGCTTCTTTGTAATTTTGAGCCGCCGCAAGATGAAGCGGTGTATTTCCTAATTTGTCGCGCGTGTTTATGGGTTGTTTTTTTTCTACAAGATAATAAATAATATCCGTTCCGGCCTTTCTTTGTATAGCAACGTGCAAGGGCGTAAAACCGTTCGAATCGCGGGCAGTGCTGTTGCCGTCCGTAATAATATTTTGTACCATAGAAAGCCCCATTGCGGCAGCCTTCGTAAAAGCGGTTTCCCCTGCCGTATCTTCGGCATGAATATCCGCCCCGTGCTTTACTAATAGCCTGACCTGCGCACTCATATTCCTTTCAACGGCAAGAATCAAAGGCGTCTGCCCCTTTTTATTGCGCTCGTTTACATCGGCACCGCGGTTTATAAGCTCCGTTATTATCTGCTCGGACATACCGATGCGGGCAGCAACGTGCAGGGGCGTTTCTCCGTAAATATCCTTTATATTCGGATTTGCGCCTGCGGCAAAAAGCTTATTTAAAAGCTGCGAGCGGGAAGCTTCCGGCATAACAAGATGCAAAGGTGTATTACCAGAAGCATCCCTATTATTCGGGTTGGCGCCTGAAACAAGCAAAAGCTCGGCCGCCTCCGTCTGTCCGCTACGCGCCGCTTCGTGCATAGCGGTAGAACCTGCAATATTTTTTACATCAACAGGGACATTCTGCATAAGTAAAAAGCGGATAAAGCCTGTATAGCCTTTTCGTGCAAAGATATGTAAAAGGGTCTCCCCGTCGCTAAAATGCATCGAAAAATTGCGGGCAAGGGCGGCCGTTTCAAATTCGGCAAAAACCTTATGGGTAGGTTCAATTCCTGCGGTAATCAAAGAAGCGGCTATTTCCGCCGCTGTCCGGTTTTGCGGGTGCCGGTATGCAAGGTGCAAGGGTGTTTGCCCCTTATTGTTTTTAACCGTTTCCGGCTTTCCCAAAGATAAAATCTTGCGCACCATATTCATATTTACCGTATCTGCCGCATAGTGCAGAGCCGTATTTCCGTCCGCATCTTTTTGCCTTACCGTCTGCCCGTTTATAATCAAATCGTAAAAATTATGTTTTTCGGCATATACAAGCGGAAAATTATTTAATTCGTCTTTTGCAAATATATGTGCATTATGCTCGGCAAGCACCTGCGCCGCCTCTTTTGCATTATTGGTTAAAGCTAATAAAAGAGGCGTTTGCCCCTGCAAATTCTTCGCTTCGATATCCGCATTCATACTCAAAAGAAATTTGACTATTACCGGATTATTCGCCGCAGCTGCGATATGTAAAAGGCTGTTACCGTTTTCGTCAGCCGTACTTACGGACTTTTCATCGAACCGTTCTTTGAGCTCTTCGGTTTTGCCTTTTTTGATAAGTGTTATAATGGAATCTTTTTTTGCAGGCTGTGTTGTGCAGGCATGCAGGAACAGCACAAAACAAAAGGAAAAAAGTATTTTACGGATTACCCATACCGATTTTTTTTTCGTAGCCATAAAGCCTCCCGTATTAAGTTTCGGCTTTAATCGGTTTTGCTTTAGAGAAAGAAGAACGGCCTTTCTCTTTAGCCTGCAGTTTTTTAATACTCTCCTTTTTAAGATGTCAGTGATTATTTCTACCCTTGAAAAAAGACACAAAAAGGCTTAAAATAAGAGGAGCCCTTATCGGCAGGCGGGTTTGGCCCATAAACCTATAACAATTGACTTTTTTCTAAATAATGAAGATATTATAAACCATGGCAAAAACAAAAGAAATTATTCCTATAGAAAAGCTGCTTCCGCAAAAGCTTAATATAATACCTTTAACGGGTAGACCGATTTTTCCCGGTATTTTTACCCCTGTTTTAATTAACGCACCTGAAGACGTAAAATCGGTAGACGAAGCCTATTCCGGTGACGGCTTTATAGGCTTGTGCCTTTTAAAAAACAAGGCGGATGTAGTTTCTACAAAAGACCTGTATAAGATAGGCTGCGTTGCAAAAATCGTAAGAAAAATCAACTTGCCCGACGGCGGCGTAAACGTATTTATCGCAACACAAAAGCGCTTTAAAATACGCAAAATCGTAAACGAAATAAACCCCATAGCGGCCGCCGTACAATATCTTGACGATGAAGAAGAAAAAAGCGAAGAAGTCGAAGCGCTTACGAGGGCGCTTTTAAGCGAGATGAAACAGCTTTCCGAAAACAATCCTTTATTTTCTGAAGAAATGCGGCTTAATATGATTAACATCGACCATCCTGGGAAAATAGCCGACTTTATCGCAAGTATCCTAAATATTCCGAAAGAAGAACAGCAAAAGGTTCTTGAAATTACCAACATTAAAAAACGGATGGAAACGGTCTTTATTCACATAAAAAAAGAGCAGGAGCTTTTGCAGGTTCAACGTAAAATTCAAGACGATTTAAATATGCGGGTCGAAAAAAATCAGCGCGAATATTTTTTACGCGAAGAGCTCAAATCTATAAAAGAAGAACTTGGTTTAAGCACCGACCCGAAAACAAAAGAAGAAGAGCGCTTTACAAAACTTATCGAACAGTTTAAATTTGAAGGTGAGGTAAAAGAAACCGTTTCTTCCGAGTTAGAAAAATTTAAAATGCTCGATCCGTACTCTTCGGAATACATCGTAACGCGGAACTATCTTGAAACCATTTTAACCCTACCGTGGAACAGCGGCGAGACGCCCGAATTCGATTTAGTCAAGGCTGAAAAAATTTTAAACAAAGATCACTATGGGCTTGAAGACGTAAAAGAAAGAATTATCGAATACCTTTCGGTAAGAAAATTAAAAAAAGATACGAAGGGTTCGATTATTCTTTTGGTCGGGCCTCCTGGCGTCGGAAAAACGAGTATCGGTATGTCCGTAGCCCGTGCTATGAATAAGCCGTTTTTTAGGTTTTCGGTCGGCGGAATGAGGGACGAGGCGGAAATCAAGGGACACCGGCGGACATATATCGGTGCAATGACGGGGAAAATTTTGCAAGGTTTAAAGGTTGTTAAAACGAACTCGCCTGTTTTTATGATCGATGAGGTTGATAAGATGGGCCAAAGCTATCAAGGAGATCCTTCAAGTGCATTGCTGGAAGTTTTGGATCCTGAACAAAATATTAATTTCCGCGACCATTATCTTGATCTGCCCTTCGATTTATCCAATGTTGTTTTTATTTTAACGGCAAATACCCCCGATTCCATTCCGCGCCCGCTTTTGGACAGAACGGAAATTATCAAACTTTCAGGTTATATCGATTCAGAAAAGGTCGAAATTGCAAAAAAACATCTTATTCCCAAAAGCTTAAAAAACAACGGGCTGGATAAAAAACGCGTAATGTATAATAAGGACCTTCTTTTATACATTGCTAACTCGTATGCGCGGGAGGCTGGAGTCCGCAATTTTGAAAAACAGCTGGATAAGATTCACAGAAAGTTGGCGGCCGAATTCGTTGCAGGAAAAAGAGATGCGGATAAGCCCTTTGAACCGGCCAAAAAGGACTTGGAAAAAATGTTGGGTAAGCCCATTTTTAGGGACGATGATATAAAAAAAGCCGATGTTCCTGGCACGGCGTTAGGGCTTGCGTGGACTTCGATGGGAGGAGATACCCTTCTTATAGAATCGGCGAATATGCCGGGAAGGCCTGCGTTTAAAATGACCGGTCAAGCTGGAGACGTTATGAAAGAATCGGCGGGAATTGCCCTTTCATGGACGCGTATGTATGCGGCTGAACATAATATAAAAAATAAGGACTGGTTTGAAAAAAACATCATTCACCTGCACTTGCCTGAAGGCGCAACGCCCAAGGACGGGCCTTCGGCAGGTATAACGATGGCCACGGCCTTTTTATCGCTTTTTTTAGGCAAAGCTATAAAACCGAAACTTGCTATGACCGGAGAACTTTCGCTTACAGGGCAGGTGCTTGCCATAGGCGGTTTAAAAGAAAAAACCATCGCCGCCCGCAGGAACGGCATAAAAGAAATTATTATTCCGAAAGCCAACGTCCGCAGTTTGGACGATATTCCCGATCATATAAAAAAGGGAATAAAATTTCATCCGGTCGATAAAATGGAAGAAGTTTTGGCCATAGCCTTTAGCGGAAAACTAAAGAAAAAATAACCGGAAGAAAAGGGCTATAACTTTTTAAAGGCGCCCGATGAGTTTTTCATAAGTCTTTATATATCAATGACTTATGAAAAACATCGCGAAATGAGCTTAAGGAAAACATCAAAAAGCTGATTCGCGGGCCCGCAAAGCGGACAAGTTAATGAATTTTCTTACAGAACAAGCCGATAGGCTTGCAGTTTTTCGATGTCCCTCATTTTTTCATCCATATTATTTTATTTATAAATTCTTCCGGGCTTAGTGAGAGTATACCTAAATTTTCTGCTTCCTTAAAATCTTTTTTATAGTATGTTACTATAAACTTACTATTAGAATGAATCGCTAGCTCCAATTATCTATAATTCAAATATTGCAGCACTTACTTCTATAATATGGTAAAAGAATATGGTAAAAGCCTTTACACGTCTATCTTATCCTCTTGACAAAAATTGCTTATATTGTAAACTATATGTAAAATAAAACCACTGTAGGACTATAAAATGAATAAAACCGCATTTGGCAAAATAAAGAAGCTGTGGCATATAATTGCCGTATACCCTGATAAGATAAGAATCCTTTCGCTTGTTATTATTGCGCTCCTTATGGCCTTGCCCTTCGGTATGGATAAAATGGACTTATTCAAGCCCGAACAGGCTGCACGCTTGCTTTATCCCTTTACGGTTTTGTTTTCTGCCGTCGTACAAAAAAGCTTCAATTTTTTCTATGTAAGCTGTTTTTCTTTTTTCCTTTTACCGCCGCTTTTTATCTTTATTGTTATATCGCTTTTTCAAAAAAAGATAAACGAGTATGTCATCTTTATCTGCACCCTTATTGCCGTAACACTGTATCTTTCAACGTCTGTTTCGGGAATAGTTTTATTTGCAAATACCGAGCGCTGGTTCCTTTCTTTAAGCCCTTGGGTATATTTTGCTTTTTTTACCGCCCTTATCTTTCATATTTTTTTAATTGCATACGGCATTATTTCCATAAAAACAAAAAACGAATCGTATATGGAATATAAGTACCTTTTGCTTGAAGAAAAAAAAGGAAGAAAGAAAAAAAGTGTATTTAAAAGAATGACGGATAAATTAAAAATTCATCAAGCTAAAATACAAAAAAAAATTACAGGTAATGCAAAAATAGAATCGGCATTAAAAAAATCGATTACCGAATTTAAAAATTCCGAAAAGAAGACGCGCATAAAAACTAAAATTACCATCGTTATTCTTTTTACAATTCTTGTTATTCTTTCAACTTTTATCTACACCGACTTAAAAAACTATAAACAACTGCTTACGCAAAACGTGAACACCACCGGTAAAAATCAAGCTGAACAGGTCGCCGCAATTTATGCTTTTTCCGACGGGCTGCATGCAAAAATCAGCGCCTTTCTTGAAGGGATAAAAAAGACCAACGCCTCATCGCCCCTTCCGCATCAGCGGGTCGATATTATTACGACCGACAGCAAAAAGCACATCTTTCTTGAGCAAGCCGATTTGAATACCGAGTATCCGCCTTTTAATGTGTTTTCTTACACCACTTCAATCGGCCCCGTACGCAATATTCCGGCTGAGGAAAAGCGAATTACAGCTGGAGAAGCGGCGTTTTACATACGGCATTTTCAAAATGAATTTACAAGAAGCGAGCCAATCGAGAAACCGGAAAAGGGTACCTGTATTTATGTCTATCCGATAACGCTTGCACGGAAAGAAGGGTCCCGTCTTATCGGTTTTTCTGTTGTTACCTATCTTAAAGAAGTGCTTAACCGGCCGTATTTTCAGGCGAAGGTTTTTCTTTTTTCACTTTCGGCGGTTTTCTTCTATGCTTCAGTAATTATCACGCTGTTTCTAGCGGACTTTATCGCGAATCCCATTGTTTTTTTATCAGGAAACATCAGAAAAACGGCAAATATTTTAAGCGAAATATTTTCAGGCAGTGCAAGTATAGAAGCGGAGCGGCTTATCTTTGAAGAAAATATCAGAACTCATGATGAGATAAAAAATCTTTCAATAGAAATAAAAAATATTGTTTCGCTGGTACGCGGAATGTTACCATATGTCTCTTTTCACACAATCCAAAATGCGGAAAAAAATATAAGCCGCAGAAGTACTACACGAGATTTGTGTTTTTTGTTTACAGATGTCCGCGGTTTTACGACTTTATGCGAAAATAAGGAGCCGAAAGAAGTTATTGCAATTTTAAATCATTATCTTGACATTGAAACTAAGATTATCTTTGATAACGGCGGGGATATTGATAAATATGTCGGGGATGAAATAATGGCGTTTTTCTCAGGGCCAAAAAAAGAAATAAATGCCTGCAAAGCCGCAATGGAAATACGAAAGGCTATGCATCGGGAACAGCAGGCGGCAATTAAATCAGGAGCGGCGTCAATTTCGATCGGTATCGGCATAAATTCGGGGACGGTCGTATTCGGTCCGGTCGGCTCTAAAACCAGAAAAGACTTTACATCGATTGGAGATACCGTAAACCTTGCAGCCCGTCTTGAAGGTGCAAACAAGGAATACGGTTCAAAGTCTATTATTTCCGAATCCGTTTATAAAAACTTAAATAAAAATTTTATTTGCCGCGAACTTGATTATATAGCCGTAAAGGGAAAAACGGAAGCTGTGCGCATTTTTGAAATACTTCAGCCGACCGGAAAAATCACCAGAGAAATGCTTCAGGATTTAAAACGCCTTTTTGAAACGGGGCTTGAGCATTACCGTAAACGGAAATGGAAAACGGCTGAGGAGTATTTTTCGAAGTGCGTAGAAAAATATAATGATGCTCCTGCAAAGGTGTTTTTAAGAAGAACGGCACGCTATAAAACATATCCGCCGAAAGATGGTTGGACAGGCGTTTTTACTATGAACGTAAAATAGAGAAAATAAGTAAAACTACTAAGATTTCCTATAAGGCTTGAAAAAAACGGCTTGTTGTGGTATGCTCCGTTTTATGAAAAAAGGAACTCACAAGTTTTTTATTTGGTTTGTTTTTTTTATTGCGATAGGCGGAACGGCATTTTTTTTCGGGTGGCTGCAGTTTGCAGTTCCGGCCGGTAATTACGGCGTGATGCTTTCAAAATCCGGCGGATATTACAGCGCACCTATTATGCCGGGTAAGTTTTTGTGGCGTTGGGAGCGGCTCATTCCCACAAATGCCAAAGTCCTTATTTTTAATCTGTCTCCAAGGCAAATCGAATACCGAACGGAAGGCAGGCTTCCTTCAGCCGATAAGCTTTCCGCTATAATGGAACAAAAAAATAGTTTTAATTGGAAGTGGGGTATAGAAGTTTCGGCGGCCGTAAACCCGGAATATCTTACTTCCATAGTAAAAAACGCAAGCATAAAAACGCAAAGCGGTCTTGACAGCTACATTGAAGAAAAGGTTTTACAGGCTGCACAAAAAAGCGCAAACGAATTTATCGAATACTTTATACAAAAGCCTGAAGAATACGAGAGGGCGCAGTTTCAATACGGGGCATTGCAGATAAAAATCGAGCAAGATTTGCAAAAAAAGCTGAATGGGGAAATTGCCGTTCATTCGATAAAGCTTTCAAAGGATTTTGTTATGCCGGATATGCGGCTTTATTCGGCAATGATGCAGGCTTACATAAGCTACGAAAAGGCAAAAAGCGAAACGATTGCAGAGCTGAACGCAAACGAAGGAAAAAGGTCGGCTTTGGCGCGTTTCAAAATGGAAGATTTAAAGCAATGGGGCGAGCTTTTAAAAGAGTATCCCCAGCTTATAGACTTTTTGGCGGTTGCCAGAAACGATGCTGCGGAAGCGTTAAAAGCATTGCGGGACTTAAAATCAAATAAAGACACTGCTTCCGAAGGTGTTTCAAATTCAAACTGAAAGATATTTCCGTTCTGCTTAAAAAGGCGCCGGGCGGCATAACGGGTTAATATGGAAATTTTTTATGAAGGCTGAAGAAAAAAGACTGTTATATGTGTTTTTTAAAACCGCGGCGGATTATTTAGGCTGTTATAAAGTGGACGGAGCGGAACCTGTTTTTTCCGATGATGGTGATGCGGTAAGAGAAAGTGCGCCTTTACAAAAAACGGTATCCTTAAAAAACTCTCTTTCAAGAAAACGGTATGAAGGCACCATAGCCGGTAAAGGTGATGTTAGCTCTCAAAATGAAACAGGCGCTGTCAACAAAGACTTGGAAAAACTTTATGCTCAAATCCGCTCTTGTGCAGGCTGTAGGCTGTGCGAAACGCGGAAAAATGCGGTGCCTGGCGAAGGCCCCGTTCAGTTTTCTAATCCTTTAGGAACAATCGATGTTATGGTAATAGGCGAAGGACCTGGCGCAGACGAAGATATGCAAGGCCGTCCATTTGTGGGAAAAGCGGGGCAGCTTTTGGATAAAATGCTTGCTGCAATCGGACTATTCAGAAAGGATAATTGTTATATTACGAACATAGTAAAATGCCGGCCGCCGAATAACCGTGATCCGCTGCCAGACGAAAATGCTGCCTGTAAACGTTTTTTGCAGACACAGATACAGCTTATAAAACCCAAGGCAATTTTAGCGGTCGGGCGGATTGCCGCGCAAAACCTGCTTGAAACTTCCGAAGGTATCACAAGGCTGCACGGTAAATTGCTTGACTACAATGGAAACCTCTTTATGGCCACCTATCATCCGAGCGCCCTTTTACGCAACGCCGATTTAAAGCGGCCGGCATGGGAGGATTTGAAACTGTTCCGCTCTAAACTGGCTGAGCTTAAAAACACCTAAAACCGAAAATGGCAAAGTGGCTTGAACTAACCTTTAACCTTCCACTCAGTCAGTCCTTCACATACAAAAATATTGAAGAAACGGGCGGCAGTTTAATCGGAAAAAGAGCCGGCGTAAAATTCGGCTCGCGGAATCTTATCGGTTGTATCATAGGCGAATCGGATACGCTGCCTTTAAATATGCCGGTACCGGAAGAAAAGATAAAGACTGTAACTAGAATCATCGATAAAAAAGCGGTCTTTGGAAAGGCTCAAGTTGAACTTGCTGCATGGATTTCTAAATTTTACCTTTGCAGTTTCGGCGAAGCGCTTTCGGCGATTTTGCCGTCGGGTAAACGGGAAGTCTCTTTTGAAAATCTTGAATTGTTAGACCACGATTTTACCAAAGGCGATATTGTTCTTTCGGAAGAACAAAAAAATGCCGTCGAACATATTTCTTCTGCAGAAAAAACCGAGTTCTTTTACCTTTATGGGTTAACCGGTTCGGGAAAGACAGAGGTCTTTTTTCAGGCTGCCGAAAACGTCATAAAAAAAGGAAAGTCCGTCATATATCTTGTGCCTGAAATAGGGCTTACCCATCAGGTGATAAGCGAGGCCGTAAGCCGTTTCGGAAACTCTGCTGCAGTGCTCCATTCCGGGCTTACCGGCAGTGAGCGGCTTAATCAATGGATGAGAATAAAACGCGGAGAGGCGTCGATAATAATCGGTGCGCGCAGTGCCGTTTTTGCCCCATGCGAAAAAATCGGCTTAATCATAATAGATGAAGAACATGACGCTTCTTATAAATCCGGCTCCTCGCCCCGTTACCATGCGCGGCAGACTGCGATGTATCTTGTTTCAAAACATAACTGTCCGCTGGTTATGGGTTCTGCAACGCCTTCGATCGAAGCGTGGAATATGATTCAATCGAAAAAAATAAAATTGCTTTCGCTTACTAAAAGGCTTGCAGGCGGGGCTTTACCGAAAATCGAAACGGTAGATGTTTCCGGTTCTAGAGGTGCTTTAAGTGCGCGGCTTATCGAAGAAATCCGGACAACAAAAAATCTCGGTAAGCAGACAATTCTTTTTTTAAACAGAAGAGGCTTTACGCATATTTTCCGATGCAGAAACTGCGGTTATGAAATGTTGTGCAAAAATTGTTCTGTACCATTAACATTTCATAAAAAAAACGGAATTATGAAATGCCATTACTGCGGTATGCAGGCAAAGCCGCCTGATGCCTGTCCCGAATGCGGCTCGCTTGATATAGGTTATGCGGGTGTGGGCACCGAATTTGTAGAAGAAGAGGTACGCCGTACCTTCCCCGACTGTTCGGTTATCAGAATTGATACAGATTCTGTAAACGAGCACAAAAATTTAAAGGCTGCGATACGGGATTTTAAAGAAGGCAAAACGGATATTTTATTGGGAACGCAGATGATAGCTAAGGGGCTTAACTTTCCGCAGGTGCGGCTTGTAGGAATTGTCCTTGCCGATACGGGGCTTCAAATGCCTGATTTCAGAGCTGCCGAAAGAAATTTTTCGCTTATCACGCAGGCGGCAGGGCGGGCCGGACGGTACAGTGCGGATGGGATTGTTATCATTCAAACCTTAAAACCGAATCACCCGTCCATCGTCTGCGCAAAAAATTACGACGCAAAGGCTTTTTATGAATATGAACTTTCTCAGCGAAAACTTTTGGATTTTCCGCCGTTTAAGCGTTTGATCAGGCTTGTTTTCCGCAGTAAAGATTTAAAAAAGGCCGAGCTTGCTGCCGAAAGTGCTGCGGATATACTGCGCACTCTTCTACTCGAAGGCGCCGACATAATGGGTCCGGCCGAATGCCCGCTTTCGCTTATCGCCGGCAATCATCGGCGGCAAATTCTTATCCGTTCTGAAAATTTTCCGCTTATCCAAAAAGCCTGCGAAATTTTTATAAAAGAATATAAACCGCTTGCCGGCATTTACGTCGAGGCGGACACCGACCCGCTCAGCCTTATGTAAAAAAGTGTTCCGTGTGCAGGTACTGCATCAGCGGAAATTTCTATGCTAAACCGTAATGATGCTGTAAAGGGAATCCCTAAGAACTTCAGTTTTTTAAAGACGCCCTAATGTATGCCCCGCTATACAGGCACTTGTATATTTATAAATTTGCGGTTATAATTCGAGAAGCAAATTTGTAAAGCCTTTTAATTCTGCCTTTTTTGATATATTATTTAAAGGCGTAAAACGGCGGATAAGGAGTAGGTTAAAATGAAAAAAGGAAAAGCACCGCAGTGGAATTTAAAAAACATTTATCCCGGTTTTAATTCAAAAGAATATGCACAGTCTAAAAAAAATATCAGCGCCTATATCGGTAAATTCGAAAAACATTTAAAAACATTTTCAAAAGATAATTTGAAAAAATGGCTGACCGGTGCTTTAGATATAATTAACAAACTGACAGCCGAAGCTGAAACACTTCAAGCCTATGCCTCGGCAGTTTATACCGTCGATACCGAAAACAAGGCAGCTGTTACAGAGCTTAATGCAGCGGCAGAACTGCTGCTTCCGTTTGCGGCACTGAGCGTCCGTTTTTCTAACATGCTTGCATCCGTGCATAAAGAAGTAAAGGCACTGATAAAAACCGATAAAGATTTAAAGCTGTATTCTTTCTATCTGGAAGAAATTCTTTTTTGGCAAAAAAAACAAATGAGCGAAGCTGAAGAAGCTCTTGCCGCAGATCTTTCCCGCTCCGGCTCGACGGCGTGGAGCAATCTGCAAAGTACCTTAACGTCTACTGCAAAATGTGTTTGGGATGAAAAAACAAAAGAAGAAAAGACCTTGGTCGAAGTGCGGGCTATGGCTTACGATAAAAACGGAGCAGTTCGGGAAAAGGCTTTTAAAAAAGAACTTGAAATTTGTAAGTCGATAGAAAAACCGATTGCGGCGGCTTTAAACGGCGTAAAAGGAGCAACGGTCGTTTTAAATAAACGCAGGAATTGGAAGGGAGGAACAATTGAAAAGTCTGTTCATCAGTCGAATATAAGTCAAAAAACACTTGATTCTTTAATTACTGCAATAGAAGATTCCCTGCCTGCATGGAGAAAATACTTAAAAGCAAAGGCCTCCTTGCTTGGAAAAAAGGAGCTGCCGTTTTACGATCTTTTTGCACCGATCTCCGATTCATTTCCGATGTACTCTTGGGAGGAAGCAAAGAAACTTGTCATCGAAAACTTTTCTTCGTTTTCTGAAAGGATGGGAAATTTTGCAAAAAAAGCCTTTGCTTCAAATTGGATTGACGGTGAAGTAAGAAACGGAAAGGTCGGCGGCGCCTATTGTACTCATTTTCCGGCAGCAAAGGAACCGAGAGTTCTTTGTAATTTTGACGGCTCTTTTTCTTCTGTAAGCACCCTTGCCCACGAGCTCGGCCACGCTTTTCATTTTGACATTGTTAAGGATATGCCGGTCTTAAACCAAAACTATCCTATGACCCTTGCCGAAACCGCTTCTATTTTCGCAGAAACGATTTTGTTTGAAAGCGAAATAAAAAAGATGAATGACGAACAAAAGACTGCGTTGTTGGAAATCCATTTGCAGGACGGCTGTCAAGTTTTAGTGGATATTCTTTCACGGTTTTATTTTGAAAAGGCTTTTATGGAAGAGCGCGAAAAACATGAACTTACGGCTGAAGACTGTTGCCGTCTTATGATCGAGGCGCAGGAAAAAACATATGGTAAAGGTCTTGATTTCAATCTTTTACATCCGTATATGTGGGTTGTAAAAAGCCACTATTATTCGGCGGGACTTGCATTTTATAATTTTCCCTATGCCTTCGGTCAGCTTTTTGCACTGGGCTTGTACAACCGCTATAAAAAAGAAGGGCAAAAGTTTACAGCCGTGTATGAAGATATTTTGCGTAAGACCGGTATAATGGATGCGGTAAAGGTAACGAAGAGCGCAGGCTTTAATATCGAAACGCCGGATTTTTGGAAAGACGGCATAAAAATATTTACAGCTCAAATAGCCGAATTTGAAAAGCTCGTGAAAAAAGCGAAAAAACAATAACTGGTTCGGTATGGGTCAACCGGTGAGTGTTAAGCGGTTTTAGAGGCTGCTTAAAGTGAATATTTTCTATACGAGGTGTTTTTTCATAATGCGTATGGCCATATCGGGATCTTCTGTGGCAAGCAGCCCCATCGCCGATAAAATGTATTCCTTATCAAGGAGAAACTTAGGATTTTTGGGCTTTAAACTGAACGGGTCGTCTTCTCGGAAGGTGCAAGCCTGCATTATTTCCTTGTAATGCGGATTATAGACTAAAATGCCGCCGGTACCGATAACGCAGGAAAGCTTCGTTAGGTCCTTTCCTTCCTGTTGAAAGCTCGCGCCGCAGCCTGTATAAACCGGCGTTAACATACCCGTATGCCGCCTCATCGAAACATCGGCGCACACCTTAGCTACTGCGCAGTCAAAGGCAAGGTCTTTTTCTTCTGTCGAAATAAAGTCGGTATGTTCATTGCGCTTTTTTACTTCTTCTTCTATGTTGAATTTGTAATTTTTGGGAAGATAATAATGTAAACCGTGCGGGCCTGCAAGGTCTGCAACTGTGGGCAGGGAATAGCGCATACCGAGATCGCCTTCCACCGTGCGCTTTAAAAAGGCTTCCGGCAGGCCGTACAAAAAAACCGAACCTTGAGTCGGCTCTCCGCCGGCTGCCGAATGTACGTCCGTTGTTGCGCCGCCTATATCCAAAACGACTAAATCTCCCAAACCGTTTTCCTCTTCTGTTCCTTCGGATAAAACCTGCGCCGCTTTTAAAACAGCTGCCGGAGTCGGCATAAGGATATTGTCTATCTTACTTTCAACACCGCTCATACCCTTTGCCTTTACGATGTTATTCATAAAGATGGAGCGGATTGTTTCCCGCGCACTTTCCACATTTAATTTGTTGATTTTCGGCATAACGTTTTCTGCAAGGTGATATTCGACCGTATCTTTAAAAATTGAAACAATGTCATCGCAGGCGCTTTTGTTTCCCGCTGCAACAATCGGCACTTTTACCCGATGTTCTGCAAGCATAGCCGCATTGTGTAAAATGCATCGGCTGTCACCGCCGTCAGTGCCGCCTGCAAGCAGAATAATGTCTGCATTGGAATTAACGATTTCTTCCGCTTCGGTTTTGTTCAGGTTATGACTGTAGGTGTGAATTACCTTTGCGCCGGCGCCGAGGGCTGCCCGTTTTGCAGCCTCGCTTGTAAGCTCCGGTACAAGCCCTATCGCGATTATTTTTAAGCCGCCCGCCGCAGAAGAACAGGCAAGGCTTTTTACCACCTCATAATCGGTACCCGTTTTTTCGTGCAGCAGTTTTAGAGCATTGTTATAACCTGTCATCACATCGGTTTCTACCGTCGTGTACGCCTTTGCGGTTCCGGCGATATCTTCTTTTTCTATGTCGATAAGGGTAATTTTCGTATTCGTACTTCCAAAATCGACAAACAAGTAACATTTCATCTTTAAAGCTCCATTTGAACCCCTTGCGCCTAAAAGTTCAAATTGCTTTCCATTAAAACTGCTTTTAGAATGCACGGTCTGTATTTTATATACAAGAACGGTAATATCCTCGGAGGATACAAGAGGTTGTATGAATGATGAGCGCTGTCTGTTTTTATGCGCTTTCCGGAAAGTCGGAATGTAAATCGTTTATCGTCGTTTCTACGGAAGTTCCGGGAGGATACACGTGATCAAAGCCCATAGCCTCAAACCGTTTTTTTACCTCCGCAAAATCCTGTTTTCCGACAACAATGTTTCCGCCTACATACAATTTTATGCCCTTTAAACCGGCTTCATCGCATTTTTCTCTTAAGCCCTTGCAGTCAAGTTCGCCTTGACCGTAAAGCGAAGAAACCAAAATTGCGTCAGCATTTGTTTCCAGTGCAGCATTTATAAAGTCTTCTTGCGGGCTTAAAACGCCTATGTTAACAACTTCAAAACCGGCTTCTGTAAGAGAATAATCCAAAATTTTATTGCCTACTGCATGACAATCGGAGCCTATCACTCCCAAAACAAGCTTTATCTTTTTTGCCGTAATACGCCTCCCAGACTTTAAGGAACCTTTAAGCCATTAACTTTATTGTATTATTAAAAAGAAGGCCTGTCAAGACGGGATAATATGAAAAACGGCACTATCTTCTTTAGCTGTATTTGTTCGGTTCATTAGCAGGCTTTGTAGGTTTTATTGATGTAAATATTGATGAAGAAAATCATTGACGTTAAACCCTTAAGTTCAGATTGCACATATTCTGTAGATTGTGATATAATGTGCGGGCGGAGTTACACGGCATTTTAAGCCGATTGACTCATCCGGAACCGGCAAACTACCGATAAAATGAACAATATAGAATGCGTAAAACGTGCCGAAATTTTAGGGTATTGTATGGGCGTAAAAAGGGCTGTGGACGCTGTTTTTGAAGCCGAAACCGAAAATAAAATTTCAGGCCGGCAGTTTAAGATTTATACCTTTGGGCCCCTTATTCATAACCCTGCGACGATGGAGCATCTGCGGCAATGCGGAATAGAATCCATCGATCCTGAGGAATTCGCAGGCGGCTCGGTCTATAAAAATTCGAAAATCGTTATACGCGCCCACGGTGTCTCGCCGGAACAGGAGCAAAAGATAAAAGAAAGCGGAGCTGAGGTTATAAACGCCACCTGTCCGCGCGTTGTGTTAAGCCAAAAACGAGCCGCCGATTTTGCAAAAGATTCGTTTGTCATATTGGCCGGTGATAAAAACCATGGGGAACTTATCAGCATTGCAGGATATGCGGTGGCGGAAAAAAAAGGCCATTGCATCATCGTGCAAAATGCTTGCGAGGCGGAAACCGTTACGCTTCCGAAAGAAATTACCGAAAAAGGCGGCAAGGCTGTTTTAATCGCCCAAACTACTATAAAACAGTCTGAATACGATGCTATTGCAAAAACCTTAAAAAGGCGTATTTGCAACTTGACCGTTTTAAATACAATTTGCCCCGCAACTTTTGAGAGGCAGGATGCGTTAAAAAAACTCGCCGAAACCGTAGATGCTGTGCTTGTGATAGGTGGAAGAAATTCCGCAAACACAAAAAGACTGCTGCAGACGGCCGTAGATTTGCACAAACCTGCATGGCTGATAGAAAACGCGTCCGAAATCCCCGAAGAAATTTTCCGCTTTAAATCGGTGGGGCTTACGGCCGGGGCATCTACGCCGGATTTTATAATTGAAGAGGTGGAGACGGCCTTAAAAAAACGCAATCGGTAAAAAACTATGAGCAATACGGAAATTAGAGAACAGCTTCATAAAACGGCTCTTGCGGCGCCTAAAACAAGCGGTGTTTATCTATGGAAAGATAAATCGGAAAACGTCATTTATGTAGGGAAGGCCAAGTCGCTAAAAAACAGATTAAGTTCTTATTTTTCTTCAACTAAAGATATTAAAACGAGGATTTTGGTTTCCAACGCCTGCGCACTCGAATATATTCAAACCGAAAACGAATATGAAGCCCTCCTTTTGGAAAACAATCTAATAAAAAAATATAAGCCTAAATACAATATCAATTTAAAAGACGGAAAAACCTACCCTGTATTAAAACTGACCGGCGAAGAATTTCCGCGCTTTTACCGGACGCGGAATATAAAAAACGACGGCGCCCGATACTTCGGTCCCTTTCCTAATGTCCAGGCAGTCATTATGTTTTTGGATTTGATAAACCGCAACTATAAGCTCCGCCAGTGCAAACGTCTAAAAAAAAGAGATAGGCCGTGCCTTTATTTTCATATCGGAAGATGCAATGCTCCATGCTGCAAAAAGATCGATAAGGCGGCCTACAATGCAGATATCGAAGAAATTTGTCTGCTTTTGGACGGGAACACGGAAGAAGCAGTCAGTAAGTTAAAGGAAAAGATGAGCGAAGCTGCTTTCAACCGCGAATTCGAAAAAGCCGCCCGCATCCGCGACGGTATTCAGGCCGTCTATTCGATCCGCGGACAAAATATCGTTGAAGATATGGATCTGGAAGGCCGGGATTATATTGCGTGGGCCTTTGAAGGCAGTATGGTAACCTTTGCGGTTTTAAGAATGCGGGCAGGAAAACTTATCGGCAGAGATCTGTACCGCTCACGCAGCCTAAAAGAGGACAAGGAAATTCTTTCCGAATTTCTTTCGGCATATTATACCTGCCCCAAACAGGTGCCGCCTCATATCTTCATACCCTATTCGCCGGACAGCGCCCTTGCGCAAAAATGGCTGAACGATGAACTGCACGCTCAAACTGAAATAACGATTATTCTTATCGAAGATAAAATTGAAAAAGCGGCGGAAGGGTCTCCTGTCCGGCAGGCGGAAGAAGCGGCCGAGTCCGGTTATTTGTATGGAGCGGCCGCCGGCCTTCAACCTGTACAGACTCTTTCTAATTTAAAATCTCTGGCGCATCACAAAGCGGCCTTAAAAATGGCAGCCTTAAATGCCAAGGAAGACGTACAAAGGTGTGTAAGAGAACAAGGCGATTTTTCCGCTGTAGAAGATTTACAAAAAAGACTGAACCTGCCCATTCCGCCCTACCGGATTGAAGGCTATGATATTGCACATCTGCAGGGAACCTTTACCGTAGCCGCCCTTATTTCGTTTAAAGACGGAAACCCTGATAAAAAAAACTACAGAATTTTCCGCTTAAAAAACACGGACGGTATTATAGACGATTATGCGTCGATGCGCGAGGTTATTGCAAGAAGGTATACACGGCTTTTAAATGAAGGAAGCGAGCTTCCCGACTTAATTTTGATTGACGGCGGCATAGGTCAGGTAAATGCGGCATCTAAAATAATAAATGCTTTGGATCTGCAAATTCCTGTCATCGGGCTTGCAGAAAAAAATGAAGAAGTGTATTTTCCGCATAATTCTACGCCCGTTATTTTACCAAGAAGAAGCGACGCCCTGCGGCTTTTGCAGCGGATTCGGGATGAGGCTCACCGTTTTTCCAATATGCGGAACAACAAGCTGAGGGACGCCGCCGAATTGAAAATGCAGTTTGAGGCCCTGCCGCACGTCGGAAAAAAACGCGCCGCAATGCTGCTAAAACAATTCGGCTCCCTTGAAAAAGTAAAAACCGCAAACGCCGCCGCCGTGTCAGCTTGCGCCAAAGTCTCTTTGGCACAAGCTGAAGAAATTATTTCAAAAGTAAATGCCGTTTAATGAATGGGTTTTGTAACTAATTTTTTATCTTTGTCCATATAATAATCAACTGCGGCGTTATCAAAAATATATGCCGTTTTTTTCGGAAAGTTCATTGACAAAAATGCTATACCGGTGTATATTGGTCTTAGCAAAACGGGTTTACGATACGCCGCCTTTTAAAGCCGGAGTATTTGACCCCTCGCACGAATAGAATCTTCAGGGCAGGGTGTAATTCCCTACCGGCGGTACAGCCCGCGAGCCGTAAGGTATGATTCGGTGAAACTCCGAAGCCGACAGTATAGTCTGGATGAAAGAAAATTGTAAAGTGCATTTTTTGCACCGCAGATAAGAGCTCTGGAATGTTTTGCATTCCGGGGCTTTATTTTTATACAGGACTTTCGTTTTTATTCTGCTTTGGTCGAATCTAAGATGTGCAGGCTTATTTTTAAAAAGGCAAAGAATTTATTATGAAGGACGAAGAATATATGCGCTTAGCACTGCAGCTGGCAGAAAAAGGCTGCGGTAGGACAGCACCTAATCCGATGGTCGGGGCGGTTATCGTAAAAGACGGCCGGATTATAGGGCAGGGACTGCACAAAAAATATGGTATGCCGCATGCAGAACGGGAAGCGCTTGCATCCTGTACGGAATCTCCTTTCGGAGCAACGTTATATGTTACGCTTGAACCATGCTGCCACTATGGGAAACAGCCGCCGTGTGTAGATGCCGTATTAGAGGCAGGACTGCAGCGGGTTGTAATAGGTACAGCCGATCCGAATCCGCTTGTCGGCGGAAAAGGTATCCGCATTTTACGGGAGCACGGTGTAGAAGTAACGGAGCATGTTCTACAGGAAGAATGCCGTCAGTTAAACGAAGTTTTTTTTCATTACATTCAAACGAAACGTCCTTTTACGGTAATGAAGTATGCTATGACTATGGACGGAAAAATTGCCAGCTGCACCGGTGATTCAAAATGGATTACCGGAGAAATTGCCAGAGAGTATGTACAGCACCAGCGTCATCGATATACCGCAATTATGGCCGGCGTAGGAACCGTATGTACCGATAATCCGCTTTTGACCTGCCGTATTCCGGACGGAAAAAATCCTATCCGCATAATCTGCGATTCAAACTTAAATAGCCCCTTACATTCAAATATTGTTTTAACTGCAAAACAAATTCCTACAATCATTGCAACCTGCTGCACCTGCAGGGAAAAACGGCAATCTTACGAAAAAACCGGCTGCCGCATTTTGCTTACGGAAAAAGAAGACGGTCATGTCAATTTGATGCAACTTATGGAAATATTAGGACAGGAACGGATAGACAGTATTTTGCTTGAGGGCGGCGGAACCTTGAATTGGGCGGCATTGAAAAGCGGAATCGTACAAAAGGTTCAGGTATACGTCGCGCCGAAGCTTTTCGGCGGGCAAAATGCCAAAACACCGCTTGAAGGGGCAGGGGTTGAATCTCCATCAGATGCCTTTTTTTTACGGCACAGTAAAATAACACGGCTGGGTGATGACTTTTTAATAGAAAGCGAGGTAGTTCCGAATGTTCACAGGGATTATTGAAGAAATCGGTACCGTAACAAGTATGGTTCGGGGCAAACATTCAGCAGTGGTAACCGTTAAGGCTAAGAAGGCTTTAGAGGACACTAAAATCGGAGATAGTATTGCCGTAAACGGTATTTGTTTGACGGTTATAACCTTATCTGCTGACGGCTTTTCGGCGGATATAATGCACGAAACGCTTAACCGCTCCTCTTTAACTTATCTGAAAAACGGCAGCCGTGTTAATTTGGAACGGGCAATGCAGGCGGGCGGCAGGTTTGGAGGGCATATAGTTGCAGGTCATGCTGATGGTACCGGAACAATCATCGATTTGCGGAAGGATGATACGGCAGTCAGGTACACAGTGCGAACGGATACTGCCTTGTTACGGTATATCGTAGAAAAAGGCTCCGTTACGATAGACGGTATCAGTTTGACGGTAACACGGACATTTTCCGACAGCTTTTCGGTTTCCGTTATTCCGCATACGGCAGCTCAAACGACTTTAAAAGAGAAGACGGAAGGAGATATCGTTAATTTGGAAACGGACATCATAGGAAAATATGTAGAAAAACTGCTTCAGTTTACGCCGAAAGAACAAACGCAAAGCAACATAACAAAAGAATTTTTATCCCGATATGGGTTTTAAGGAGAAAAATAGTATGGTTCAATTTAACACGGTTGAAGAGGCGCTTGAAGAATTACGGCAGGGGAAAATCATTTTGGTAACTGATGACCCTGAGCGGGAAAACGAGGGCGATTTTATTTGCGCGGCGGAATTTGCAACGGCGGCCAATGTCAATTTTATGGCAACTTACGGTAAGGGTTTGATTTGTATGCCGATGGCCGAAGAATATGTACATAAACTGAAAATTCCGCAAATGGTTCGGTACAATACGGATAATCATGAAACCGCATTTACCGTATCCATAGATCATATAAAGACTTCGACTGGGATTTCTGCCGCAGAACGCTCGATAACGGCGCTTGCCTGCATAGCCGAAGATGCAAAGCCGGAAGACTTCCGCAGACCTGGGCACATGTTTCCCCTTTTGGCAAAAAAAAACGGTGTCCTTGAACGAAACGGGCATACCGAAGCGACGGTAGATTTATGCCGTCTAGCGGGCTTAAAGGAATGCGGTCTTTGCTGTGAGATTATGCGGGAAGACGGAAGTATGATGCGGACGCCTGAGTTAATGGCTCTTTCAAAAAAATGGAATATAAAATTTATTACTATTAAGGATTTGCAAAATTATAGAAAGTGTCATGAAAAATTGGTCAACAGGGTAACCGTAACAAAAATGCCGACAAAATACGGTGAGTTTACCGCCTATGGTTTTATAAACCGTTTAAACGGAGAACATCATGTCGCCCTTGTAAAAGGCGAAATAGGCGGTGGGGAAAATATATTATGCCGCGTTCATTCGGAATGTTTGACGGGTGATACCTTCGGTTCCTTACGCTGCGACTGCGGTCAGCAGTTTGCGGCCGCTATGACTCAAATTGAAAAAGAAGGATGCGGTATCCTTTTATATATGCGGCAAGAGGGCAGGGGAATCGGTCTTATAAATAAACTGCGTGCTTATGAATTGCAGGAACAGGGAATGAACACGCTGGAAGCGAATTTGGCGCTCGGTTTTGCAGGGGATCAGCGGGAATATTACATCGGCGCTCAGATTTTGCGGGATTTAGGTGTTAAAAGTATGCGGCTTTTAACCAATAATCCTGATAAGGTATACCAGCTATCGGAATTCGGTTTGGAAATTGCAGAGCGCATACCGATTCAAATGGAAGCCACCGAGCACGATTTGTATTATCTAAGAACAAAACAGGAATGTATGGGACATATTTTAAACTATACGGAATAAATATAGGGAAGCTCTAACAATCTCAGTTTTTAGAGATGCCCTATAATACCGCAGGAAAAGTGCGGAAAGGAAAATAATGATGAAAACATTTGAAGGAAAATTGATTCCTAAGGAAATCAAGGTGGGTATTGTTGCAGCCCGTTTTAACGAGTTTATTACCTCAAAACTTTTAAGCGGCGCTTTGGACGGTTTACTTCGTCATAATATCCGTGAAGAAGCGGTTCACATAGCCTGGGTTCCCGGAGCATTCGAAATCCCGCTGATTGCTTCAAAAATGGCAAAAAGCGGAAAGTATGATGCGGTTATATGTCTGGGGGCGGTAATCCGCGGAAGTACAAGCCATTACGATTATGTGTGCAGTGAGGTTTCAAAGGGAATTGCTTCGGTTTCACTGACAAGCGGTATTCCTGTTATGTTTGGTGTACTTACAACCGAGAATATCGAACAAGCGATTGAAAGAGCCGGTACTAAGGCTGGAAACAAAGGATATGATTGTGCGTTAGGGGCCATCGAAATGGTAAACCTTATCCGTGAAATTGAAAATTAAGGAAGGTTTGGTATAAAGAGCCGGTAAAAACCTTAATCGAATGTAGCTATAAGCTCACAGGTAAACCTTCTAAACGCAATAGGAAGGCTGGGATAGTTGTAATTAATAGCAGTCTTATACCGCTCGATGACTTTTTTTATATTTTTATTATATTTTTTTAGAAAAATAATATTAAAGCTATTGATATAATTAAAGAAATTGTATATAATGTATTCAGTAAGCGTACACTTATGTATGTAAAAAAGTTTTTTTGTTTAGCCGCTAAACAAAGTGTGTTCGGGAAGACTGCGGTAACGCGGTCTTCCCGTCTTTTTATCTCTTCTTTTTTCACTCTTAAACATTAACAAAAACTATGATATAATCGGGCCGATTACATTGAAGGAAGCGGTTACTGCAAAACACACAAGCAGGCCGGCATCTTCTTAAAACAATAAAACAATGGAGTTACTATGAAAATAGGAATTTTCGCAGCGGAAAAGCAGGAAATTAAGCTTTTGGAAAAACGTATACAAGGCGATAAGGTAAAAATTGCAGGTATAAGCCTTATTGACGGAACGATAGACGGGCGGCAGATCGTATTGGCGTGCAGCGGTATCGGAAAAGTAAATGCCGCCATGTGTACGCAAATCCTTATTTCCGAATTTAAGGTGCAGGCGGTTATTAATACCGGAACGGCGGGGGCTTTAAGCGGGGAGCTGAACGTGTTCGATATGGTAGCTGCAGTCGATTCTGTGCAATACGACGTAAACGCTGTACATTTCGGTTACGCAAAAGGGCAGGTTCCCGGAACAAAGTCGGCTTTTTGGCAGGCAAACAAGAATTTGAGAAATACCGCTTTAAAAGCATTTAAAGCGCTGAAATCGGAGGCGCAGTTTAACGGTATAAAAATGATTGAAGGGCGGATTGCTTCAGGCGATACCTTTATTTCGGACAAAAAACTGCGCGCCCAAATTATAAAAGACTTTCAGCCGGCTTGCGTCGAAATGGAAGGCGCCGCCGCCGCGCAAGTATGTGTATTAAATAAAATTCCCTATTTAATTTTGCGGAGCATTTCCGATAACGCAGGAAAAACAAATCTTGCAAAAATTTCTTATGAGGAATTTTCGCCTAAGGCAGCTAGGATGTCCGCAGCGCTTGTGCTGAAAATGCTTGAAATACTGTAATTGCAAGCGGTGCAATTTGATATGGAGCCGTTTTCGTTTGTTTCCGCGCAGGGAAAAACCGATATTTTTTATTTTGATGAAGCATATCTTCCAGTTTTAAAAGACAAAAATGCGCTGTATGTTGCAGATAAAAACACGGAAGCGATTGTGCGAAATGCCCGCAACTTTTTACCCTATATTCCGTTTGTTGTTATCGAGGCAGGGGAAGCGAATAAAACCTTTCGCTCGTTGGAGCTGATATTAGAAACAGCTTTAAACGCGGGGCTTACGCGGCAAAGCGTTTTTATCGGCATTGGAGGCGGGGTCGTCTGCGATTTAACCGCTTTTGCAGCTTCCATTTATATGCGGGGTGTAAGGTGTAAGCTGGTGCCGACCAGCCTTTTGGCTATGGCGGACGCTTCCGTCGGCGGCAAAACCGCCGTCAATTTAGGGCATTATAAAAACATCATCGGTACGTTTTTTAAATCCGACGAAATTTATATATCCTTTTCGGTTTTAGAAAGCTTAAACGAAAAAGAGTATTTATCGGGGCTTGCGGAAATACTGAAAGCGGCACTTTTATATTCTTACGAATTATACTGTATTTTCTGCAGCCGGAAGGATTTGCTTTTAAAGCGGGATAAGGAGGTTCTTGCAAAGGTAATCAGGCTCGCCCTCAAGGTAAAAAGCGGTGTAGTTGTACGCGACTTCAGCGAAAAAGGAGAACGGGCTTTTTTGAATTTCGGGCATACCTTCGGCCACGCTTTGGAAAGTATCTGCGGATTTTCGATTCCGCACGGAGATGCCGTCGCATGGGGTATGGCGCGGGCACTCAGATTCGGCGAACAGTTAGGGGTTACATCCGCTTCTTATGCCGGCGAGGCCTGCGATCTGATACGTGCCTATGGGTATTGTACCGAAGCCGTACCGCCCTTTATAAAAAATGCTGTTTTACATTCCGGTTACGGAAATATAAAAAGTGAGTTTGCAAAAAAAATAGTTGAAGTGATGAAAAAAGACAAAAAAAATACAGGAGATAAAATCAAATTGATTTTACAAAAAGATATAAACGAAACGTTTATGTATGAAGCCGAAGCGGAAGCCGTTATGGATGCGCTTGTATGATTTATTTGGATTGGGCGGCAACGGCCGTTCCGCACGAAGACATCATTTTAAATGCCTGCAAAAAGGCCTCTCGCGATTTTGCAAACCCTTCTTCAAAGCACTGTATGGGTTTAAAAGCCCGCACCCTGCTTGAAAAAGCTAGAAGTGAGACGGCTGTCTGTCTCGGCGTAAAACCGGAAACCGTATTTTTTACCTCAGGCGGCACAGAAGCTGATCATATTCCGCTTTTTTCACTTTTAGCGGCACATAAACCGTGCTCCATAGCTGTCAGCACTATAGAACATTCTGCCGTAGCGGAGCAGGCCAAAATGATGGAGCGGCGCGGCTATAAAATCTTAAAAATACCTGCAACTAAGGCAGGTTTTATAACGCCTAAAGCGGTTATCGAAACGCTGCAAGAAGATACCGCCTTCGTATCGGTAATGGCAGTAAACAACGAAGTCGGGTCGATACAGCCGATACGTGAAATCGGGGCGGCGCTTAAAGCATACTCCGAAGGCCGGCGCACCATTCATTTTCATACCGATGCGGTGCAGGCAATCGGTAAAATCCCATTCGATTTGGCTTCTCTTAACATTCACTCCGCCGCATTCAGCGGGCATAAGATAGGTGCCATGCGCGGAACCGGTATTTTGTATTTAAACAGAAAAATCGAAGCCTTTATGCGCGGCGGCGGGCACGAAGGCGGAATACGAGCCGGAACAGAGAACCTCGCAGGGATTTTATCGCTTGCAGAATGCTTAAAACTGCATTCTGCCGATCTTGAAGCGGCTTTGAAAAAGGCCTTGGCCTTAACAGGCCTTTTGATGGAAGAGCTGCAAAAAATTGAAGGAGCGGAAATTGTTCCTGCAGAACGGGTTAAAAATCCTGCCGCATATTCTCCGTGGATTTTACAATTCGCATGTAAAAATATGCCCGGAGAAGTGCTGGTGCGCTGTCTTTCGGAAAGGGGCATTTGTATTTCGACAGGCTCAGCCTGTTCTTCCAAGAAAAATACACGCCCTGTACTGGATGCGATGAACCTTCCGCCTGAGATAAAGCTGAATGCCGTCCGCGTTTCCGTCGGCCGGACGACAGCACTTGAGGAAATAAGGGAATTTATCGCTGTGCTGAAATCAGTGCTTTCTTAAATGAAATGCCCGCACCATAAAGTAAAAACAGGCGGTTTTCGGTATGCTAAGTCAGCCGGTAATTTTTGCCGCTTTCAGCTGTGCTGTCGCCTTAGATTGCCGGGCCAACCTGTTTGCAAGAAGACGCGATAAAAAGATACCATAATGCGGGTGTTCTTCGATGAGGTGCATAAAATTCATCTTCGGTATTTTTATAAGCGTGCCGCCGCCTATCGCAACAATCGTAGCGGATCTTTTATCGTTTAAAAGGAAGGCCATCTCTCCTATAAAAATATCGGCCGGTGTTAAAACGTGCAGCAGTTTATTATCAACATACACGGCATATCGGCCGGAGCAAATATAAAACAAATCGTTGGAATCTTCATTTTCGCGGCACACTATCTGCATATGTTTTAATTGCAGCCGCTCTTGAGCAATTAAAATAGCCGGCGTAAGGTTTGCAATATTTTTTTGATTGGGCACTTCGAAATGAACCTCATTCCCTTTATCGTTATAGCTCATATTTTTTACCATTCCCTGCGACATTTTTATGCCCATACCGTGCAGTCCTGCGGTAAAATCGGCTTCCATACGGCTTTTCCAATCAAAGCCCTTGCCTTCGTCCCGTATGGTGATTTTGGTTTTTTCCGGAAGGATGTCATAGGAAATGTATATCTTTTTTTCCCGTATGCTAGGATATTTTTGTTTTTCGGCAATCAAATCGAGCATATTTTTGCCGGTTTTAAGCCATGCGCTTTTTTCTTCAAACGATATATTGCAGTTTCCGTGCTCTACCGCATTTAACAAAAGCTCCATCATTGCGCCCTGTAAAGACGTCCTTTCGTCGCTGTTTACCCGATTAGTGTTATAAAGATAGGTACAGATGAGGTTTGCATAAAAGACGATCTCGAACGGATCGGTATCGCTTATGAAATTACCGCTTTCCTGTTCTTCTTCCTCTTGCTGCATACCGCGGTTAAACAAAAAATGTTTATGCTGATGAAGAATTTTTACGATCTGAATAGAATTTTTTTCAAAATCTTTCCGTGTTGCCACAAACAGAAAATTAGGTTCTTTTTCTTTTTCCAATTTTATTTTTTCCGAATTGGTATTGGTGATGGCGATAACTCCTCCGAATAAGAGCCATGGGTCGCCTTTTATTATTTTAAGGCAGGCGCCGGCATTAATGTTGGGATCACCGAAATCGATAATTTTTATTTCCGGCATTTCATATTTAAAAAAGGAAAACGCTTTTTCGGCATTATCTATGGGAATGATACTGATATTGTCGTTTGTGTCGGCGGCGGCCTGTAATTTATCAACGGTTGTTTTTATGGTACTTACAATCGGTATCTTTCTCATACTTTAATGTCCTTAAAAATATCTAATAATACCTATTATATCATAGTTTTTAAAGAGATGCTAGAGAGGATGAATGGCTTCCTGTTTGTTCGAAAGTGAAGCTTACCGAAGCTGATTATATGATTGTTCCAATGCCGGCGAGTTTTCGAAGTTTTTCCCATATAATTCTCCTAATTATCCGTTGCCTCAGAACAGTGTTTTTCAGATTTGTTTCGTTCAAAAAAGGTAATCAGTGCATAGCCTGCAAACATACAAAGGGCGGAAATAATGCGCATCTTAAAAGGCTGGCATACTTGCGGAAAAACGTATAAAATTGAGCCTGTAATAAGACCTACGATAAAAGCGTATACGGGTTTCGGATATTTTTGCAAAAGCCATGACATCGATTTTCCCGCAACCGCAATACCTGTAAGCGTTCCAAGCACGACTGCAAACAAAACCGGGATATTAAAATCCGTTACGGCCTGAATTATCGAGCCGTACAGCCCCAGTATCAATAGCACAAAAGAACCTGAAATGCCCGGTACAACCATTGCGGCCGCTCCTGCAAGGCATGCAAAAAACAGCATAAAAAAATTCTTTAAAGAAAGACTGGTAATAACCGCCGTCGTTTGTGCTCCGTTAAAGCGTTTTTGCAAAAAGTACAAGGTTAGCATAAGGACTAGACCCGTCAAAAACCATAAGCCTTTTATGACAAATGCCCCTTTTTTTGCAGGCTGTCTTTCTTTAAGAAAATCCGCAAGAACAAAAAGGCTGCCTAAAATCAAACCGACAAAAAAGAAATTAGTCTGGATGGGGAACTTTTGATATAGGATTTTAAAAATCCGTGCAAAAAGGATTACGCCCATCCCCAGTCCGCCGATTAAAAACGACAGCTCTTTCCAATTTTGCCGTATCTTTTTTATATTGAAGGCGGCAAGGTCTATTAAGTCGGAATAAACACCGAAAATAACGGCGATTGTTCCGCCTGAAACGCCGGGAATAATGTTTGCAATGCCGACGGCAATCCCCGCCCCAAATTTTTTAATGTATTGTATCATGACCTCGATTATATCGTAAAAATGAAATTTAAAAAAGAGCTTAAAACGCTGTACTATCTGGGATTTGGTATGTAATAGCCGGTAAAAAGCGGGCTAGAAAAATATGGGGCTAATTATCGCGTACCTGTTATATTTTTTTGGATTTTAAAAACAGGCACAGGGAGGCTATAAATAAAATGATGGGTATATTTTCCGATATGAAAATGCTTATGGCAATACCGTCCAAAATAATATCTTTTTCGCTTACAAAACCAAAATATCTTAAAAGTTGATGTAAAACAGTAACATAACTTGCAAGAATGCCCAATATAAACATAATCATATACGGTTCTCGGGTTTTTCTCCATGCCAGCACGGCAATAAAGGCCGCTGCTGCCCCTAAGATCAGCTTTATAAACAGCAATATAGTGTATCCTTCCGGAAAAAAGGCTGCTAAATCATTCATCGAAATACCCCTTTAAAAAATTGATAAGTTCCGTATATGTTTTTATTTTCGGCAAAATGGAAGGAATGTTAAAATCGGGCGATATGAGGATTTTAGAATCGAGGGCCTTTTTAAAAAGCGTTTCGTATGCACCTTTTTTTATTTTAGGAAAAAGATAGATGCCTTCCTGCCGCCAGATTGCAGCACAAAGTTCCGCCGCACGGGTATAAGATTGTACAATCTGCCGTTTACAGTTCTTTCCTTTTTTGCCGTGTGCAGCCCCTGCCGGCATTTGAAAGGCTGTACACGCTGTGTGCGGCGGATATGCAGGCTGCTTGTTTTCATGTCCGGCGGCTCGGCGGCGCTGTCCGCTTTCGGAATAAGCGGAGTATACGTTTCCGTTTTCCGTTTCAAGTTCCGACAGTCTTATCACATTAAAAAAAGAGCGGGCTAGGGCGGCTTTTTCGGCGGCGGTTACGTTACAGGATTCAAGCAGTTTTCCGGCAAATTCGCTTTTAAATACGGCTATTTTTAGGTTTGTGCATCGTGCAGGCTGTACAAAAAAGCCGCTTTGCTGCCGTAAACACTCGGCTGAAGGCAAAAAGGGTCTCCATAAATTGGAAAGAAATTGTTCTTCGGTTTTTAATTTAAGAACCTTATTTTCATCTTTAAAATTAGTATAAAAACGTATTTCCGGGTGTTCCGGGAAAAGAGTGTTCAAGGCTTTTTTTAAATTGTAGTCGGCGGAGGATGGCAAAAAAGAGCAAAGCCCCTTATCGGTAAACTGTTTTAGCGTTAAATCTGCCTGGCTTTCTCTTCTGCCCAGCAAGGACATTCCGCTGTCAAGGTACATGTCAAAAATCCGCGCCTTTTCTGCATATAAATAAAATCCGCGGCACCGTTTTATACAACCGTACCTCTCTTTTATCTCCGTGTAAAAATTCATTTTTCTATTCCTGTCCAGTCTATTTAATCTTTTTTTTTAATTTTACTGCAGGCTCGGATGCAATACCGAATTGGGGAAAAAGCCTGTCCGCACCGAGGATGGTAAACAGCAATATGGTTATAACGGCGATATGCGCCATAAAATTATATCGAATTATCTCTGTCGGCTTAAATTCGTGTAAGGGATATACGGTGCCCGCAATGCCGATAAAAAAGCTAAGATATACGTGCCACGGTATTAGTTGGGAACCGAAAATGCCTAGGGCTGACGAAAAAGTTGCATTTCTTAAGCGCAAGGAATACATCGATTTTTCATCGCCTTCGATATTTTCTTCCGTAATGCCGTTTATAATGGGGCCTGCAGTAACAATCTGAGCCATTTCGTCGGCTAGGGCTGCGTTTCCTATTATCGATATAATGCCGTTCCAAAACATAAGCTCTCTTACGTTTTTGGAAAGCTGCACTGCAAGCTTCGAAAGCGGTTTAAAGGCGTTCATCTTCGACATAATTCCGCCGAAGGCCGCAACCCACATCATCATAATTATAACCCAAGAGCCCGCTCCGACAAAACCGCCGTAAATTATGTCGAAAAAAGGAAGAATTCCCGCAACCGTGCCTGCAAACCGGCCCAGTATAAAGCAGGAGACAATCCCTGCGCCTAGACAAAGAAGAGTTGAAAATCCTTTTAAGGCTATTCCGATGACCAAAATAAGGGGGATTATCATATAAAGCGGAACACCGTGCCGTACCTGCATTAAAAGGTTAACGGCTGCCGGTTTTTCTTCTTGTAATTGAGCCCAAACGTCTGATGGAATGGCTTCAATC